>NZ_JBWKDW010000034.1:0-17613 GCF_056435735.1 Streptomyces sp. NPDC043878
CTAGCGCGACTATGGGGCAGGACGGACAGCTAACCCGAGCCGCCCCCCCCCCCCCCCCCCCCCCCCCCCCCCCCCCCCCAGCAGGCCGAAGTGCTCGGGCCGCAGACACAGGCCGAGCACGAAGTACGGCAGGAACTGCAGGACCCGTTGCAGGTCGAGGTCCTCGCCGATGTCGGGTGACAGCGTGGCCAGCATCGCGACTGCCAGCGCCGTCGGCAGCGGCCGGCGGAGGGTCCGCCACAGCGGGGTGGTCAGCCGCCAGATGAACAGGGCCGCCAGGAACCAGGTCAGATAGAGCGGTTCGAGCAGGGTGATCGGCCGGTCCGGGGCGCCGTCGGTCCACCGGGTGAAGAGGGTGTAGGCGACCTCGAAGACGACGTAGGGCAGGGCCACGCCGGTCACCAGGCGCTTGACGCGCTGCGGGGCGGCGTCGAAGCTACGGGAGAAGTAGCCGGAGAGAATGATGAACGCCGGCATGTGGATCGCGTAGACCGTCATGTACAGCGCGGTGACGGCTCTGCTGTCCGAGCGCAGCGGCTCCCAGGAGTGGCCCACGGCCACGAGCACGATCGCCAGGTACTTCGCGTTGTCGAAGAACGCGTCCCGCTGCCCCGCCCCCGCCGTCTCCGGCCGACTCTCGGACGGCGCGGGTACGGGCTGCACGGATCGCGCGGCTGGTACGGGCTGTTCGGGCCTCGTGGCTTGCGTGGACTGTGTCGCGCTCACCTCGCACACCCCCGTCGGCGGGGGAGGCGCGCTCCGCCGTCGGTTCGTCTGCTGTGCCCGGTGGCGGGATGACTCTGCGGCATCCCCGTCGCGTGACCGCTGCGGCGCCGGGCAAACCTGTGCCGGCCGGGGGAGTACCGGGGGCCCGCGCGCCGCCCCCGGCCACGGATGTCACGTCTCGCCTCGTGGTGAGTGGCGGCGGGCGGGACCGGTCGGCAACCGCTTTGGCCCCTTGTGTGTCAACGGCCCACGCTGATGCGGTATTTGTCCGCCATTTCGGTGGCGGACGCGCTGTGTTTCTCGCCGACCTCGGGGCATGCGGGTCTCACTGCGTCGGAAAGACGACACCACTCGGGAAAGAGGAATCCATGCTCGGCATCATCGCTGCGGTCCTGTTCTTCATAGCGTTCCTCATCAACGCGGCCGACATCTCGACCAACGACACCTTCACCTCCACGAACTTCATGCTGATCGGGCTCACGCTGCTGGCCCTGCACGTCGCCGGCATCGGGAGCGCCTGGTCGGGCCGCAGCCGCAGAAGGTGACGCCGGCGCACGGACACCGAGGGGTCGCGGTGTCCCGCCGAAGCGGATGACGCCTGACGCCGGCCGGCCGGGATTCCCTCACCCGAGGGGTCCCGGCCGGCCGCCGTCGTCCGGAGGGATCCTGGCGGCGTCCGGTCAGTGCGCGGTCAGTGCGCGGGCGCCGACGTCACGGGCCGCGAGGGTGCCATCGCCCAGCGCACCACCGAGGTGATCAGCCCGCCCAGCGGCCGTACGCACACTTCGTCCACGACCGGCAGCCGGGGCAGCCGCAGTTCCCTCGCGGCCCAGGAGGGCAGCAGCGACACGGCGTTCGCGGCGAGGACGCCGTACGGGAGCCGCACGGCGAGCGGGACCGGCGGCTCCAGCAGCAGGAAACGGGCGGCGGCCCGCGACGCGGCGGTGGCCCGCAGTTCGGCGCGGTACATCTCCAGCCGCTCCGCGAGCTCGGCTCGGCTGGTGGGCGGATCGACCGCGCCCAGGGCGGCGGCGACCCGCGCGGTGTCGGCGACGTACCCGTCGCACTCCTCTTCGGACAGCGGGCGGGACCCGTAGCGCTGATGGGCCCGCAGGAAGCTGTCGGCCTCCGCGGCATGGACCCAGCCGAGCAGACGGGGATCGGCGGCGTGGTACGGCTCGCCCTCGGGGGTCGTACCCCGCACCCGCTCGTGCACCGCCCGGACCTGCTCGCACGCCTCCTGCGCGTCCTCGGCGGTCCCGTACGTGGTCACCGCGAGGAAGGTGCTCGTGCGCTGCAGGCGCCCCCAGGGGTCTCCGCGGTACCCCGAGTGGGCGGCCACGGCGGCCATCGCGAGCGGGTGGAGAGACTGGAACAGCAGCGCGGACAGTCCTCCGATGAACATCGAGGCGTCACCGTGCACCCTGCGGATGGGGCGCTCGGGACCGAACCAGCGCGGTCCCGGCGTGCCGTGGATGCGGGCGCGGTTGCGGGGGCCGTCGGGTCCGGCGACGCGGGCGAAGAGGCCGTCGCCCAGCTGCTCGCGCAGGGCCGGGCCGCCGATTCCTGGGAGCTTCATGAGGTCGGGCCCTCCTGTCGACGGGTGGGCGGCGGCCGAGAGGGCGGGTCCGCGCGCCGGGAGACGGACGGGTCGGTACGGCCGCCGCCGTCAGGTGTTCGGCCGCGCCGAGCCCTTCGGATGCGGCCCCGCCGGCGGGGCCCGGGAGGGGCCGGTAGACCGAACGCGTCGTGTGCGCTCGTCGCGACTCTGCGGGGCCGCCGGGATTCATCTGGCTCGAATGACAGAAAAAGCCTATATTGTCCACACCTCTGCCGGGTCCCGCGGTGCTGCCTGCGCCGCTTCTTCGAGCTGCCCGGACGGGGCGGCGCAGCGATCGGCGGAGGTCGTGATGAACTTTCCTCGAGGCCACTGGCGCGAGCGGGCGGCTTGTCGCTCCGAGGACCCCGAGCTCTTCTTCCCCCTCGGTGAGGTCGGCCTGTCCAGGACGCAGATCGAACGGGCCCGGGCGGTGTGTCACCGCTGCCCGGTGATGACGGCCTGCCGATCCTGGGCCCTGCGCAACGGCGAGAGCGACGGCGTCTGGGGCGGCATGACGGCGGCCGAACGCCGGGCCCTGCGCGTGCCCCGCTTCACGCAGGGCGACCGCTGAGGCGGCACCGGAGCCGGGCCGGCCACCACGCCCAGGTCATGCCGTTCCCTGTGCGTCCGGCCGCCCGACGCGGCCCGAAAGGGAGGCATACGGGCGTGAGCGGTGTCGGCCGCCACGTCGTGCGGCCGGCCACGGGAGGTACGACGACATGGACGGCAGCGGTGCGCGGGTCCTCATCGCCGGTGCCACGGGACACCCCGGCTCGGTCCTGGCCTGGTGGCTGAGCGACCGGGGCGCCGCGGTGCTCGTGGCCGGCCGTGACCCCGGCGCCCTCGCACGGGGCGCCGGCGCCGGCGCCCGCGCCCCCTCCCATGCCTTCGACGCCTGCGACCTCGACTCGTGCGGACGCGTCGTGAAGTGGGCGGCGGACGAGCACGATGGCCTCGACGCGGTCGTCGTCTGCGTCGGCGTCGCCGCCTTCGGGCCGGCCGACACGCTCGGCGACGCGGTGGCGGAACCCCTGATCACGGTGACACGCTGACGCCGCCGGCGTTCCTGCGCGCGTCCCTTCCTTCTGGCGCCGGGCGGCATGATCGCCGCGATCACCGGCGTCGTCGCCCGGTCCGCGCCGGCCGGCAGGGCCGACCACGCCGCGGCCAAGGCCGCACTCGCCGCCTGGCCGACGGTGGTACGGCGGGAGCAGACGCCGTCCGGTGTGAAGGTGCTGGAGATCAGGCTGCCGCACGTCGAGACGGGGTTCGCGAGGCGCGCGGTCGCGGGCGCCGCCCCGCCGCTGCCGCCGGGCCTGCCGGCCGCAGCGGCGGTCGAGGCGATCGTCGCCGCGATGTCGGCGGACGCGCGACTCGGTGAGGCCCGGCCCCGCCGGCACGCTCGACATCACGGTGCAGCCGGAGGTGGTGCGGCGCGCGTCCCCAAGGGGCGGACGGTTACCGGGGAGCGGCCCGCGCCGGGCTGCCGACGTGTCGCCCCACCGCCGGCCCGGACGGTGCATGGCCACAGGACGCCTGCCGCCGCACGGCGCGGTTCGAGTCGCGCGGTCGGGGAACGCGGCAGCCGATGCCGGGGCCCCGCCCGACCCGGCACCGCATCCCGCGCGGTCGCGTGGTCGCGGCGGCCGGGTGGGACGGGGAAAGATGGGACCGTCAGTCAACCGATGTGGAGGAGCGGGCACATGCAGCACGAGCGAGCGGGCGGACCGGCGGGTCCCGAGGATCTCGTCGACGTGGCCCGGCTGGTCACCGCGTACTACGCACTGCACCCCGACCCGGCCGAGCCGGGCCAGCGCGTCGCGTTCGGTACGTCCGGGCACCGCGGGTCGTCGCTGGCGACCGCGTTCAACGAGGACCACATCGCCGCGACCAGCCAGGCCATCTGCGAGTACCGCGGCGGCCAGGGCATCGACGGCCCCCTCTTCCTGGGCGCCGACACCCACGCGCTGTCGGAGCCCGCCAGGGTCACCGCGCTGGAGGTGTTCGCCGCCAACGACGTGACGGTGCTCATCGACACCGCGGACGGCTACACGCCCACCCCGGCGGTGTCCCACGCCATCCTCACCCACAACCGGGGACGCTCCGCCGGCCTCGCGGACGGTGTCGTGGTCACCCCCTCGCACAATCCGCCCGCCGACGGCGGCTTCAAGTACAACCCGCCGAACGGCGGACCGGCCGCCTCCGACGCCACCTCCTGGATCCAGGACCGGGCCAACGAGATCATCGCGGACGGCCTGAAGGGCGTACGGCGCATCCCGTACGCCCGTGCGCTCACCGCACCCGGCACCGGCCGCCACGACTTCCTGGGCGCCTACGTCGCCGACCTGCCGAACGTGCTGGACCTGGACGCGATCCGCACGGCCGGCGTGCGGCTGGGCGCCGACCCGCTCGGCGGGGCGTCCGTCGCCTACTGGGGCCGTATCGCCGAACAGCACGCCCTCGACCTGACGGTGGTCAATCCGCTCACCGACCCGACCTGGCGGTTCATGACGCTGGACTGGGACGGCAAGATCCGTATGGACTGCTCGTCGCCGTACGCGATGGCCTCGCTCATCGAGCAGCGCGACCGGTTCCAGATCGCCACCGGCAACGACGCGGACGCCGACCGGCACGGCATCGTCACGCCGGACGCCGGCCTGATGAACCCCAACCACTATCTGGCCGTCGCCATCTCCTACCTCTTCTCTCACCGCGAGCGGTGGGCCGCCGAGGCGGGCATCGGCAAGACCCTGGTGTCGTCCGGGATGATCGACCGGGTCGCCGCCGACCTCGGACGCCGGCTCGTCGAGGTACCCGTGGGCTTCAAGTGGTTCGTGGACGGACTGGCCGACGGTTCGATCGGGTTCGGGGGAGAGGAGTCGGCCGGCGCGTCCTTCCTGCGCCGGGACGGCTCGGTGTGGACCACCGACAAGGACGGCATCCTGCTGGCCCTGCTCGCCGGTGAGATCACGGCGGTCACCGGGAAGACGCCGTCCCAGCACTACACCGCGCTCACCGCCCGCTTCGGCGAGCCCGCCTACGCCCGCATCGACGCCCCCGCGTCCCGCGAGGAGAAGGCCCTGCTCGCCAAGCTCTCGCCCGCCCAGGTCACCGCGGACACCCTGGCCGGCGAGGAGGTCACCTCGGTGCTCACCGAGGCGCCCGGCAACGGCGCCGCGATCGGCGGCATCAAGGTGAGCACCGCCAACGCCTGGTTCGCGGCCCGCCCCTCGGGCACCGAGGACGTCTACAAGATCTACGCCGAGTCCTTCCTCGGGCAGGACCACCTCCGACAGGTGCAGGAGGAAGCCAGGGCGGTGGTCCAGGCCGCGCTGACCGGCTGACCGCGACTCCCGGGCCGTCCCGCCGACCGGCTGACTCCGACTCCCGGGCGTCGGCCGGCCGGCCGCGGCTCCCGGGCCGTCACGCCGGCCCCCGGGTCGCCGCGGCGGCCCCCGGGCCGTCACGCCGACTCCCGGGCCGTCACGCCGACTCCCGGGCCGTCACGCCGACTCCCGGGCCGTCACGCCGGCCCCCGGGTCGCCGCGGCGGCCCGGGAAACGGGCTGACCGCCATGCGGCCCCCGGCCGGGCAGGGCGCCGCCCGGACGCGGGGCGTACCGGGCGGGCATGGCGACCCGGGACGCAGGGCCGTCCGGGTGAACGTGTGTCCCGTCGCGCGGACGCCCCGCTAATCCGGCCGAAGGCGGGGTAGAGGGACCGCGACCGGCCCACGCCTGAGTGGGCCCGCCCGTTCGAAAGGCAGCCGAGCATGACCGACGATGCCTACCTGTTCCTGCTGGACGACCCGCATGTGTCGCTCGGCCTGCCGCCGACCGCCGTCGGCGAGCTGTCGTGCATGGACACTCCCGCGGTGCGCGCGTGGCTCGAAGCGCAGGGAGCCACGGCGACGTCCCCGCAGCTGCGCCTGCTGCCCCCGGAGGAGACGGGCGCCATCCCGGAACACGCCGAGCGGCTGCCCGTCCCGCTGAGCGAGGAGGAACTGAACCTGCTGCGCCGGCAGACGGCCCCCGAGACCGTGGCCCGGGCGGAGGAGGAGCTGATGGCGTACCGCGACAGCACGGACGACCGGGACGCTCTCATCGGGCGCGCGCTCGCGGCCGGCGTACCTCCGCACCGCGTCGTGGAACTGACCGGCGTCGACCCCGCCACGGTGACGGCGGCCGCCGCCGGATGACGCACCTGCGCCACCCGTCCCGTTCCGTCCCGCCTCACAGTTCGGGGCCGCCCCTCCTGCGCAGCACCAGCACCGCGGTGTCGTCGGTCGGCGTGCCCGCCGTGTGGCGGCGAAGGTCGCGGTAGAGCGCGGCCGGAACGTCCTTGGGGAGGATGTCGCCCCAGCCGAGGGCCCGTTCGTCGAGCGGGTAGAAGGTGCCCGACGGGTCGCGTGCCTCGGTGACACCGTCGGTGCAGAGCAGGAGCGTGCCTTCGAGGGGGAAGGTGAACCACTCGACGGTACGCGGCTCCGGCGCCAGCGCGTCGAGGCCGAGCGGGACGCAGGGGTCCGTACGGAGCACGGGCCCGGCCCGCTCGCTGTGGAGCAGCAGCGGCGCCACATGCCCGCAGTTGATCACCTGCACCTCCTGCTCCGAGTCGATGCCGAGGACCAGCGCCGTCACGAACCGCTCCCGCTCACCGACCTGCGCGGCGAAGGAGTTGTGCCGCAGGACCGCCTCCTCCAGGGCGTCGACGACGGCGGTCAGCGTCGGCTCGGCCACGGCCGCTTCCCGGAAGGCGCTGAGCACGGCGAAGGCCGCGCTGATGGCGGGCAGGCCCTTGCCCTGGACGTCCGCGATGAAGACGCGGCTGCCGTAGGGGGAGGCCACGACCTCGTAGACGTCGCCGCCCACCCGGCTGTCCTCCTCCACCGGCTGGTACAGGCCGTGCACCAGAAGCTGGTCGGTCACCAGCGGGAACGGGCGCAGGAGCTGGCGTTGCAGAGCGGCCGCCGCGGACCGCAGCCGGGCGATCTCCTTCTCCCGGTGGACCCGCTGGGCGGCGCGCGCGACGCTCAGACCGTTGAACAGGACGGCGAAGACGACAACCGCCGCGTCGGCGCCCATGGTGCCCATCGGGGTGTCCCACAGCGAGGCCGCGATGACGACGGTCGTCCAGACCGAGGCGACTCCGGTCTGCCGTACCGTGCCGCGCCCGGCGATCAGCGCGGGCACCGCGATCAGGAACGGCGCCAGCCGGGTCTCGCGGCCCAGGACGACGCCGGTCACCGTCAGCACGGCGGTGATGCCGATCAGCCAGAACAACACCACACGCCAGCTCAGTGGAGGCGCGGGCCGGTCCCGGCCGTCGAGGGCGGACGAGTCGTCTGGAGCTTTCGAGGTGAGCACCGCCCCTCCGACTGCGTGGGGTCGTCGCCGAGCCGCCGGGTACGCCCGGGGTACACCTCCCCCTCCCAATATCCGCCTGCTCGGCAGCGGCCGCGACCAGACAGCACGGCCCACCGCTGTGGCCCGGTGCGGCCGTTCCCGGGCCCTGTGACGCCGCCGGGCAGGGTTGCCGCCGGTCGCGGGGAGAGTGACTCGGCACGCGGCCGGCGCACCCGCCGCGGGGCGGTGCCACCGGCCCGGCTTGCGGCGGGCGGCGCGGGCACGGCAGGGTTCCCGCTGTGGCCACCTTGTTGATCGTGCATCACACGCCCTCGCCGAACTGCCAGGCGTTGTTCGAGGCCGTCGTCTCCGGTGCGACGGCCCCGGAGATCGAGGACGTCCGGGTGGTGCGGCGCGCGGCGCTCGCCGCCACGGCGTCGGACGTGCTGGCCGCGGACGGCTACCTCCTCGGCACGCCCGCGAACCTCGGCTACATGTCGGGCGCGCTCAAGCACTTCTTCGACCAGGTCTACTACCCGTGCCTGGACACCACCCGCGGCCGGCCCTTCGGCTACTACGTGCACGGGGGGAACGATGTCACCGGCGCCGTGCGCGGCATCGAGTCGATCACGACGGGCCTGGGCTGGCGCCGCGGCGCCGAACCGGTCACCGTGACCGGCGAGCCGGGCCGGGCGGACACCGAGGCGTGCTGGAACCTCGGCGCGACGCTGGCGGCCGGGCTGGCGGCGTGACGCGCTGACGGTGTGACCCGGCGGCGTGACGGCCCGAGGGCTGACGTGCCGGATGGCGGATGCCGGCCCCCGGACGAGTCGGCGATCTCCCGGCACGAACACCGCTCACGCACCGCCGCCCGTCTCACCACGGTCGTCGACGGCCGCCCACTCCCCGACGACCTGCAGCACAGGGCCCTCTACCACCGGGCGAAGGCCCACCGCGACCTCGCAGACACCGCCGCCTCGCAGGCGGGCACGCAGACCGGACCTGTTCCTCGCGCAGCAGCCGCTGACCGGCCTCGATGGAGCAGCGTGTACGCCAGGCAGACACTCAGCGGTCGAGGGGCACGTAGGTGCCGCCGGGCAGGTCCGGTGTTTCGGCCGCGTCGAGCATCGCGGCGGCGACGGTGGCGCGGCTGACGCGGGCAGGGAAGAGCCGATGGGGTGCCTGGCTCAGGTCCACCGTGCGGCGGTGTTCGCTGAGCGGTCCGGCGGACAGCGGCCCGCAGTGAAAGACCGTGCCCCCGGCGTCGAGGATGGTGGTGTCGGCGGTGACCTTGTCGGTGAGTTCGGCACCCATGGCCCGCAGCAGGGTGCGCGTCAGGGCGCCGGCCGCGCCGGCGGAGGCGCCGGTACCGAACGCCCCCATCCAGATGATGCGCTCGGGGACGGCGGCCACGGCGCCACGAGCACCCGCGGTCAGCACACCGACCTGGTCACGGCTGGGGATACCCAGTGCGGAGATGATGGTGGTGGCGTCTTTGAGCGCACGGCCGAGGGCGTCGGTGTCCCGTACGTCGGCGCGCACTCGGATCAGCTGGTCGTCATGGCCGGTGGCCGCGAGGCTGTCGGGATTACGGGCGACGGCCGTGACGGTGTGGCCACGATCAAGGGCCTGCTGGACCAGCTGCTGCCCGGTGGCACCCGAAGCGCCCAGAATGGTGACATGCATGGTCGAACTCCTTATATACAGGCGGTACTTGGGGGTTTGGCGATTTCTGCCGGGTGACGGATGGCGCGGCGGTTCAGGTGGTACTGGACAGCACGTTCAGAGCGGCGGCGTGCACTCCTGGCGCGGCGACCAGCAGGTCGGCGCCCAACCGCCAGGGCCGGCCGTACAGGTCGGTGGCTATCGCGCCGGCTTCGGTGGCGAGCAACACACCAGCGCCCACCCCTGACATCTCGGGCTGGAACTGCCAGTAGGCGTCGTACTGGCCGGCGGCCACACCCAGCAGCGGGAAGGTGCTGGGGATGGTGCTGCGTACCAGCAACGCGCTGCCCAGCATGGCGGCGAACGCCTCCGCCATGCGCCGGCGTTGCGCCTGGTCGTCGCCGCCGTCCTGGCTGGTGGTCGTCATTGCCACGGTGAGGTCGGTCTTGGCGGACGCCTGCAGCCGGGTTCCGCTGCGGAAGGCACCGCCGCCGCGCACGGCGGTGTGGGTGACGTTGCCGATGGGCTGATGCACCACGCCGAGCACAGGCTCGTTGTCGCGGACCAGGGTGATGGTGGTGCCCCATTCGGTCAGCCCGTGCAGGTGGTTGATCGCGCCTTCGACGATGTCGCTCACCCACCATTCGCCGGCGGGCAGGCCGCCTTGGTGCTGTTCCTCCTCATCCTCGCCCAGCCAGGTGGCCTGCGGCCGGATCGCGGCCAGGGCCGCCTGAACGCCCTCGGCGGCTTCTTCTTCCATAGGTCCGAAGCGGCTCATGATGGCCTCACGGGTGGCCGGTCGGGCATCTGGTGAGTAGCGGGCAAGTACGCGGGCGCCGATCCGTTCGGCGACCTCGACGACGGCGGGGAGCATCGCCGAGTCGTCGGTGACCGCAGTCGGCACAGCAGGAGCGGACTTGGCAGGAGTGGACATGGCAGGGACCTCCGAGAGGTGAGGGACATGAGCAGAAGCTGCTGCTTCAGCGGTGGTTGTTCGTGTGCGGGTGATGCGAGGCCACCGAGGTCGACTCGCGAGGCGGCCGAGGGCGGGGTTCAAGGGGTTGCGGCGAGCAGGGCGAGGGCGTCGGTGTGCAGAGCCGACGTGCTGACGCGATGCTCGTCAGCCGGCTCCGATGGCCGGCCCTTCGCCGGTGCTGATGCCGCCGGTTCCGGTCGGAGCCTGTGACGGGGGCCGCCCTGAACGCCCAGGCGCACGCGCCTTCGTGCACACCCACCACACCCGGCTCTGCCCGCGCGATGGCGAGTGGGGGTGGCCGGGCCGGGGTGGTGCGGCGGGGAGCCGATCAGATCGAGGACAGGACGTCCAGCGCAGCGGTCACCGCGGACAGGAGCGCGGCGTCGGCGTCAAAAGGCATGGGGCATTCCCTCGGGTCGGTATGAGCGGGGTGTTCAGGGACGCTGTCCCTGCCCCGCACCTCGAAGGTAGAAGCCGCCACTGTTAACAGCAAGTGCATCCTTGTTACTTGTATAGTTACTGGCATGCAACTGGATCTGAACCTCCTCGCCGCCCTGGACGCGCTCCTCGAGGAAGGAAGCGTCCAGGGTGCCGCCGCCCGCCTTCATGTCACCTCCCCGGCGATGAGCCGCTCTCTGGGCCGTATCCGCAAAGCCACCGGCGACCAGATCCTGGTCCGCACCGGACGCCACATGACTCCCACCACCCGCGCCCTGGCCATGCGCACCCAGGTCCACGCCCTGGTGCAGCAGGCCCACCACCTGCTGTCCGCTCAGACGGAACTCGACCTGGCGGGGCTGGAGCGGGTGTTCACCGTCCGCTGGCACGACGCCCTCACCACCACCTGTGCAACCGCCCTGATCGCCGCAGTGCACCGCCAGGCCCCCGGGGTGCAACTCCGGCTGACCGCCGAGCCCGGTGACGACACCCCCGAGCTACGCCGCGGTGAGGTCGACCTCGCCTCCAGTGCCGGCCCGCCGTCCCTGCCCGACATCCGCCACCGCCTCATCGGCCGCGACCGGCTCGTCCTGGCCGTCCGCCCAGGCCACTCCCTCACCCGACAGCCCGTCACCCCCGAGAGATACGCGGCGGCCGACCACCTCACCGTCTCCCGGCGCGGACTCCTCCACAACCGGATCGACGACGCCCTGAGCGCCCTCGGCCACGAACGCCGCGTCATCGCCTCCGCCCCCACCACCGCCACCGCACTCCAACTCGCCCGCGACACCGACCTCGTGGTCACCCTCCCCGACGCGGCCACCCGCTCCGCCCGCGACCAACTCGGCCTGACCACCCTGCCAGTGCCACTCGACCTGCCCGAAGTGCCCCTGCACCTGCTCTGGCACCAACGCCACGACAACGACCCCGCCCACACCTGGCTACGCGAAACAGCCGCCCAAACGCTGCGCAGCCTGTTCACCTCACCCAGCCAGTAGCAGCCCGACAGGCCACACCCGCCGGACCGCAGGGGGCGGTTCATGAGTCGGTACTCCAGTAGGACTGATCGCACTGCCGAGCCCGAGCGGTTCACGGCTGTCGCGCCGTACGACCGTGCCGGTGCGCCGCTTCGGCTTCTCCTCGCGGGTGGTGCCGTTCTTCTTCGCCGCGTCCAGGGCCTGGCGCGTGAGGTCGACCCCGCTCGGCTCGCCGCTCACGCCATCACCGCACCGTCCGTGTCGCCGCCCGGCGAAGGCGCGGCGAACCCGTCCGACGGCGCTGCCGCGGTACTCCGGCAGGGCCTGCTCCACGGCCTGGAGCGCGGCGAAGGCGAGCGCGGACGCCGCCAGGGCCGGGTCCGCGTCCAGCTCGCCGGGCTCCACCGGTTCCAGCTCCGCACGGGCCTGCTCGATGTCGGCCTCCAGCGACTGCGGCGGCTCAGACCCAGGAGTCGAGCCACATCCTCCCGGACCACGACGCGTAGGGAATCGTCTGCCCGGTGTAGATCGGGAAGAAGTAGATGAAGTTCCACGCGATGAGCAGCACGAGCACGCCCGCGGCCACCGTCCCGACCCGGCGGCGTCCCGCCTCCGCCCCCGGCGGGCCCAGCAGGGCGCCCACCAGCATGGCCACCGCCAGGCACAGATACGGCACCAGGACGACCGCGTAGAAGGAGAAGATCGTACGGTCCTGGTACAGGAACCAGGGCAGATAGCCGGCGGCCACCGCGCACAGCACCGCGCCGGCACGCCAGTCGCGGCGCAGCGCCCACCGGTACAGCAGGTACACCAGGGCGCAGCAGGCCGCCCACCACAGCAGTGGCGTCCCGAGGGCGAGGATCTCCTGCGAGCAGGCGGCCGCGGTGTGGCAACCGTCCTGGCCGGGGTTCGGCGCCGCGTAGTCGAAGGCCACGGGGCGGCCGAGGACCAGCCAGCTCCAGGGGTTGGACTGATAGCGGTGCGGGGTGTGCAGCCCCACGTTGAACTGGTAGACCCCGTACTCGTAGTGCGCCAGGCTGCGCAGGGGCGCCGGAATCCACGACCAGGTGCCGCCGCGGCCGTCGGCCCAGTGGCGCCCGTACCCGTCGTCGGACAGGAACCAGCCGGTCCACGTCAGCTGGTACGTGACGACGGCGACCACGGCGACGGACAGCACCGACCGGCCGAGGTCCCGGCGCAGCACGGCCCGCCACGGGCGGCCCGCCCCCGCGACGCGGCGGGCGCCGACATCCCACAGCACGGTCAGGACCATGAAGAAGACCAGTACGTACAGGCCGTTCCACTTGCTCGACGCGGCCAGGCCCAGGAAGACGCCGGCCGCGATCCGCCAGGGACGCGGTCCCGTCCCGGCGCGGTCGCCGGTGTCCCGGTCGGGGCCCGCCCGGCCGTCCGCGCCGGTCGGCAGGGCCGCCGCGAGCCGGGCCCGCGCACGGTCCCGGTCGACCAGCAGACATCCGAACGCCGCCAGGACGAAGAACATCACCACCAGGTCGAGCAGGGCGGAGCGACTCATCACGAAGTGCAGACCGTCCACCGCCATCAGCGCACCGGCCAGACACCCGAGGAGCGTCGAGCGGAACAGGCGGCGTCCTATTCGGCACAGCATGAGCACCGACAGCGTCCCCAGGAGCGCCGTCATGAAGCGCCAGCCGAACGGTTGGAGTCCGAACAGCCACTCGCCGAGGGCGATCACCCACTTGCCCGCCGGCGGGTGCGCGACGAAGGCCCCGGTGTCGGACAGCGGGATCACCTGCGGGTGCGCCAGGACCTGCGGGTCGGCGATCTTGTGGTCCGGCCAGGTCCCCTCGTAGCCGAGACGCAGCATGGACCAGGCGTCCTTGGCGTAGTACGTCTCGTCGAAGACGAGTTTCCGCGGCTGTCCGAGATGCCAGAAGCGGATCGCTCCGGCGAAGACGGCGACGAGCACCGGCCCCAGCCATCCCATGGCCCGCGCCAGGCGGTACGCCGGCCCCGGACCGAGGCCCAGCCACCGCCAGACGCGGGTTCCCGGTTCGGGGAAGGGCGGCACCAGACGCAGGCGGACGTCGGCCGGCGGGCGCGCGGAGTGGCCGAACCGGCGCAGCCGCTCCGGCCAGGCACCGGGCGGCGCCGCCGGACCGGCGTCGTCGTCGAGGTCGGGGGAACACGTCGCGTGGCTGCTGGTCACCGGACGACCTTAGAGCGTGTCCCCGCGGCCGCCACGGGCACCCGGGGCACAGCCCGGCGGCGGGACGGTCACCCGCGCCGCGCGCCCGGGCGGTGACGTGGACGCGGCCCTTCATGCGGGCGCGGGGCCGCTGCCGTACGTTGCTGCACAGACGGCGTACCCATCAGGAGGCTGCCATGTCCGTTCAGCGCGTGGGACTGGTCGTGCACCAGGGACGTACGGCGGCACGGGACGCGGCGCACGCGGTGCACGCCTGGTGCGCGGAGCACCGCATCCCCTGCACCGACATCGACGTCTGGAGCAAGGACCAACAGCGCAGAGGGGGCCGGGAGGAGGCCGAGGCGGCCGGGCACCCGGACCTGGTGGTGACGCTCGGCGGCGACGGCACCTTCCTGCGCGGGGCCCGGATCGCGATCAGGAGCGGGGCGAGTGTCCTCGGTGTCGACCTGGGCAAGGTCGGTTTCCTCACCGAGGTGCCGGTGCGTCAGGTCACCGAGGCCCTGGAGGCCGTCCACCGGGGCGACGCCGTGGTGGAGGAACGCATGACCTTGACCATGCGCGCCTCCCGGGCCCTGGAGATCCCGGAGGAGATGGAGGCCCTTCTCCGCTACGGCCGGGGCCCGGCGCTTCCGCCGCCGCGCGTCCGGCCCGAGAGCACCGAAGGACAGGGCTGGGGACTGGCCCTGGACGTGGTCGCCCTCAACGACGTCGTGCTGGAGAAACTGGCCCGTGACCACCAGGTGAGCGTCGGGGTGTACGTGGCGGGCCGGCTGCTCGCCTCCTACGCGGCCGACGCCGTCGCCGTGGCCACCCCCACCGGTTCGACCGCCTACAGCTTCGCCGCCGGCGGTCCGGTGCTCTCGCCCCACATGGACGCGGTCGTCTTCACCCCGATCGCACCCCACATGACGTTCAACCGCACGGTCGTGGCCGCCCCCGACGAACCGGTGGCCCTGCGGGTGCTGCCGCACTCCGGGCAGGCCGCCGTGAGCGTCGACGGCCAACTGCGCGGAGTCCTCGACCCGGGCGACTGGATCGGCGTCTTCCGCGCCCCGCAGCGGGTGCGGCTCATCCGGCTCGGCCCCACCGACTTCTACGGCAGGCTGCGTGACCGTTTCCGGCTCACCGACGCGCCCGCCACCGCGAGCGACGGTGAGTCGGCACCCTTCTTCCGGCCCGACACGCCGATCCCTCCCGACCTGGCCGAGATGCGCCTGCCGCCCCCGTCGGCCGCACGCTGACACGCCCCTCCGCCCCGTCGGCGGCACGCTGACACGCCCCTCCGCCCCGTCGGCGGCACGCCGACACCACCGCCCGGCGTTTCCGACGCCGTGTCACCTGCCGGGCGCAGGCGGGTGAGCCGTTCGGTGCCGCCGCCCGGGTCGACCCGCGGGAGCCGCTTCCCGCCTGGGTGATCAGCGGTGGCGGGCCGGAACACCCGCTCATAGCTTCGCCATATGACCAAACGACAGATGGCCCTCCTCTCGTGCACCGCCGTGGCCGTGGCGTCGGGGCTGGGCGCAGCCCCGACGTCCGACAGCTGGCGGGTGTACCGGGTACAGCCGGGCGAATCGATCCAGAAAGCCGTGGACGCCGCGAAGCCGGGGGACACCGTCCTGCTCTCGCCCGGCCTCTACCACGAGAGCGTCAGCATCACCACGTCGAACCTGACCCTGCGGGGCATGAACGCCGACTCGACCGTCATCGTGCCGGACGCCACCTCGAAGAGCGCGTGCGCCAAGGCCGGCAACGGCATCTGCGTGACCGGCACCGAAGGCCGGCGCGTCGAGCGTGTCACCGTGCGCTCACTGACCCTGAAGAACTTCACCAAGAGCGGCCTGTGGGCCACGCGCACCGACCACCTCAAGGTCCAGGGCGTCACCGCGGAGAAGAACGGCCAGTGGGGCCTCGCCCAGGAGCGCTCCGTGCGGGGCGTGTTCAGCCACAACATCGCCGAGCGCAACGGCGACGCGGGGCTGTTCGTGTCCAACACCGTCGACCGGGAGGAGGGAGCGCAGGACGCGAAGGCCCTGCTGATCAGCGACAACCGGCTGCTCGGCAACCGGATCGGCGTCACGGTACGCCGGCTGCGCAACCTCACCGTCGACCACAACGAGATCACCGGCAACTGCACCGGAGTCTTCGTCGTCGGCGACGAGTCCGCGCCGCGCGCCGGCGCGCTGAGCGTGCGCCGCAACCACGTGTACCAGAACAACAAGAAGTGTCCCGCGACCGCCCGCCTGCCCTTCCTCCAGGGCTCGGGCATCGTGCTCACCGGCACCGAGAAGACGCTGGTGACCAGGAACCGGGTCGAGGACAACGTGGGCACCTCTCCGCTCTCCGGCGGCATCGTGCTGTTCAAGAGTTTCGTCGGCGCCCTCAACGAGCGCAACGAGATCCGCGACAACGTGGTGCTGCGCAACGGCCCCGCCGACCTGGCCAACCGGGACACCGGCAAGGGCAACACGTTCCAGGGCAACCGGTGCTCGGTCTCCGAGCCCGCCGGAATGTGCTGACCGCCCCGCTCCCCACCTCCCCCCAGACAGCACCACAGCAAAGCGAGGCATTCGATGACGACCGTTGAACCGGCTCCCCCGCCGCCCATGCGGCTGCGGGAACTCGTTTTCGGAGCGGCGTGCGCCGCCGCCGTACGTGCGGCCGCCCGCCTGGGCGTGGCCGACGCCCTGGACGACACGCCCATGACCGTCGAGGACCTGGCGGCGGCGGTGAAGTCCCAGCCGCAGACGCTGCGCCGGCTGCTGCGCGCCCTGTCGTGCCAGGGTGTCTTCACGGAGCGCCCCGACGGCACCTTCGCCCACACGGAGATGTCCCGCCTGCTGCGCGAGGACGACCCGCACAGCCTGCGCTACATCGCGCTGTGGTGCACGGAGCCCTGGACGTGGAACGTCTGGCCCAAGCTCGACGAGGCGGTGCGTTCGGGCCGCAACGTCTTCGAGGACGTGTACGACCGGGAGTTCTTCACGTACCTCAACGAGGAGGCCCCCGAGTCCGCGCACGTGTTCAACCGCGCCATGACGACGTCCAGCGAGCAGTCGGCCCGTGACGTCGCGGCGCTGCTCGACCTCCGGGGCGTGTCCTCGGTCGCCGACATCGGAGGCGGTCAGGGGCAGGTCCTGGCGAGCCTGCTGGAGAAGCACCCCACGATGCACGGCACCCTGCTGGACCTGCCGGGGGTGGTGGAGAACGCCGACCCGCGCCTGCGTGCCGGGGGTTCGCTGGCCGACCGGGTACGGGTCGTGGCAGGGGACTGCCGCGAGGACATCCCCGTCCAGGTGGACGTGTACGTCATCAAGAACATCCTGGAGTGGGACGACGACAGCACCCGCAGGGCGCTGGCCAACGTCCGCAGGGCGGCGCGTCCCGGCGCCCGTGTCGTCGTCATCGAGAACCTGGTCGACGACACCCCGTCGATGCGGTTCACGACCGCCATGGACCTGCTGCTGCTCCTCAACGTCGGGGGCGCCAAGCACACCCGGCAGAGCATGGTGGACCGGCTGACGGACGCGGGCCTGGTCATCGGCGAGATCCGCCCGGTCAACGCGTACCTGCACGCCTTCGAGTGCACCATCCCCGGCTGACATCCGGACACACCAACCCCGAGGCCGGGGGGGGGGGGGGGGGGGGGGGGGGGGGGGGGGGGGGTGTTTTTTTTTGTGCGTTGGGAGGGGGGGGGGCGTG
>NZ_JBWKDW010000034.1:17623-57277 GCF_056435735.1 Streptomyces sp. NPDC043878
GCGCTGCCACGCTTCCACCCATGCCTTCCACCACCCACCCACCCCCCCCCCCCCCCCCACATCCCCCCCCCCACCCCCCCCCCCCCCCCCCCCCCCCCCCCCCGGCCTCGGGGTTTCTGCTCGCGTGCGCCTCAGGAGCCGGCGCCGCGCTCCCAGCGGTAGAAGCACTGCGCCATGGCGTCCTTGGGGCTGCGCCAGGTCTCCGGGTCGTACGCGGTGACGTACGCCGACAGCTGGTCGCTGACGCTGCGGAACTCGGGGTGCCCGGTCAGCTTCGCGATGGCGGGAGCCGGGTCCTGCTCGGCTTCGAGGAGGTGCAGGTACACGTCCCCGAACTGGAACAGGCTGCGCCGGGTCACGCCGACCAGGTGCGGGAGTTCACCCCGGTCGGAGGCGGCGAACACGTCGGCGATCGCGGGCGCCGACTCAGGCGCCATACGGGCGACGATGAGGGCCTGGTGCATCGGATGTCCTTCCTGGTCCGGTGATCAGCGGGGCAGGACCGGCTCGGTCCGGCGCTCCCGGGCGGCCTGTTCGATCTTGTCCCGGATGAGGGCCATCTGGGTGCGGGAGTTGCGGTTGATGTTGTCCGTCATCCAGGCGTCGTCGACCGGCGCGTCGGGCTTCATCGCGAAGTCCTGCAGCCAGCGCATCTCGACGCCGCCGGGAACCTCCGTGTACTCCCACACGATGTTCATGTGCGCGAAGGGACCCGTCTCGACCCGGCGGGCCCGGACGGTCCGCCTGCCGCGGTCCACGGTCCGCTCGGAGACCCAGCTCCACACCTTCCCGTTCTCGTCCGGGTGCATGGTCAGGCGGAACGTCGTCGTGTCGCCGTCACGGGAGAGGACTTCGAGGGAGGCGTACTCACTGAAGAGTTGCGGCCAGTTCTCGATGTCGTTGGTCATGTCCCAGACGAGGTCGAGCGGGGCGTCGACGGTGATGCTGTTCTCGGTGTGTCCGGCCACTTCAGGCTCCAGCCTTGAGGGTGGTGTTGACGAGGTCGAGGAACTCGCGGGGTGACTTGCAGCGCTCGGAGTCGGTGGGCAGCGGCCGGCCGTACCGGTTCTCCAGCTCGCCGACGATGCCCAGCAGACCGAGCGAGTCCAGGCCCAGGGAGCCGAACGGGGCGTCCGAGACCCTCCTGAGCTCCTGCGGGTCGACGGTGACTCCGGCCGCCTTCTTCATCAGGGTGGCCAGCTCGTCGAAGGTCACTTCGGTGGTGATCATGTGTCTTCTCCTCTCCCGCCCGGTCCTACCGGGCGGATTCGCCGCCGCGGCGCACTACCAGCGCCGCGTTGGAGCCCATCAGTCCCCTGCTCAGGACCAGGGCCGTCCGCAGCTCGGCGGGGCGAGCGCGGGTCGTCACCAGCTCCAGGTCGTGGCAGACGTCGAACACGTTGGGCGTGGGGGGCACCTGGCCGTGTTCCATGGCGAGCACCGCGGCCGCCACGTCCAGGACGGGTGCTGCGCAGTAGGCGCGTCCCGTACCGGTCTTGGGTGCCGTGACCGGGACGCGGGTGCCGTGCGCCCCGAGGGCGTCGGCGATGGCCAGCGCCTCGGCCCGGTCCGCCTCCGGTACGCCCAGGGCGTCGGCGAACACGACGTCGATCTCCTCGGGGGCGCAGCCGGCCTCGTCGAGGGCGCCACGGATCGCGTGGGCGAGCCCCTCTCTGGACCGCTCCCAGCGGGAGGCGCCGGTGAACGTGGCGGAGTGACCGGCCACGGTGGCCCGGACCCTCGCGCCGCGGTCGCGGGCACGGGTCTCGTCCTCGACCACGAGCATCGCCCCGCCCTCCGCCGGCACGAAGCCGCAGGCTGACGCGGTGAAGGGCCGGTAGGCGCGCTCGGGGTCGTCGACGGTGCTGAGCTCGGGGTATCCGAGCTGGCAGACCATCGAGTAGGGAGCCAGGGGCGCCTCGGTGGCGCCGACGACCATCGAGCCGGTTCCGCGCCGTACGGCCCGGGCCGCGTGCGCGATGGCGTCCAGGCCGCCCGCCTCGTCGCTGGCGACCACCCCGCAGGGCCCCTTGAAGCCGCTGCGGATGGAGATCTGGCCGGTGCTGGCGGCGTAGAACCAGGCGATGGACTGGTACGGGCCGACGTACCGGGAGCCCTGACCCCACAGTTTCTGCAGTTCGCGCTGGCCGAACTCGCCGCCGCCGGAGCCGGCCGCGGTGACCACGCCGATCGAGTACGGCTCCGCGGGGTCACCGCTGCCGAGACCGGCGTCGTCGAGGGCGAGTGCGGCGGCGGCCATGCCGAAGTGGCTGAAGCGGTCGGTCTGGACGAGGAAGGTCTCCTCGATCAGGGCCGAGGCGTCGAAGGCCGGGACCTCGCCCGCCACCCGCAGCGGCAGGTGCTCGCACCCCTCGCGGGTGATCAGGTCCAGGACGCCGAGGCCCTCCCGGATCGACTTCCAGTACGCGTCCACGCGCATTCCGTTGGGCGCGATCACACCGATCCCGGTGATGGCCGCGCGCCCTGGGCGTTGTCTGCTCATCGTGTCCTCCCGCCCGGCCCGGTCAGCAGCACCGCGGACTGGAAGCCGCCGAAGCCGCTGCCGACGGAGAGCACGTTCCTCAGCTTCCGCGGGCGTGCGGTGCGCGGCACGTAGTCCAGGTCGCACTCCGGGTCGGGGGTCTCGTAGTTCGCCGTCGGCGGTACGACCTGGTGCTTGATGGCCAGGACGCAGGCGACCACCTCGATCGCGCCGATCGCGCCCAGCGAGTGGCCCACCATGGATTTGATGGAGCTCATGGGCGTGTCGTAGGCGTGGGCGCCCAGGGAGCGCTTCACGGCGGCGGTCTCGTGCCGGTCGTTCTGCCGGGTGCCGGAGCCGTGCGCGTTGACGTAGTCGATCAGTGTGGGATCGAGGCGGGCCTGGTCGAGCGTGGTGTCGATCGCCCGGGCCATCTCCAGTCCCTCGCTGGTCAGACCGGTCATGTGGTAGGCGTTGCCGTAGGTGGCGTAGCCGCCGATCTCGCAGTAGATGTGCGCGCCCCGGGCCCGGGCGTGTTCGTACTCCTCCAGGACGAGCACCGCGGCGCCCTCACCCATCACGAAGCCGTTGCGGTTGGCGTCGAAGGGGCGGGAGGCGTGCTCGGGGTCGTCGTTGTCGGGCGAGGTCGCCTTGATGGCGTCGAAGCAGGCCATGGTGATCGGCGATATCGGGGAGTCCGAGGCGCCGGCGATGCAGACGTCGGCCCGGCCCTCCTCGATCGTGTGGAAGGCGTAGCCGACCGCGTCGAGGCCGGAGGTGCAGCCGGTGGAGACGGTCTGCACCGGGCCCTGAGCGCCGTGGCGTTCGGCGACGACGGAGGCGAGCGTGCTCGGCGAGAACGCCAGGTGGAGCTTCGGGTCGGCCGCGCGGTGGTCCACGTCCCACCGCCGGCCGCCCTCGCTGACCTTGACGTAGTCGTGCTCCAGGCGGGTGGTGCCGCCGACCGCGCTGCCCAGCGACACCCCGATGCGCCAGGGGTCCTCCCGGCCGGTGTCCAGCCCGGAGTCCTGTACGGCCTCTCCGGCGGCGACGACCGCGAACTGGATGTACCGGTCGGCGTGGTCGCTCAGCTCCGGGTCCAGGCCGTGGGCGAGCGGGTCGAAGTCGCACTCGGCGGCTATGCGCGAGCGCAGCCCCGCCGGATCGAACAGCGTGATGCCGCGGGTCGCGGTACGGCCGCCGGCGAGGAGGTCCCAGAAGGCCGTCGCCCCGGTACCGCCGGGAGCGACCACACCGATACCGGTGACAGCCACCCGCCGGGTCACCTTATGGCCCCACTTCGCTCGGCCGGCCGGCCGTGCTCCGGCGCGGTCAGGTCCGGTCCGCCGACGCCGAACTCGCCGGCGTGCACGGAGTCGTCGGTCGCCTCCGTGTCGACGTGCCCGAGGCTCGGGCGGGGGGCGAGCGGCCCCAGGTGGAAGACCATGCGGGCTTCCACGTCACCGACGTTGCGGAACCGGTGCCGTACGTCGATGGGGATCAACAGGCCCTGTTCGGAGCGGAGTTGGTGCGTGCTGCCGTCCAGGTCCACTTCGAGGGCGCCCGCGACGACGTACACGAACTCCTCGGAGTACGGGTGGTAGTGCTCGCCGATGCGCTCGCCGGGCTGGACGATGGCCAGCCCCATGAAGCCGCTCGTGGAACCGACCGTGGCCGGCGTGAGCATGGCCCGCAGGTCGCCTCCGCGCCTGCGGTTGGGTTCCGTCTCGCTCAGATCCACGATGCGTGGATGCTGCTTGGTCATGGTTGATACCTCCGGGTGGGGCAGGGGGTGTCCGGACGCGACGGCTGCGGACACCACCGCGGTGGTCCGTCAGGAGTCCGCCGAGCTGCGGTCGGTGATCGGCAGCATGTCGGCGTGCGACAGGAGCCGGTTGATGTTGCGCTCCGAGCCGAGGGAGCCCTCGACGCCGATGGCGGCGCCGTCCAGCAGCCGCTCCAGCTCCGCGGCCTTGTCACGGCCCTTGAGGCCGAGGGAGGCGGCGGGGTCGACGTCGAGTTCGCCGGTGATGTCGATCAGACGCACCACGATGTCGTCGCGCTGGAAGACGGTGCTGCCGTACACCGGGCTGCTCGGGTCGTCCGCCGCGGCCTCGTCCTGGTGGGCGAGCAGCCGGGCCAGCTCCGTCCCGCAGCCCTCCTTGGCCGGGTAGTACAGCGCGTGGCGGCGCAGACCGGCGGGCTCAGGCCGGCCGGACACCACGTGGTGGACCGAGGGCAGCGCGGCCCGGGTGAAGAACACCCGCGCCGAGTCCGGGTCGGTGAGGTCCCGGTCCTGCTCCAGGTAGGGGTTGATGGCCTCCTCGACCGCGCGCACCTCGGGCTGACGGGCCACGTGACGCAGGGCGGCGAGGAGGTCGCCCTCCACCTCCACGGCCCGCACGACGCGGTTGCCGTGCATGAACAGCGAGGTGCGGCGCAGCCGTGTGGTGTCGTCGACCTGGGCCTTGGGCGACTTGTACCCGGCCAGCAGCTCGGCGACCTTCGACTCCGAGCCCGGCTTGACGGTGAAGGTGAGGGCGTGACGGGCCACACCGTCGCCCACCCGGGCCTTCACCTGCATGCCCGTCTTCGCCGAACCCGGCGCCTGCGGGCTGCCGGGGCTGGTCTCCCGCAGGATGCTGTAGCGCATCGACCGGGTGTCACGGACACAGCTGTGCATGGGCCGGACCGTCTCGACGTGCTCCTCGCTGTTCACCCAGGCGAGGAAGGGCGGGGCGCTCTCCCACTCGCTGGTGATGAGCCACTGCGAGGGGTTCTCGATCGACTGGCACAGCTGGTCGCTGATGTGTCCGGGGACGGACGCGACCTGGCTGCGCATGAGCTCGTAGGCGTCGAGGAACTGCTCCTGGGCTCCCTCGTACAGGTCGAGCAGCAGGATCACCCGCAGCCTGGAGCCGTCGAACGCCGACTGCGATATGCGTCCCGAGTTGGTCATCCGGCGCACCTCTCCTCAAAGTTCACGGAAGTTCACGGAAGGTCGGGGAACGACCACGGAATCCGAAAGGCCGGGGTCGCCATGAGCCGATCGTTGACGCAAGCGCCGGTGCGTGCGATCTCTACGGTCCGGACGAGTGAACCGCGTGTCATCCGGGTGCCCCGGGCGCGCGAATCGGTCCGTACAGGGCATGGAACCTGCATCCCATCCCTGACTCACGTCGCAGGTGACGCTGGAGGAAATCAATGAACCGGTGGGAAGAGACCGGCGAGGCCGGCCACCGCACACCCGTCCTCATCGTCGGCGGCTCTCTGGTGGGCCTGTCCACGTCCTTGTTCCTCGGGCGCCTCGGCGTGCCGCACACGCTCGTCGAGCGGCACTCGGGCACCTCGATCCATCCGCGCGGCCGCGGCAACAACGTGCGCACGATGGAACTGTTCCGGTCGGCCGGGGTGGAGCAGCGCATCAAGGAGGCGGCGTCGGTCCTGGCCGACAACCACGGCATCCTCCAGACACCGAGCCTGGTGGGCGATGCCGGCGAGTGGCTGTTCAAGGAGATCGACCCGGGGGGCGGGCTCGCCCGCTTCAGCCCCGGCGGCTGGTGCCTGTGCAGCCAGAACGACCTGGAGCCGGTGCTGCTGAGCAGCGCCCGGGAGCTGGGCGGGGACCTGCGGTTCTCCACCGAGATGATGTCGTTCGAGCAGGACCCCGACGGCGTGACCGCGCACGTCAAGAGCCGGGAGACCGGCGAGCACACCACCATCCGCGCGGACTACCTGGTCGCCGCGGACGGCCCGCGCAGCCCCGTCCGGGAAGCCCTCGGCATCGGGCAGAGCGGCCCGGGCGACCTCTTCCACAACGTGAGCATCACCTTCAGCTCCCGCGGCCTCGCCGAGGTGGTCGGGGACCGGCGCTTCATCGTCTGCTACCTGACCGACCCGGAGGGGGACGGGGCGCTGCTGCCGGTCGACAACCGTGAACACTGGGTGTTCCACGCCCCCTGGCACCCCGAGGACGGCGAGACGCTGGAGGAGTTCACCGACGAACGCTGCACCGAACACATCCGGCGGGCCGTCGGAGTGCCCGACCTCGATGTGCGGATCACCGGCCGGGCCGCCTGGCACGCGGCGGAGCGGGTCGCGGAACGGTACGCGCACTCCAGGGTGTTCCTGGCCGGCGACTCGGCCCACGAGATGTCGCCCACCGGGGCGTTCGGCTCCAACACCGGCATCCAGGACGCGCACAACCTGGCCTGGAAACTGGCCGCCGTGCTGGGCGGCTGGGCCGGTCCGGGGCTGCTGGAGAGCTACGACGCGGAGCGCCGGCCGGTCGCGGAGGCGACCAGCGCCCGTGCCTCCTCACGGTCGGTCGAGCACAGCCACCCCGGCTACACGCCCGGCCCCGAAGCCGCCGGCCGCGGCGGTCCCGGCGGCCCCGGCGGCAGGAAGGGCGGCATCCTCAACGTCGCGCTGGGCTACCGCTACCCGCGCGGCGCGGTCCTGGGCGCGGACCCGGCGACGCCGGTCGTACCCGAGGGCATCCGGCTCACGGGTGAGCCCGGAAGCCGCGCACCCCACATGTGGCTGAGCGGCTCCGGCGGCCGGATCTCCACCCTCGACCTCTACGAACGGTCCATGGTGCTGCTGAGCTCCGCGGACGGCGCCGGCGGATGGCACACGGCGGCGAAGGAGGTCGCGGGAGACCTGTCCGTGCCCCTCGACTCCCACCGCGTGGGCAGCGGGCCCGAGGCGGACCTGGTTCCCGAAGACGGCGCCGACTGGGCTCAGGCGCACGGCGTCACCGCGGACGGCGCGGTGCTGGTCCGCCCGGACGGGTTCGTCGCCTGGCGGTCCGCGGGGGCGACGGCGAACCCCGCGGCAACCCTCCGGGAAGCGCTCGCGGCCGTACTGGACCGGAACTGACACACCGGGACACCCCCACCGTCCCGGCCACCGGGACCGACCCGTCGCACCGCCCCTCGGCGCGGCACCGGACTACCTGAGGTCCCCGGACCCAGGTAGTCCGGCCGTTGCGGGTGAGTACCCGTACTCATGCCTGGCCCCCAGCCCTCCCACAGCATGGGTGCCAGGCAACCAGGGGGAGTCAACTGTGTTCAGGAAAAGCCGAGTTCGGACCGGGTCGCCCGTGCGCGGCGCCCGTCGGCCGGGGGCCGTGAGCGGTATCGCGCTGCTGGGTGTCACCGCCGCGCTGCTGACCGGCTGTTCGGCGGAGGACTCCGTCTGCGGCGGCGGCGAGTACCCGGTGCTGAGCCTGGGCGGCACGGGCAGTGCCTGCGTCTCCGACGACGAGCAGCCGCCGAAAGGGTACGTCGCTACCCGAAGGGCAAGGTCCCCCGGGATGTCGGCGACAGGTGGGACACCTACTGGAGCACCCACACCATCGACGAGAAAGGCGCCGTCGTGGAGGTCCCCGCGGGGGGATGACCGGCGGCCGCCCCGGGCGGGTGACAAGCGGCTCCGGACGCGCACGCGGCGGTGACCTGGGGCGTGGCGCGGCGTCAGGTCCCGAGCCGCCCGTGTACTGCACATGGCAGCCCGCACGTCCCCCATCGCGCGAAACACCCGTTCCTCGGGCATCGCGGCGGGCGTCCCGGGCAAGACCTGGCGACAGCCTCATCCGTCTCCCTAGGAGGTACACCGCATGGTCGGCAGACATGCCGCCGGCAGACGCCGCGCCGCTGTGACCGCTCTGAGCGCCCTCGCCCTGACCGCCGTCCACTCGGCCGCGGTCGCGCAGCCGCCGAGCGTCCAGGCGCCCGTCCTGTCCGCCGCCGGTACGGCGGGCGCCGCCACACCGTCACCGGAGATGCTGCGCGCCCTGGGGCGCGACCTGCGGCTGACGCCCCGGCAGGTGACCACGCGGCTGGCCAACGAGGCCGAGGCGGGCACCCGCGCGGGCCGCCTCCACAACGCGCTCGGCAGCCGGTTCGCCGGCGCCTGGGTGAGCGGCGCGACCTCCGCCGACCTGAACGTCGCCACCACCGACGCCGCCGACGTGCCCGCCATCCAGGCCGAGGGCGCGAAGGCCGCGGTCGTCAGGACGGCACTGAGCGGGCTGCAGTCGCTCCAGGACAAACTGGACGAGGCGGCCGGCCGTACCCGCACGGCGGACACCCCGGTGTGGTACGTCGACGTACGCAGGAACCGGGTCGTGGTGCAGGCGACGAGCCGGTCGGCCGCGACCTCCTTCATCCGGGCCGCCGGAGTCGAGGACCGGGGCCTGGCCGTCCGGGTGTCGGCCGAACGGCCCGCCCTGAGGGAGGACATCGTCGGAGGGGACGCCTACTACATCAACGACGCCGCGCGTTGCTCCGTCGGCTTCTCCGTCACCAAGGGCCAGCAGCAGGGGTTCGTCTCGGCGGGGCACTGCGGCACGGCAGGCGACACGACCACCGGGTACAACCAGGCCGCCCAGGGCACGTTCCAGGCATCCACCTTCCCGGGCAAGGACATGTCCTGGGTGGGCGTCAACAGCGACTGGACCGCCACTCCCGCGGTGCGGGGGGAAGGCGGGCAGACCGTCCAGGTCGCCGGCTCGGTGCAGGCGCTCGTCGGGGCCTCGGTGTGCCGTTCCGGGTCGACCACCGGATGGCACTGCGGCACGATCCAGCAGCTGAACACGAGTGTCACCTACGAGGAGGGCACCGTGAACGGCCTCACCCGCACCACGGTGTGCGCCGAACCGGGCGACTCCGGCGGCCCCTACCTGGCGGGAGCGCAGGCGCAGGGTGTCACCTCCGGCGGTTCCGGTGACTGCACCAGGGGCGGTACGACGTTCTTCCAGCCCGTCAACCCGATCCTCAGCGACTTCGGCCTCACCCTGACGACCGCCGGCGCCACGACCGCCCCGGAACAGTCCGGGACCACGGACACCTGGGCAGCGGGCCGTGTCTACGGGGTCGGGGACACGGTGACCGTCGCGGGGGTCAGCTACCAGTGCCTCCAGGCCCACCAGGCGCAGGCCGCCTGGGCACCGGACAGCACGCCGGCCCTGTGGCAGCGCGTGTGACGGCCGTACGACCGTAGTGGATCGCGGGGTGGGGGAGGCCGACTCCCGCACCCCGCACCGCTGTCGGGCCGCTCACTGCTCCGCGAGCAGGGCGTAGGCCGCGGCCACGAACGGGTCGCCCGCCCGGAACCGGCGCGTGCACAGGGCCGCCAGCGCGGTGCCCGTGTCGGGCCGGAAACCCAGGAACGCCTGCTGTCCCAGGGTCGCCCCGCTGTGGAAGTACATCGGCCCGCCGCCGGTCGGATGACGGAACCAGCCCACCGTGTGCACATGGCGGTGGTCCAGCCCGCGCCGCAGGACGGGGGTGTGCATGGACAGCAGCGCGCCGGCCAGTGGCTCGGGCGGCGGGGCGAGGTGGGCCTCCAGGAAGGTGAGCAGGTCGCCGGGGGTGGCCCGCACGGAGCCCGCGGCCTGGAACCCGCCCGCGTCGAAGGCCGGGACGGGTCTACGGCCGTCCTTGCGGTGCCCGACCGCGTCGGAGCCCGGCCCCAGCGGGCGGGTTCCGGTGGCGCCGAGTGCGAGGGGACGCAGCACGTGCGCGGCGAGGAGGTCCTCCCATGCCGTACCGGTCGCCGCGGCCACGGCGTGGCCGAGCACCGCGACACCGAAGTTGGAGTAGTGCCAGCGCCGGCCGGGCCGGTGCCGTGGCCGGTGGCGCAGGAAGGCGCCGACCACGCGCTCCGCCGGGTAGCGCGCGTAGGGGTTGGTGCGCCAGGCGGGCAGGGCGCGGGCGAAGAAGTCGGCGGGCAGGGCGGGCAGCCCCGACGTGTGGGTGACGAGATGCGCGAGCGTCATGGGGGCCGTCCCGGTCGCGCGGCCGGGGTCGAGGCAGCCGGCGGCCGTCTCGCCGCCGGTCAGCAGCCCGCGCCTGATCAGCTGCGCGAACAGCAGCCCGGTGAACGTCTTGGTCGCCGAGCCGAGTTCGTAGCGCAGTTCCTGGCGGGGCACCGGGGGCGATGGCGCGGTGCCGCCCCAGCGCAGGGTGCGGCGGCCGTGTCGGGAGAGGGCGAGGACGACGTCGGGCGCGTCGCTCACGACGACGGCGTGCTCCAGCCGCTTCCCGAGCGCTTCCTCGTCCGGGCCCGCCCCGGCCGGCTCGTCGTGGGGCACGAACGCGTCGGCGGTGTTCTCGGCGACGCCCGGCCAGAACGACGGGGTCCGGCCGGTCATGAGGGTCCGGCCTGCGCCAGCGCGGTCAGCGCGCGCGAGGTGGCCAGCGCGGAGGCGAAGGCGGCGACCAGCGTCGGATGGTAGACGACGTCGAACACCTCCTCGGGTTCCCCATCGGGAATGGTGCGTACGGCGGGCATCGCGCCGTCGGCCCGCTGCGCGGTGGCGAAGGCGTGCCAGGCGCGTTCGTCGAGGGCGGGCCGGGGCAGACAGGCGTCGACGACGAGCAGTTCGCCCAGCAGGTCCCAGCGCTGGAGGTCGAGCCAGTCGTCGATCCACACCGGCAGCCACTGGGTGAGGTACTCGGCGAGGCGGGGCGGTAGCCCGTCGGGGTTCTCCCCCCAGTCGGTGAGGTGGAAGACGGCGTGCGTGATGTCGTAGGCGATGTGTCCCTCGACCGTCCAGGGCTCGGGGGTGCGGGCCAGCCACGTCAGGGCCAGCGCCTCGGTCTCGGGCGGGCGGGGGGACAGGCCGAAGCGGCGCTGGAACGCGGACAGGCCGAGCCGCCGGGTCGGCGTCACCTCGAAGGCAGGCCAGCTGTCGGTGCGGTGGTTGAGGACCGCGGCCCGCTCCAGTTCGGGCCTGCCGTACCCCAGTTCCCTGAAGGGCAGGTACACCTCGAACGGGATGGGTGAGATCGGTTCGACGCGCTGCCCCCGCAGGAGCATGCGGCCGCCGTCCAGGGTCTCGCGCCAGGCGTGGTCGACGAGTTGCCGGGCCAGTTGGGCCTGCCGGGCGCCGGCCACTCCCTCGCGGAACAACACCTTGCAGATCAGGGCGAGTTCGCCGACCGGTTTGAAGCGCTCCAGGAAACCCACTTCGGGGTCGACGTCGGGCTCCAGGCGGAATCCGTCGCGGTGGGCCCACAGCCACTCCAGGGCGCGGACGCCGACGGTGTGGACCAGACGGGTGTCGGTCATCCGAGCGCTCCCTGTCCGTCGTACCGGTTCCGTGCGGCTGGTGCGGCTGGTGCGGCTGGTGCGGCCGCCGGCTCCGCGTGCCGCGTTCCGGTCACGTCGCCGTCCTGGCCGTCCTCGCTGTTCTCGCCGTCCGGGCGTCCGTGTCCGTCGTCGGGGGTGTGCCGGCGTCCGAGGGTCAGGGCCGCCGCGAACGCGGCCATCAGCGTGGAGTGGTAGCAGTGCATGAACTCGGGCTGCGGATCGCCTACTTGGGCGTTCGCGAAGGGCGGCCGTTCCTCGGGGAGGGCGCCCGACGGGTACTGCGCGGCCGAGATCCGGCGCCAGGCGTCCCGGATCACGGCCGGATCGGGCAGACTCGCCGCCACGGCCAGCAACTCGCAGCCCAGGTCCCACATGCCGGCGTCGAGGCAGGTGTCGAGCCAGGGCGGCAGCCAGTGCGTCAGATAGGCCGCCAGGCCGGCCGGCAGGGCGTCCGGGGAGCGGCCCCAGTCGGTGAGGTGGAACACCACGTGAGTGAGCGCGTACCCGGAGAAGCGTTCGAAGGTCCAGGGTTCCGCGAAGCCGCCGAGCCAGGTGTCCTCCAGCGTCCGGGAGGTGTGCCCGGCCCGGTGGATGCCGGCGCGCCGCTCGGCGACCAGCACGCCGAGGCGCCGGGTCGGGTCCTGTTCCGTGAGCCGCCAGCCGCGGGTGCCTGCCACGGTGGCGGCGGCCCGCTCGTACTCCGGGTGGCGCAGGCCGGCGGCGGCGAACGCGCCGTACACCTCCAGCGGGTAGGTGGCGAAGGGTTCGCACCGCTGCAGGCGGGCGAACAGCTCGCCGTGTCCGGTCTGCCGCCAGGCGAACGCCAGCAGATCGCTCGCGCGGGCGTGCACCGGGTCCGGCGGCGCCGTGTGCGGCAGGACGCTCGCGCACACCTGGGCGAGCTCACCGAGCGGCTTCCAGCTGCTGTTGACCTGCCCGTCGGGCGCCAACGCGTCCTCGCCCAGGGCGAACCCGTCCCGGTGGGCCGACACCCAGGCGAAGGCACGTTCCTCCACCGCGCGGGCCTCGGCCTCATGGGCCTCCACCGTGCGGGACTCCTCGGTGTGGGGCGCCGTCACACGCGTGCTCCCGTCCGCAGGACCCGGGCCGCCTGCACCTGGAGCGCCACGCGCGGGTCGGTGCCGCCCATCAGCTCCACGAAGTCGAGCCCGGTGCCGAGTCCCAGGGTGTCCGGCACTCCGTCCAGCAGTGTCAGCCAGCGTCCGGCCCCGGCCGCCTGCTGCCAGTCCCTGCGGCGCACCGCCCGTACGAAGCCCCTGGCCACGTCGAGCGGCCGGCGGCGGGCCGCACGGGCCACCGCGGAGTCCTCGCCGGGCAGGGCCAGCGCGGCCAGCACGGCGAGTTGATGGGTCAGGGACCGCCAGTCCGCCGCGTCGAGCCAGGCGGCGCAGGGCTCGGCAGCCTCCTCGCCGTCGACGGGATCCAGCGGGTCGAAAGGGTCCAAGGGCTGACGGGGGTCGTGGGGCTCCTGCGGGAACGACGGCTCGAACCGGCGCAGGGCCCGGGCCATGGCCCAGTGGCTCCACCGGACGGTGGGAGCGGCGTCGGGGCCGGGCGGGAAAGCCTCCACGGCCTTACGGCACACGGCGAGTTCCCCGGCGTCGGGGGTGGTGTGGAAGAGGACGTCGGGCAGGAGCAGATCCGCTCCCAGCACGCGGACGGCCGCGATGAGGAAACCCTCCGCCGAGTCGTCCACCACCGCACGGCCCGCCACGGGAACGTGGTCCCCGCCCCGAAGGGCGGAGACCACGCCGGCAGCGAGGTCGTGCACCGTACCCAGCAAGGGGGTCGAAGTGCCTGACTGCTCCATGGTTCTGCTCCCGTTGCTCCCCTCAGCCCTTCTTGGGGCGCGGGGTGGGCGGGGAAAGCAGCAGGCTGGTCGTCCCGGACGACAGCGCCAGGGCCGCGCATTCCCTGCTGTCACGGAAGACGCCGTCGGACTCGGCGGGGTCGAGCACTGCTTCGAGGTCGACGTCCTGGATTCCGGTCAGCTCGTCGGTGCGGTGTTCGATGGAAGGCATACCACCATCTCCCTCTCGGTGTAGGTCAGTGAGCCTGCACAAAACAATTTGACCGTATCGGGCGAAATCATGCATAAACCCCACAAGTTAACAGAATTTACTTCTTCAACATCTCGATCGTTCAGGCACGCGGGGTGGTTGAGCTGTGAACGTCTGCTGTGCGGATGCGACATGGGGACGGCTGTGGTAGGCGGTACGTCAACTCACCGCTGCGACTGCTGGGTTGCCGCCCTGCGGTGCAGCCTGCGCGATCGGCTCCGGCTTCCTGGCGCGCGGCCGCCGACTCCCGAAGCCGGTCGCCGTGCCGACGAAACCGGGCGAGCTCACGGACCGAGACCCGCAGGGCACCGCTGCCTTACGGTCGACGCGGGCGGCGAGTGAGGTCCCGGTGCGGGGGCGTAGTGGGGCGGACAGGCCCGGGAAGCCGGCTGCTGCGGACGGCAGGTCCCGCGTCGCCGGGATCGGTGCGAGACCCGCGGGCCGGCGTGGTGGGATGGGGGCGTGAGCCGCGCCGCCGAGGACACCAACCGCCGCATGCTGCGGGCGCGGGACGCGATGGACCGCGCCTACGCGCAGCCGCTGGACGTCCCGGCCCTGGCCCGGATCGCGCACGTCTCCGAAGCCCACTTCACGCGCACCTTCCGCACCACGTTCGGTGAGACACCGCACCGCTACCTCCAGCGCCGCCGGGTGGAGCGGGCCATGTCCCTGCTGCGCGAGACCGACCGCAGGGTGACCGACATCTGCTTCGAGGTCGGCTTCGGCAGCCCGGCGACCTTCAGCCGTACGTTCCGCGACATCGTCGGCCGCTCACCGCGCGAGTACCGCAGGGCGTCGGTGGCCACGGCCGTACCCACGTGCTTCACCATGGCCTGGACGCGGCCGGGCGCCTGAGCACCCGCCCACCGGCGGGCCAGAGGCCGACTGAGCAGTTTTGGACAAGTTTCCCGCCGGCCGGCTCGGTAGCGTGACGCGCATGTTCACTTCGATCACGCACTCACAGATCTACGTCCTCGACCAGGACACGGCGCTCGACTTCTACGTCGGCACGCTCGGCCTGGAGGTCAGCGCCGACGTCGACCTCGGTTTCATGCGCTGGCTCACCGTCAACGTCCCCGGGCACCCGGACCGCCACATCCTGCTGGAGAAGCCGGGGCCCCCGGCGCTGTCCGAAGAGACGGCACAGCAGGTCCGCGACCTGCTGACGAAGGGTGCCATGGGCGGCCATCTCATCTTCGGCACGGACGACTGCCGCAAGACGTACGAGACGCTGCGGGGCCGGGGCGTCGAGTTCACCGAGGAACCCACCGAGCGCCCGTACGGGATCGACTGCGGCCTGCGCGACCCCTTCGGCAACAGCATCCGCTTCACCCAGCCGGTGGCCTGAAACGGCCCCCGGGGGCTCTTCGCTGCCCGGCGGTTCCGTCACGGCGCCGTGACGGAACCCCCGGCGCTGTCCGGTGACTCAGGTCGTGTGCAGGGTCAGCCCGTAGCGGTTGAGGATCTCGTTGACCGGCTGGAACCAGGTCTCCCCGCCGGACGAGCAGTTGCCCCAGCCTCCCGAGGTGACCCCCTGGGCCTGGTCGCCGCTGATGAACGAGCCGCCCGAGTCACCCGGCTCCGCGCAGACGTTGGTCTTCGTCATCTGGTGCACCGCGCCCTGGCTGTAGTTCACCGTCTCGTTCCTGGCGAGCACGGTGCCGCAGTGCCAGTGCGAGGTGGAACCGGAGCGGCAGATCGAGGCGCCGATCGGTGCCTCGGCCGAACCCCGCACCAGCTGGTCCGACACGGTGCCCCAGCCGAGTACGACCGGCACCGTCCACCAGCCGCTGCCCACGCTGACCCAGGCGTAGTCGTTGTCGGGGAAGGACGAGCCCTGGAAAGCGCCGACGTAGGAGTGGTCCCAGCCGCTGACACCCGCGCCGGGCTGCCCGCAGTGGCCGGCGGTCACGAAGCCGCCGTACACCGAGAAGCCTATGGAGCAGCGGACGTTGCCGGTGTAGTAGGGGTCGCCGCCGACCGTTCCCGCGGCGAAGGTCCGCGGGGCGGACGCGACGGTCCGCACGGCGACGGGGCCGGCCGCGCGGGCACGGGCGACGAACGCCTGGACATCGTTGTCGGACCGCCGGTCGCCGACGACGTCCACGACGACCGTGCTGGCAACCGGGTCGACGTGCCAGCCGCTCACACCGGAGGGCGCGGCCAGTTCGTCCAGCCGGTGTGTCGCCGCGTCGAGGCGGCGCGCGCTGTGCCGCACGGTGCGGACCGCGGCGCCGGTGGAGCGGACGGCCCGTACGGTCGCGGCGGGGGCGTCGGAGGTGAGGGCCACGGTCAGCCGCTCGCTTCCGGCGTCGAACCACGATCCGCCGTAGGCGGAGCCTGCGGTGCGCCGTGCCTCGGGTTCCAGGGCGGTGGCGGCGCGTTCCGCCGCGAGGCGTGCCTCGGCGCGGGCCGGTGACAGTCCGAGGTCCCGTTGCATCGCCTCGATCAGGCCGGCCGAGGCCGCGGGGGCTTCGGCCCGGGTGGGGGAGGATTCTCCGGCCGAGGCCGGCAGGGAGCCCGCGGTGGCCCAGCTGCCCAGCATGAGCAGGGCGGCGAGGCCGGTGCGCTTGAGTCCGTTTCGTCTCACAGGGGTTGCCCTTCGTCGTTCCAGCGAGGTGGGGCGGAACAACCGCATTCTGAGAGCGCTCTCATCGTGGTTGGGGCGAGCGTAGACCCGCTTTCCTGTCAGGTCCATACCAATGTGAGACACGGTCTTCCCACCGGCGGCCCGTGCCGGGAATCCCCGGCGCGGACCACGGAGCTGTGCTGTGCGGCGCCGACCGCGTCAGGGTCGGACGCAAGTCCTGGTGAGGATCTCCAGGTGTGGCCGTCGGGGTCGGTGGAGTAGGAGTCGTGCGTGACGCCGTTGCCGAGGTCGACGGGAACGAACGGTCCGAACGGCCCCGGCCGGAGCACAGGATCGGCCGGACAGTGGATCGGCCGGACAGTGGATCGGCCGGACAGTGGATCGGCCGGAACAGCGGATCGGCCGGAGCGCCGGATCGGCCGGAGCGCCGGATCGGCCGGAGCGCCGGATCGGCCGGAGCGCCGGATCGGCCGAAGCACCAGGTCGGCCGGCGCGCCGGACCGGGTCCGATCCCCTGTCTGCGCACCGGATCGACCGCCCACCGGACCGAACGGAGCGCAGCGAGAGGTCCGCCGAACGGCGCCGGCGGCGAAGGCTCACCGTTCGCCGGGGGCTCCCGGCTGTGACCGGGCGAACTCGTCGGCGAGCAGGCCCAGCATCACCAGGTCGTGGTGGCGGCCGGCGAAGAACACCTGGTCCCGCAGACGCCCCTCCTCCACGAACCCGAGCCGCCGGTGGAGGATCAGCGACGCCTCGTTGTGGGCGAACACCCGCGCCTGGCACTTGTGTTGGCGCCGCTCGCCGAACATGAAGCGCAGCAGCATCACCACCGCCTCGGTCGCGTAGCCCTTGCGCCGGTGCTCGGCGCCCAGGGTGACGCCGTACTCGAACCAGCCCGCGCGGGCGTCGGCGTGGTGGACGCCGACGGAACCCACCGCCTCGCCCGTGTCGAGGGCCTCGATCACCAGGGCGAAGCGGTCGCCGTCGGATCCGGCGACGGACTGCTCCTTCGCCCAGGCGCGGAAACTCCCGGCGGAGCGGGGCGGGCCGAGCAGATCGCCCAGTCCCTCCTCGTCCGCGGCGAAGCCCATGAAGGCCGTCCAGTCGTCGGGCTCGATGCCCCGCAGGCGTACGCGTGTGCCGGTCCAGAACGATGCCATGCCCCATCCGATCACGTTGCGGGCCGGGATGCGGGCCCCTTCCGTGCCTCGGCCGGAACCCTTGATCGGCTTACGCGCGGGGCCAGTTGGCGACTGGACGCGCCCGCGCGCCGTGCTCCGCCGACCCGGCCGGCGCCGCCGTGCGCGGTCCGGCCGGACCCCGGCTGGTCGGAAGCACGGCCGGCGGTGCACGAGACTGTGTCCGACCGCACCGTGCCACTCGCCGGCCGGTACGGGCAGGCACTGATCCGGGAGGGACCAACACAATGATCATCTTCGGCACCAAGGGATACCTGTACCAGCTCGCGATACTGACGCTGGTGTGCGGCCAGTGCGGCAATCCGTCCGCGCACACGCTTCGGAAGCGCGTCACGAAGTTCACGCTGTTCTTCGTGCCGCTGTTCCCGATCTCCACGAAGTACGCCACGCAGTGCACCTTCTGCGGCGCCGAGCAGAAGATCACCAGGGAGCAGGCGGAGCAGCTTCAGGCGCAGGCTGCCGGCGGCCTCGGCGGCCAGCCCCAGGGGCAGGCGCAGCAGCAGCCGTACCAGTCCTGACACGCGGCGCACGGCCGGCCGGGTCCGGCCGTCCGCGCGCGTCCGCCCGGACCGTGAGCCGGTCCGGGCGGACGCCGCCGGGGATGCCGGCGGGTGTGCGCTCAGCGGGTCAGGGGGTCAGCTGCCACTGCCGGATGTAGCCCACGTCGATGGACGCGAGGTCCCGGACCCGGAGTTTCCAGGTGCCTTCCACCGGCTGGGCGGAGGCGTTCACGGTGAAGGTCTGGTCGACGTTGTCCGCCGAGCCGCCGCTGCGGTTGAGGAGCGGGTACACGGTGCCGTCGGGGCCGACCAGGTCCACGGTCAGGTCGCCGCGGTAGGTGTGCACGATGTCGACGTAGACCTGCGTGGTGGCGGAGGCGCTGCCGGGGCGGCCCGTGATGGTGATCGGTGACTCCACGGCCGCTCCCGCGTCGGGGATGTCGACCCGGGCGGAGTTGGCGTAGACGTAGGCGATCCGCCAGTCGAAGTCCGCGGTGACGGACGCGCCGGTGCTGTCGGTGACGGTGACGGTCACGGCGCTGGTCCCGGCGGTGGTGGGGATGCCCGAGATCCGGCCCTGTCCGTCGATGCTCAGGCCGTCGGGCAGACCGGCCGCCTCGTAGGTGAGGGTGGCGTCGGTGTTCGTGGTGTACGCGTCGACCTGCAAGGCGACTTCCTGACCCACACCGCTGACCTGGTCGGCGAGGGGGGCCACGTTGACGCCCAGCGCGATCCGGTCGCCCACGTTGATGGCGGCCCAGGCGTCGGCGACGGCGAGGTAGGTGTCGCTGTACGCGCCGAAGAGGTCGGCGGCGGCCTGCAGCGTGGCCACACGCGCCGCCGCGTAGTTGGTCGACGAGGTCATGTACGTCGTCAGCGCCCGGTACCAGATGCGTTCGGCGTTCGAGATGCCTATGCCGGTGACCGGAGCGCCGTCGAAGGTCGGGCTGTCGTAGGAGACCCCGTTGACGGTCTTGGCGCCGCTGCCCTCGGAGAGCAGGTAGAAGAAGTGGTTCGCGGGGCCCGAGGAGTAGTGGACGTCGACGCTGCCGAGGGTGGAGCTCCAGTAGTCGCGGGAGGCGCCGTCCCGGGAGGGCTTGTCCATGTAACGCAGCGGGGTGCCGTCGCCGTTGATGTCGATCTTCTCGCCGACGAGGTAGTCGGGGACGTCGGCCGGCAGGTCGGCGTGGAACTCCACGGCGGCGGCGAAGATGTCCGAGGTCGCCTCGTTGAGACCGCCGGACTCACCCGAGTAGGTCAGGCCCGCGGTCGCGCTGGTGACGCCGTGGCTCATCTCGTGCGCGGCCACGTCGAGAGAGGTCAGCGGGTGCGTGTTGCCCGACCCGTCGCCGTAGGTCATGCAGAAGCAGCTGTCGGACCAGAAGGCGTTGACGTAGTTGCTGCCGTAGTGGGCCCGGCTGTAGGCGGCGACGCCGTCGTTGCGGATGCCGTTGCGGCCGTGCACGTCCTTGTAGTAGTCCCAGGTCGCCGCCGCACCGTAGGCCACGTCGACACCGGCGGTCTGCCGGTCGGCCTGCGTGCCGTCGCCCCAGACATCGTTGTCGTCGGTGAACAGCGTGCCGGTGCCGGAGGTGCCCTGGTTCAGGTCGTACGTGCGGTGACCGGCCCGGTCGCCGTCGACGAGCTGGTACGTCGAGCCCGACAGCGTGGTGCTGAGCGGAACCGGGCCGTTGAACTGTCCGGTGCCCGTTCCGGTGTGCACGCCCTCGTACGCCTGGAGCGTCTTGCCGGACGCCGCGTCGGTGACGACGTGGAGTTCGCTCGGTGTGCCGTCCTGCTGGACGCCCTCGACCACGGTCTCCCAGGCCAGGACCGGTTCGGCGGCGACGGCCCACACGACGAGCCGGGGTGCCGCACCGACGGTGACCCGCTCGGCGTCGGACTTCTCCGCGGTGGCGAGCGCCTTGCTCCGGGCGGCGGCGGCGCTCACCCGGGCCTTGGCGGACGGGACCGAGAGGTCCTTGTCGGTCGCCGTGGACACCGTGGTCCTGCCGTTGTCGACGTGCACCACGAGGTCGCCGCCGAGGACGGGCAGTCCGTCCCAGGTGCGGTCGTAGCGGGTGTGCGTGGTGCCGTCCGCGTCCTGGACGATGTCCTTGACCAGCAGCTTTTCTCCGGCGCCGAGGTCGAGCCGGCGTGCGGTGCCGGCCGCGGCGGCCTTGGCCTTCTTCAGCAGGGAGGTGCGCCGGGCGGGAGACATCGCGGCGGGGGCCGCGCCGGCGCGGGGCTGGGCGCTGATCCGGGCCGGGCCGCCGGGGTCCGCCGGGGCGCCGGAGGCACTGCCGCTCTGCAGGACGACGGTCATCAGGGTCGTGGCGGTGGTGAGGGCGAGGGCCGTGGTGTATCTCAGCCGGTGGGGCTGGGGCAAGGTCTTCTCCTTCTGCGACGGGACCGGCCCGTGGGTGCAGGCCGGTGGGGCGGGCCGGCGGGACACGGCCGGTCCGGGTTCGCTGAACGGAAGGGAACGCCGCACTGCCCGCCCGGCGCGGGAGTTCGCGCCGGCGGTGGCGTGCGACAAGGGGAGGTGGGGGAGTGAAGGTGGGGGAGAGAACGTGGGGGGCGTGAACGATCGGTGAACGTCCGAAAGAAGGGTGACATCCGGCACACAGGATTGTCATGGATGTGACAACACAACGGCTTGAACTGACCATTGCGTACTGCGAGTTCATCACCCGAAGGAGAGGTTTCCGGCCGAAGCCGGGAGCACGCCCGCGGACGGGCACAGGTGCGGGGACGGAGGGTCTCACGGCTCAGCCGCGGTGTTCCTCACCGGTCCGGCGCCGCAGCAGGGGAGCGGGGTCAGGGCCCGTCGGTGGAGCGTCCGGGAGGAGACACGCGAGGAGGACGGCGGTGTCGTCGTGCAGGCGGCCACGGCTGTGGCCGAGCAGGTCCTCGTGCAGGCGGTCCAGCAACTCCCGGGGCGGCAGCGGCCCCCACGACCGGACGCGCTCCAGGACGGGATAGAAGGAGCCGCCCGGGTCGCGGGCCTCGGTGACGCCGTCGGTGTAGAGCAGCAACTGGTCGCCGACCAGCAAGGCGTGCTCGTCCACGCGGTACGGTTCCGCGACGAGCACCCCGAGATTGAGCGGCGGCGCGGGCCGGGTCGCCTCCAGCTCCCACACCTGGCCGGAGCGCAGGAGCAGCGGCGGCGGATGCCCGCAGTTGACGATCCGGACGACACGGGCGTCCGCGACGATCTCCGCGAACACAGCGGTGACGAAACGCTCGCCGATCTCGCTGCCGGGGAGCTGCGCCGCCCGGCGGTTCATGCTGGTCTCCACCCGGCCGGCCAGGGCGGGAAGGTCGCGTTCGTCGTGCGCGGCCTCACGGAAGGCGCCGACCAGGGCCGCGGCGGTCTCCACCGCGAGCAGACCCTTGCCCCGGACGTCACCGATCAGCAGACGTACGCCGTGCCGGGTCGGCACGGCCTCGTAGAGGTCACCGCCGATGTGCGCCTCCGCCGCGGCGGACAGGTACAGGCTCTCCAGCTCGATGGTGCCCACGCGGTGCGGGAGGGGACTCAGCAGGACGCGCTGCGCGATGCCGGCCACGAACCGCACGGTGGCGAGCGTGCGTTCACGCCGGGTGCGGTGGGCGGCCAGGATCGCGGCCAGGGCACCGACCAGGACGGTGCAGCAGTACGCGGCGACGTAGTGGCGGTCCCAGAGGTAGCCGACGGAGCGTCCCGCGCAGCACGGTGTGCCCGCCAGCACCCCCTCGAACCCGACGGCGAAGAGGGTGATGCCGGCGACGGCCATGACCCCGTGGGCGAACGCGGCCACGAGCGGGAGCGCGACCAGGAGAAAGCTCACGGGCCACTCGACGGGCGTCACGGGTTCGATCACCAGGACGGCGGCGACGTAGAGGACGGGAAGCCAGCGCATCCAGCGGGGCGCGGCGGGGAGTACCGGGCCGCCCCCGCCCGGCCGTGCCTCCCGGCGGCTGCCCGCGGTGTCCCGGCCGGGCCGCCTCACCGACCGCTCCCGCACGACGGCACCGGCGGGCCGGTCAGGCGTCGCGACGCGGGGTCCGGGAGCGGTCGACACGCCTGACGGCTCGGCTGACGCAACCTGCACACACGGAACTCCCGGCACCCGATCCTGGCAAGAGGTCCAGCCTCCGGTGCCGCGCTACGGCGTGCCGGTCATTGCTCCGGTCAGCGGCATGTCCGGCGGGGCGTTCGCCGGCCGCCGTGGGTCATCCGCCGGGCGAGAGCCAGGGCAGCGGATCGGTGTAGCGCCCGTCGTAGATGACCTCGAAGTGCAGGTGGGGGCCCGTGGACAGACCGGTGGACCCGGCCAGGCCGATCGGCGTACCGGCCTGCACCGTCCGGCCGACGGTGACCTGGAGGGCCGACAGGTGGCTGTAGGTCGTCTCCAGGCGTTTGCCGCCGACGGTGCCGTGGTCGACGACGACACGGTTTCCGTACGCCTTGGTCAGCGCGGCGAACACCACACGGCCGGGCGCGGCGGCGGTGACCTGCGTGCCCTGGGCCGCGGCGAAGTCGACCCCGGTGTGCAGCTTGGTCACCCCGGTCAGCGGGTGCACGCGGGACCCGAAGGGCGAGGTGACGGTGAGGGCGTTCAGCGGCGCGACCAGCACACGGCCCGTCGCCGTCGCGGTGCCTCCGCCGGACGTCTCCTGGTCGGCGGCCTTGTAGCGGGGCAGCAGGTCCTTCACCTCGGTGACGTAGACGCGCGCGTCGGCCGGCACGCGGCCCGCCTCGGTCACCGCTCTCGTCCCCTCCGCGTACGCGGCGAGGGTGAGGTCCACGAGGTCCCCGTTGACGGTGCCGTCGGTTCTGAGGTCGGTCACCTTCCCGGCGAGTGAGCAGTCCTGCCGGCCGAGGGCCATGATGGCGTCCGCCGGATCGCGGGGCGACGCATGCCCGTTGCCGTCGTCGTCCTTCCCCCAGTTCCGCCATCGGGCGTCGGTGAACCCCGCGATGCCCTTCTCGCCCGACAGCCGGCCGTCGCCGTCGTGCCAGCCGGAGAGCTGGTCGATCTGCGCGGCGAGCAGCGACGGCGTGACCACCGTGCAGCCCGAGGCCGCCCTGCGCAGCCACGGCAGGTAGGACGGGTCGAGGTGGGCGGCGGCAGCGGGCCCGGAGTCGGTCTCCTGCGGCCAGATGGTGGACAGGCCGCCGGTCAGGGCGAGGTAGCCGGACACCCCCACCAGCGCGGTGAGTCCCGGCAGGACCAGCAGCGTGAAGAGTCCGGGGCCGCGCCGGCCGCGCTTCCCGGCCCGTTCGGACGGCCCGGCCGCCTCCGCCCGCTGCGCCGCGGCGGGCTCCGTCACTTCCTGGGCCGCCTCGGCCTCCTGGGCCGCACCCCGTCCGTGGGGTGCGTCCGGTCCGTAGAAGGCCTCCCGTCCCTGGGGTGCGCCCCGGTCCGCAGCCTGCCGGTGCGGTGCCTTGTGATCCTCCGCCTGTCTCGCGTCCGGCCGGGCGTCGGTCACCTGGGGACTCCGACGGCTCCGTGCGCTGTGGCGCGACCGGACGCCGGTGCCGGTTCCCGCGGAAACAAGGTGCTCACGGGCGGACGCTAACGCCGTACCGCCGCGGAACCACGAGGCGCGGAGGCACGGTGGCCTGCCCGAACGGGCAGAGTGCGTGTCCGTTCCGGCGCGTGGACCGGCGTGCCGCGGTGGCGTTCCCGAGCCGTCCGGCGCGCTGTACCTGATCGGGTCGGCATTCCCGGCCGATGGCGGGGCAGGCGGACCGGGTGCGAGCCGGCAGCAGGCGGAGGATCGTCAGGAGGACGTGCCATGCCGGCGCGGGCGCCGACCGGCGTCATGCGGCCGGTCGACCGTCTCCCGGCCCGTACGGACCATGTCCTGTCCGCCCCGCGCCGCAGCCGGCGTCCGGCGGACCCGCGGAAGGAGTCCCTGTGACCACGTTCGTCATCACCGTGCCCGGCACGTTCGTCCACGGCATCTCCGAGGACGCCCGCTCCGGCGTCGAGCGCAGCCTCCGCCCCCGGGACCCGAAGAACACCGACCTGGGCGAGAGCGAGGAGCTGAGCCTGCTGACGGTCGACGAGGACGGCATGTTCGTGGCCCGCGTGGAGGTCGAGGCCGCGGACCAGTCGGGGGCCGAGAGCGAAGCCGTGCGCCTGGTGTCCGCGGCGCTGCGCGACAGCGGCGTCAGCGAGGCGGACGCCCCGCTGGGAGCGGCGATCGTCACGGGCATCGACAGCGAGTTCTGACGCACGGGAGGGCGGTCTCCCCGGCCCGCCGAGTCCGCGCTCACCCCACCGTGAACCGGAACGCCCCGCGCTCGCGCCCATGGACAGCCAGAGGCGGCCCTCCTCCCTGACCAGGCGCAGGGCGACGTGGGCGCAGCCGGGGCGTGAGGCCGGGCTCGGGGCCGTGGACGTGCCCGGCGAGCGGACCGGCCCGGTTGGTCCACACCGGAGTGGGCACTTGGCGGTGCGGCGCGGCAGTGTGGTCGGGAGTGAGGTCGGGCGGGTTCGGCGTCGTCCGGTCGCACCGGCACCCGGCCCCGCCCTGCCTCCCTGCCGCTCCGGCGGAGGGGGCTCGCGGAGCCCGGCCCGCTCCGCCGACACCGCCCCGCCACCGTTCGGGGCGGCCGCGAGACGAAGGGAGACGGACATGCAGCAGTACGGCCCGGACCGGGACCACCGGCGCCCCGAAGGGGTCAGTGACGAGACCGTGGAGGCACTCGGGGCGCTGTCCAAGGCGCTGGAGACCACCGAACGAGCCAGGGGGCACCTCTACGGATTCCACCAGCTGACCGGGACCGCGGACCTCGAACTGGACCGGGCGGTCGAGCTGTTGCGCAAGGCGGGCCACGAGGAGTGGGCGGAGCGGGTGCGCACGGAGATCCTCGGCCGCAACGTCATTCCGGGGCACTGGACCTTCCAGATCGTCGAGGCGTACGACAACACCTACCACCAGCCCTTCCGGACCCTGGAGCGGGACGCCGTGGACCAGTTGGCGCAGGGCCGCGACCACCTGTACGAGGCGGAGATGAAGGAGTCCCGGCGCACCGCCGGCCACCCCGATCACACCGCCCGGCCCGAGGTGCCTCCCGAGCCGCGCCGGTGAGCGGCGGGGCCGGGGGCCGGTGGGACGACGGCGGGCGAACGGAGGGGCGGGCGGCCGGACCACGGAGCGTATGCGGGAGCGCGGAGGGACGAGCCTGTGGGTGACAGTCCGCTCGACGGCCGTATCGTCGTGGTGACCGGGGCGGCGCGTGGCGTGGGAGCGGCGCTGGCGAGGGAACTCGGCTGTCGCGGCGCACGGTTGGTGCTGCTCGACCACGACGGACCGGCGCTGGAGAAGACGGCCGCCGCGCTGCCGAACGCGGCCCTGGCCCTCGACGTCGACGTCACCGACTACGCGGCGCTGGGCGAGGCCGCGGAGATGGTCCGCAGCCGTCTCGGTCATCCGTCGGTGGTGGTGGCGAACGCGGGCGTCGCCGAGGGCGGTCCCTTCGCCCTGACGGAGCCCGAGACCTGGCGCCGGGTGATCGACGTGAACCTGACCGGGAGCGCCCAGACGGCCCGGGCGTTCCTGCCGGACCTGGTGGCGACGGCCGGCTACCACCTGCAGATCGCCTCGCTGGCGGCGATCGGTGCCGTACCGATGATGAGCGCCTACTGTGCCTCGAAGGCGGGCGTAGAGGCCTTCACCCACGCCCTGCGGGCCGAGGTGGCACACCAGGGGGTCGCGGTGGGTATCGCCTATCTCAACTGGACCGGCACCGACATGATCCGCGACACCGACCGGTTCCTGGCCCTGCGGGAGCTGCGCGGCCGCATGCCGTCGCCCGCCCGGCGGGTCAGCCGGGTGGAGGCGGTGGCCGAGCGGCTGGCGCGCGCTGTGGAGAGCCGGAGCACCGCCGTGTACGTTCCGGCCTGGCTGCGTCTGGTACAGGCCGCGCGCGCCGCGGTGCCGCCGGTCGTGCTGCGGGTGTCCCGCCGCGATCTGCCCCGCCTCCGGGACGGGGAGCCGGTGCGTTCCTCGGGCCTGCTGGGCGCAGGCGGCCGGGCCGACCGGGCGGCGACCCGGCGGCGTACGTCCCGCCCCGAGTGAGGCGTACGCCACCGGGTGTCCGTCGCGCGGGCGCGGCGCGGGGCGCTTATCCGGGCGGGGCCGAGCCAGGTGTCATGGTGTCCACCTGATGTTCGGGTTGACCTGGCCGGTCCAGTTGAAGATGGCCATGTTGTCCCAGCCGTCCCCGCTGTTGGCGATGTCGGCCGGGTCCCATCCGTTGCCGGCGACCGCGTACCACGTGGGTTCCCAGTAGAAGACGCCGATCGCGCCGGAGCTGCGGGCGGTGTTCTGTACGGCGGTGAAGTTGTCGGCCTGCCCCTGCCAGCTGAGCGGGTAGCCGGAGCAGCCGGAGGTGACCGAGTTGGTGGTGCTGTCGGCGTTGGCCGAGGTGAACGGGTAGGCCGTCTCGGCGATGACGACGTCCTTGCCGTAGCGGGACTTCATGTCGGAGACGACGCTGCCCATGTTGGCCAGGGTGCCGTGCCACGGGCAGTAGTAGGACAGTCCCGTGACGTCCCAGTTGACGCCCTTGGCCTTGATGCCGTCGTAGAACCAGCGCGCGTGTGCGTCGCTGTCCGAGTTGGCCGTGTGGATGATCACCTGGGTGCCGCTGTTGCATGCCTTGGTCGCGTTGTAGCCCGACTTGAGGAGCAGGCTGACGTTGGTGAAGTCGTTGTTGACGACCTTGCCGTCGTCCCACAGCATGCCCACGTTGATCTCGTTGCCGATCTGCACGCTGTCCGGGGTCGTGCCCTGGGACTTGAGGCCGGTGCAGACGTCGTAGGTGTAGTTGTAGACGTCGGTCTGCAGCTGGCTGATGCCGTGGCTGGACCAGGCCGCGGGTTTCTTCTGGTTGCCCGGGTCCGCCCAGGTGTCCGAGTAGTGGAAGTCGACCAGCAGTTTGAGTCCCTTGGCCTTGACCTGTTTCGCGTACGCCAGCACCTTGGCCTTGTTGTTGTAGCCGCTGGCCGGGTTGTTCCAGACGCGCAGGCGGACGTAGTTGACGCCGAGGCCCTTGAGGATGTCGAGCGGGTCCTTGGCGGTGCCGCTCGCGTCGTAGTACTTGGCCCCGAGGTCGAGGGCTCGCTGCGCGGTCGAGACGTCGGCGCCGAGCATGCTGAGCGTGCCGGCGGCGGAGGCCGGCGTGGGTGTGGTGAGCAGGGACGCGGGCAGGGCGACCGCGGCCAGGAGCAGGGCGGCCTTCACTGTGCGGCCCGGACGGCTGATGGGCATCCCGACCTCCTTCGATCGAGACGGTGCCATGCCGGACCAGTGGCCTGGCATGTGCATGCGAGTTCCGTGAACGTTCACAGTAGAAGTGGCGACCATGGCTGTAAATAGTTGTGTCGGCTGCATTTCAAGCAGGTGTACTGCGGGATGCTTCTGTACTCCACTTTGGGTACGTGCACAGGAAATGGCACAGGCTCGGCACAGTCGCCACCCCGAAGTCGCGCGGTCCGACGGCAGGCGTCCGCCGTACGGGTCGCGGGCGGTTTCGATCGGAGTGTTGCCGCCGAGGCGTTGTGCGCAGCGGCCCATAGTGCCCGTATGACGTGTACCCGCACGGCTGTGCTCTGCGCCGCCGCCCTCCTCGCCGCCACCCTGCAGACCACCGCCGCGACCGCCGACGCCGGCTCCCGCGACGAGGCGTGCGCCGCCACGCGGCACCCCGGGGACCAGGCCCGACAGGTCCTCGACATCGTCCGCGAGGCCCGCCGGGACCTCGACCTCAAGGCCGCCCTCGTGCGGGTCACCGTCGACGGCCACGAACTCGTCACCGGGGCGGTCGGCGAGTCCCTGACGGACGTACCCGCCACCCCCGCCATGCACTTCCGCGCCGGCTCCGTCGGCATCGCCTACCTCGGCACCGTGCTGCTCCAACTGGTCGACGAGCACAGGGTGGACCTCGACGAGCCCGTCTCCCGCTGGCTGCCCGGCCTGCCGCACGCCGACGAGATCACTCTGCGCATGCTCGGCGACTCCACCTCGGGCCTGCACGACTACGTCACCGACCCGGTCTTCCTCAAGAAGCTCTACGCCGACCCGTGGCAGCACTGGACCCCCGAGAAACTGGTCGGCATCTCCACCCGCCACCCGCTGTGGTACGAGCCCGGCACCAACTGGAGCTACTCGCACGCCAACTTCGTCCTCCTCGGCCGTGCCCTGGAGGAGATCACCGGCACCCCCCTCGAACGGCTCCTCGAAGAACGCGTCATGAACCCCCTCGGGCTGCGCAACACGCGCGACAACCACACCGCGCTCATCCCGCCGCCCGTCCTGCACGCCTACGACTCCGAACGCGGCACCTACGAGGAGTCCACCTCCTTCGCCCCGTCCTGGACCACCGCCCCCGGCGCGGTCCTGACCACCGACATCTGTGACCTCGCCCGCTCCGGGCAGGCCATGGGGTCCGGTGAACTGCTCTCCCGGCGGGCCTTCCGCACCCAGCTGAACCCGGGCACGGTCGGCCTCGGGCACGCGACGAAGAACTGCCCCGCCACGGTCTGTGTGCCGATGACCGAGAAGTTCCACTTCGGACTCGGCGTCGTCGTCAAGAACGGCTGGGTGCTGCAGAACCCGTCCTTCTTCGGCTACGCGGCCGTGATGGCCTACGAACCGCAGCAGCGTCTGTCCGTCGCGGTGTCCACGACCGTGGGCCCGGACGCCCCGGGCGGCAACACCGCGCAGACGGTCACCGAGCGGATCGCGGAACTGCTGGCCCCCGACCACCCGCTCGCGGACTGACACGGCGACGACCCGCGGCGACGGCAGGTCCGCGGGTCGTGCGAACGCCGGGTCGCGCTCGGCGAGCGTGAGTGCGACCCGGCGTGATCGTCAGCGGCCGCCGACGGTGATGACGCCCTTCACCTTCGCGCCCGTGAGGTTGTCGTAGACGACCTCGCCCGTGGACTTCCTCCAGATCCTGACGCGGAAGGTGTCCGGGTGGTCCGTGACGGTGACGCGCACGCCGTAGCCCGCGGCGCCGCGCACGGTTCCGGACCCCTGGTACACGGCCCGGGAGCCGGTCACCACGAGCCAGTCGGAGCCGGTGGAGCGGAAGGCGAGGCCGGCCCGGCCGAAGTCGAACCTGACCCCGCCGGTGGGGACGGTGGCCCTCTTCGGGTAGAACGCGGTGAACGAGAAGGACGCCTTGCCGGTCAGGCCGGGCCGGGCGGGCCAGGCGCCGGCCGGGGAGTCGAAGACGCCGGTGCCGAGCGCGGGCCCGGCGGCCCGGTCGTAGACGACGACCTCGGGAAGGGTCCTGCTGTCCGAGGCGCCCTCGTCGTCGGTGACGGTGATCACCGGGCGGTGGATGCCCGCCTCGGCGTAGACGTGCCGAGCCGTGCAGCCGGTGGCGGTGACCGTGCCGGGCCGCGGTTTCGTGCCGTCCTTCCAGTCGACCGCGCAGGTGTGGGTGTCACTCGTGCCGGGGTCGGTGAACCCGGCGGTGACGGTCGCCCGCCCGCCGGCCGGCAGCGCGGAGCCAGGGCCGGCGGCCGAGGTGATGACCGGCTTGGCGTTGGCGACCTCGACGCGCACCGTGTCGCTGCTGCGGCCGCCGGTCAGGGTGGCCTCGAAGGTGCCGTCGTCGGTGCAGGTGAGCGTGGTGACGGCCGCCCGGGGGTCGGCGAGGGCGCACGGCGTGCCGGCCCCGACCGTCCACTTCGCGTCGCCCGCCCCGGAGACCGTGCCGTTGAGCCGGATCGCCGCGCCCTCGGTGCCGCGGGCGTCGGGGCCGGCGTGCACGACGGTGACGGGGTCGATGCTCGTGAGGGTGGGGACGACCTTCTTGATCAGTCCGTCGGAGTCGAACTCCATCCTGTCGATGGTGGTCTCACGGTGGGTGCCGTCACCGCCGGGGATGGCGAAGCGGTGGTAGGCGATGTACCAGTCGTCGGTGTTGGGCACGTGCACGACCGAGTGGTGGCCGGTTCCCCTGATGCCGAGGGAGAGGTCCTTCTCCAGGATCACGCCCCGCTTGGTCCAGGGGCCGGTGGGGGAGGTCCCGGTCGCGTACGCGACGCGGTAGTTCTCGTCCCGGGTGTCGTTCTCCGACCACATGAGGTAGTAGGTGCCCCTGCGCTTGACGACGAAGGAGCCCTCGTTGTATCCGCTGGGGGTGATGTCGGTGACCTTCGAGGTGTCGATGGAGGTCATGTCGTCGTTCAGCGGAGCCACATAGGCGTGACCGTTGCCCCAGTAGAGGTACGACTGTCCGTCGTCGTCGGTGAACACGGCCGGGTCGATCATCTGGCCGCCGAACTGGCCCTGCTTGAGCAGTGGTTTGCCCAGGACGTCCTTGAACGGGCCGGTCGGCGAGTCGGAGACCGCGACGCCGATGTTCGCGTCGGCGCAGAAGTAGAAGTAGTACTTGCCGTTCTTCTCGGTGATCGTCGGCGCCCAGGCCCGGCTGTCGGCCCAGGAGACGTCCGGCCCGAGGTCGAGGATGACGCCGTGGTCCTTCCAGTGGACCAGGTCGGTGGAGGAGTACGCCTTGAACTGCGTGCCGCTCCAGCCGTCGAAGCCGTCGGTGGTCGGGTACAGGTAGAAGGTGTCGCCGAAGCGGACGATGTTCGGGTCGGCGTTGAGTCCCGGCAGGACCGGGCTCTTCATGACCAGTGCGGCCACGGTCCAGGTCCGCTTCTTGCCGTCGGACCCGGTCACCTCGTACGTCACCGGTTTCGTGAAGTCGTGGACGCTGCCGGAGGCGGGGCTGATCGCCGCGCCGTGGGCGAGGGTGAACTCCGGGGCGAGGGCGGTGAGATCGGTGCCCTCCCGCATCGGCAGGGTGATCCTGGTGTCCGCGTTGTCGATGATCGCGTCGACCTTCAGTGCCGGGTGCGTCGCCCTGGCGATGCCCGCGGTGTTGCCGCTGAGCTCCATGACCTCCGCGGCGGACAGGGCCCGGTCGTAGATGCGGAAGTCGTCGACCTCGCCGCCGAAGTACGGGTCGCCGGAGTACAGGGACCGGCCGATGTAACCGCTGTAGTCCTTGTTCGCGTCGTACAGCTCGGACGGCTTGATGGTGGTCGTCGTGCGGGCGGCCTCGATGCCGTCGACGTAGAGGACCATCGTGCCGGTCGGACCGTCGAGGGTGACGGTGACGTGCCGCCACTCGCCGGGCGTGAGCTGCGAGCCGGCCGTCAGCTTCGACTCAGCCGACCAACTGGCCTTGCTGATCGCCGAGTAGAGGCTGGAGCCGCCGTTGGAGGGGGTGGCGAAGAGGTACTTGTCGCTGTCCGGGCCGAGTCCGAACAGCCACTGGAAGCTGTCCCCGCCCTTCCACTTGGCGTAGGTGGACACGGTCACGCTGTCGGTGTTCTTCAGCACGCCGTTCGGGATCTTCACGTACGGCGAGGTGGTGGAGGTGCCGGAGCCGCCGGCCATCCGGAACGAGCCGCCCTCGACGCCCGTGCCGAAGTCCGGCGTGTGCACGTAGGTGCCGTGGTAGCCGTGTCCGCTGGAGTCGCGGGCGACGGTGCCGCCCGTCTCGTCGAAGTCGTAGTGCAGGAGCAGGTCGGCCGGGATGTCCGCGCCCTCCTGCGACACGGTGACCTCGGCCTGGACCGGGATCGCGGCACCGTCCGGGAGGCTGCCGGTCACGGTGAAGGTGCCGGGCCGCGCGTACTTCGACGCCGGGACGTCGTCCCAGGTGACGGCGGTGGGCCGGTCGGCTCCGTCGGCGTACTTCGCGATCACCGTGGCCGGCAGGACCGGTGCCTGGCCGGTCCTGGTCCGCACCTTCACACTCTCGACGCTCTCCACCAGCTGGTCCGGCTGGTAGGCGCGCAGCAGCCGGTCGTACTCGGCCTGGGTGACCGGCAGGACCGTGCCGTGGCGGGGCTTGGCCGGCAGGTCGTAGTCGGCGACCGGGGTCCAGGTGCCGGAGGCGAGGTCGGTCGTCTCGAAGGGGATGTAGCCCCGGCCGCCGAACTCGTCGAGGAACGCGTACCACTTCTCCTCGGTGTTGGACTTGAACACCAGCGGGCCTTCGGCGGCGGTCATCGCGCCCTTGCCGATGCCCTCGGCGACCGGGTCCCAGGACGGGTTCAGGATCGAGTCGCTCTTCTCCTGGAAGATGAACTTGCTGTTGGGGGTGGAGGAGCTGTTGTTCCGCTCGTCCTTGGAGAGGCGGTAGTACGTCCCGTCGTGCTGGATCATCGTGGAGTCGATGACCGAGTAGCCGCGGTCGATCCAGACCTTCGGCGCGCTGAAGGTGTAGAAGTCGCGGGTGGTCGCGTACATCATGCGGTTGTAGGTGTCGCCGGAGTGCGCCTCGTTGTCGTACAGCTTCGACGCCCAGAAGACCACGTACTCGCCGCGCTGCGCGTCGTAGAACGCCTCGGGCGCCCAGGTGTTGCCGGCGCTGTCGGGTGAGATCTTCACCAGCCGCTGGTCCGTCCAGTGGACCAGGTCGGTGGACTCCCAGATCATGATCGACTTGCTGCCGGTGCGCTGGGCGGCGTCCCAGTCACCGTTGCCGTAGATCCGCAGGTCGGTGGCGATCTGGTAGAACTTGTCGCCCTCGGGGGAGCGGATGATGAACGGGTCGCGCAGGCCCTTCTCGCCGAGTGTGGAGGTGAGGACCGGTTTGCCGTCGTTCAACTCCCGCCACTTCAGCGGGTCGTCGCCCTTGCTGAGCGCGGAGTACAGCTGTTCGCCGTCCGAGGTGCCCTCGCCGGTGAAGTAGCTGAACATGTAGCCCTTGAGGGCCTGTTCCGCGGGGAGTTCGGGCACCTTGGCGGTGAGCGTCCGGGTCGTGGTGGCGGAGCCCTTGGTGACGGTGGCGGTCAGGTCCACGGTGGTGGCGCCCTCGCCGTGCGCGGGGCGGTGGACCGTGCCGTCGGCGGCGACGACGTCCGGCGCGGCGGAGGACCAGGTGACGTCGGTGCCGTAGGAGCCGGTCGTCGGCAGGGTCAGGTTGCCGCGGACGTCGTCGAGGTCGTGGACGGTGAGGGCGGCGGCGGCCTGTCGTGCGGCCGTCTCGTCGTCGAAGGCGGCCAGGACCGTGACGTCGAAGGTCCTGGTGTCGCTCAGCGTGCCCTTGGTCAGGGTCGCCGTGAGGGTGGCGTGGCCGTCGGGTGCGCCGGCGGCGGGACGGGTGACGTTGCCGGTGGCGGAGACGACGGCGGGGTTGTCGCTCGTCCAGCTGATCGTGGAGCCGCCGGCCGTGCCGGTGCGCGGCAGGTCGAGGTCCGCGGTGACGGCACCGGTGTCGCCGAGGCTGAGGGCGGCCTTGTCGTCGGCCAGGCCCTGGGTGGCGACGGGCAGGGCGAGCTGCTCGACCTCGTCGCCGGCCAGTGCGCGGTCGTAGACGCGGAAGTCGCGGATGGTGCCCTTGAACAGTTTGTCGCCCGAGTAGACGGACTTTCCGAGGTAGTTGGCGGTGGTGGTGCCGGAGCCGATGGCGCCGGGGGTGGTGGTGACCGACGTGTTGCGGCCGACCACCGCGCCGTCCTCGTACAGCACTCCGGTGGTGCCGGTCTGGGTGTAGGTGAGGTGCTTCCACACCGAGCGGGCCAGGTTGTGCGCGTCGGCGGGCCTGGTGGTCTGCTCCGTCGACCAGTTGCCGGTCGCGACGGAGGTCCGGTAGGAGTTCCCGGTGGTGAACAGGTAGCCGTCGCCGTTGCCGCCGCTGGAGTTGCCGAAGCCGTAGATGAAGTACGGCGTGGTCTGGGCGGAGTCGATCAGCACGTCCATCGAGACGGTGATCGCGTCCATGCCCTTCATGACGTCGTTCGGCACCTTGACGTAGGTGTCCGAGCCGTTGAACGTGAGGCCCTGCCCGGTGGCGGACCAGTCGGGGGTGCCGTTCACCGTGCCGTCACGGCCGTGTCCTGAGGCGTCGGGGACGGTGCTGCCGGAGGCCGCGTCGAGTTTGTACCAGAGGGCCAGACCGTCGGTGACGGTCGCGGTCTGCGGGGCGTCCGCCGCCTGCGCGGGGAGGGCGGGCGCGGCGAGGCCCAGGAACAGTGACGCTGCGGTCAGACCGGCGAGCCGGCCCACCCGGCGTCCGGCGCGGGTGCGCAGACGTGCGGTGTACGTCATGTCGGGTTTCCCTGCTGGAGCATGGCTGATGGGGGGAGGCGGGAAGGCGTGGGGGAGCGGGCCGGCAACGCGGGCCCCGCCCGTGGGCGCCCGCCGTTTCGGCTGTGTGACGTCGTGTTGCGAGAGTGTCAATCGGGGTGAGGTGCAGCGTCAAGAGTTTTCGAACAATGTCCGATGGGTCGAACGTGAAGGAGTGTCGACCTCTCAACCACCGTGACAAGCGGCCGACTTGACGCACTCCCGCCCGATGTGGCGTCAGACGTCCCGGACTTCGCCTTCGGTCTCGTCCTTGCCGTCGCCGTCGGCGCCGCCTTCGCCTTCGCCCTCTGTCGGACGGTCCGCCGCGAGGGACAGGAGGGTCTTGCGGACCTCCTCCGCGCGCGGGGACCGCAGAGTGGTGTAGAGGGACAGGGCCTCACGCAGGTGACGGCCGGCTTCGGCCGGCTCGCCGGTCGCGCGCCGGACACGGGCCGTCCCGATGTGGGCGCGGGCCTGTTCCTCCTGCTCGGCGATCTCCCGCGCCGCAGAGAGGGCGGCGGCGTGCGCGTCGAGGGCCTCGGCCTGCCGGCCGGCGCCGTGCAGGGCCTCGCCGAGGCCGTTGAGGGCGCCGGCCTCGCCGTAGCGCTCACCGGTACGGCGGAACAGGTCCAGGGCCTGCCGCTGGTACCCGGCGGCCTCGTCGTACCGGCCGAGGCCGCACAGCGCGTCGCCCAGGTTGGTCAGCGCGTGCCCCTCGCCCCCGGCGTGGCCGAGCCGCCGGAAGAGGGCGAGCGCCCGCTCGAAGTGACCGGCCGCGGCCGTGGGGTCGCCCAGCCGCGCCACCACGATCCCCAGGTTCCCGAGGACGCTGGCCTCCCCGAAGGCGTGCCCCGTCTGCCGGTACAGGACCTGCGCCCGCCGGTACCGCTCGATCGACGCCTGATAGTCCTGGAGCAACTCGTGGACGATGCCCAGGTTGTTGAGTACGTCCGCCTCACCGTGCGCGTCGCCCTCGGCGCGGAACAGCTCCACCGCTCTCTCGTGGTGCTCGGCGGCCTCCCGGTAGTGACCGCGCAGCTCGTGCAGCACGCCCACGTTGGTCAGATGGCGGGCCTCTCCCGCCCGGTAGCCGATACGACGGCACAGGGCGAGGGCCTCCTCGTGCCGGCGGTGCGCGCTCCCGTAGTCCCCGAGCCGCCGGTGGACCGCGCCCAGACAGGCCAGGACGTCGGCCTCGCCGCGTGCGTCACCCGTCGAACGGGCCGCGCGCAGGGCGTGGGTGTGGACGGTCAGGGCGTCGGCGTAGTGACCCGACCGCTCGTAGTGGCGGTGCAGGGTGGTCGCGAGGCGCACGGTGTGCCGGGACGGCCCGGGCTCCTCGGTCCGCGAGCACAGCGCCACCAGGGTGGGCTGGGCGGCACGCAGCCACGCCCGGCACTCCTCGGCCGTGCGCAGCGGCGGCAGGCCGGTGGCGGGCAGGTCGACGGCGGGACGCAGATGCCGTTCGGCCGGGTACAGCACGTTCATGGCCGCGGCGGACGCCGCCAGACAGTGGTCCAGCAGCCCGGCCAGGGCGCTCTCCCGGTCCGCCGCCGGGTCGTGGCGGCCGGCCAGTTCCGCGGCGTACGCGCGCAGCAGGTCGTGCATGGCGTGGCGGCCCGGACCGGTGCGGTGCAGCAGGTGCGCCCGGTCCAGCACGTCGAGCGCCCGCCGGGCGCTGTCGGCGGAGATTCCGGCCATGGCAGCGGCGGAGTGCGTGTCGACCTCGGGCCCCGGATGCAGGCCCAGCAGCCGGAACAGCCGGGCCGGCAGCTCGGGCAGGCGCTCGTACGACCAGGAGAAGACGGCGCGGACCGCCGCCCGGGGATCCCCGTCGCCGGAGTCCAGCAGGTCCAGGCGCCGCCGGCGGTCGCGGAGTTCGGACACCAGACCGGTCAGCGGCTCGGCCGGCCGTGACTGCACCAGTTCGGCGGCCACCCGCAGGGCCAGCGGCAGCCGCCCGCACTGCTCGGCCAGCGCCGCGGCAGCCGCCCGCTCGGCCTCGACGCGCGGCCCGATCAGCGTGTGCAGCAGGGCCAGCGCGTCGCCGGGGGACAGAACGTCGAGGACGATCCGGTGCGCACCGTGCACCGACACCAGGGACGCCAGTGTCTCCCTGCTCGTGATCAGCACCCTGCACGTCGGGCTGCCCGGCAGCAGGGGCCTGACCTGGGCGGCGGAGGCGGCGTTGTCCAGGACGACCAGCAGGCGCCGTCCGTCGACGGCCGTGCGGTAGTGCGCCGCCCGGTCCTCGAGACGCAGCGGAATGTCCTGGCCGGGCGTGCCCAGCGCGGTGAGGAACCCGGCGAGGGCCTGGGCTGCGGAGACCGGTTCCTCGGGGTCGTAGCCCCGGAGATCCACGTAGAGCTGCCCGTCGGGGAAGGCGTCGCGCACCCGGTGCGCCCAGTGGACGGCCAGCGCGGTCTTGCCGACCCCCGCGGTACCGGACACGGCGGAGACGACCACCGCCGCCGTACGGTCACCGCCCTCTTCGGATGCGAGGTGCCGGGTCAGTTCGGCCAGTTGCTCGGTCCGGCCGGTGAAGGGACGTACGTCCATGGGCAGTTGCGCGGGAGCGGGTACACCGGAGACCCCGCCGGTGCCCGCGGAAGTGACCGGCGGCCCTTCGGGGTCCGGGGCATGACCCGCCCCTGGCTGCCGCGCCCGCGCCGAGTCGCTCAGCAACTCCTCGGCAACCGCCCGCAGTTCACCGCCCGGTGCCATGCCCAGCTCCTCGGCGAGCCGGCGGCGGACCTCGGTGTACACCGTCACCGCCTCGGCGGACCGGCCGGCGGCGGCCAGGCCGCGTACGAGCATCGCCGCGAGAGGCTCCGAGAGCGGATGCTCCGCCATCAGGGGGTACAGGAGACCGGGTACCTCCCGCGCTCCGCCCCGGCTCAGCACCGCCCGCGCCCAGGCGGTCGCGGCCTCGACGCGCTCATGGTTCCAGGCGGTCCGCGTCCGCTCGGCCCATCCTCCCGGCAGCCCCGCCAGCGGCACACCGCGCCACAACCGCAGCGCCTCCTCCAGGAGCTTGGCGCGCTGCCCGTCGGAGCGGTGGGGCGCGCGTCCCTCCGCGACCAGAAAGCGGAAACGCAGCAGGTCCACGTCGTCCTCGTCGGCCTCCAGGACGTATCCGCCGGAGATCCTGCCGATGCGGATCGGCGCCTGTTCGCCGCCGCCCGCGGACGCCGCCTCGTCGAGGAGCTGCCGCAGCCGGCTGATGTGCGAGTAGAGCACCGACCGGGCCCCGCCGGGCGGGGCGGCGTCCCAGACCCGGTCGATCAGGGTCTCCACGGCGACGGGCCGCCCCGCGTCGGCGGCCAGGGCGGCGAGGACGGTACGCCGGCGTGGCTGTCCCAGGTCGAACCCGCGCTCCGCGACCCGCAGTTCGAGAGGGCCGAGTAAGTGAAGACGCATCGGGGTCACAGGGCTCCGGCAGCGGCAGGGTGGCGCGTCGGCGGTGTTCCTCGTCCGCCGCGCTGAAGCCGGGATTCCACACGCCCTCCGAACCGTCCGCTGCGTGGCCGGCGACGCAGCGGCCGGCGCAAGGTTTTCGCAAGGTCCACCGTAGATCCTCCTGTCACCGGCCGTCAGTCGTACTGCCGCACGAATAGCCGCAGCAGGAGTCGCTGACGGCGGGTTCCGCCCGCGCGCTCTCCGGGCGGCCCGCGGACCGGTCGCCGTGGCCCCTGCTGCACGGGGTTCAGCAGGAAGCCACGGCGTACCCGCGCATGACACCGCACGGGGCCGGGCGCCGCCGCGGCTCCCCCCTCCGGGGGCCACCGGGCCCCGGAGGGGGGAGGCCGCCGTCCCCCGCTCAGGCGAGGGCGTCCCGGACGGTGGGGTAGCAGGGGATGACCGTGTCGAGGCCCACGAGCTCCAGGGTGCGAAGGACGGTGCCCTGGACGCCGGCCAGCCGCAGCCAGCCCCCGTCCGGGACGGCCCGCTGAGCGGTGATGAGGGTGTTGATGCCGCTGGAGTCGATGAAGGTGACCTGACCGAGGTCGATCACGATGCGGGGGCCGGCCGTCTCGTCGGCAGGCGGGAGGGCGTTCTGCAGGGGGGACGCCGTCTGGTAGTCGATCTCGCCGTGGACGGTGAGGACGGTGACGCCGTCGACGGTGTCACGCACGACCGACAGCCTGCCGTGCCCCGCTGTGTCCGGGTTGTCTACCACAGTCTCCCTCTGCAACCTTCGGTCAAAGCCCTAGCCAACGCTTCTCCGGTCATCTGTGCCCAGCGATCTTATGGCTGACGCCGGTGACGGGCCTATGCACAGGTTCGTTCCGGGGCGCGTGGGGGTGAAGAACCGGGGTATCCGAACCGGCGTGCATCGCATCGAAACAGTGGTACGGACGAAACCCGATGGGTCGATGGAGGGTTCCTTCGTGCCGTATCCCGACCCCGTCGAGTTCACGGCCGCCCTGGAGGGGGACGGTGGCTCGATAGCCGAGGCCCGCCATATGGCGGCCGACTTCCTCATCCGTCTCCAGACGGAGCTGGGCCTGCCGGTGACCGCGCGCGCCATGGACCTGACGCAGCTGGTGGTCAGCGAGCTGGTCACCAACGCCTACAAGTACGCGCAGGGCCCGGCCCTGCTGTGCCTGCGCGTGGTCGGTTCCGTGGTGGAGATCGAGGTCTGGGACAGCGACCCGGTACTGCCGGTGGCGCGGGCGGCGGATCCCGGGCGGGTGGGCCAGCACGGCCTGGAGATCGTGATGGCGGTCGTGCAGCGGTTCGACGTGCGGCGCGAGCCGGTCGGCAAGCGCATCACGGCGTACATCCCCCTGCTGGACGACCCCATGCCCCCGGCCGTCGAGTCGTAGTTCCCCCGGACGGCCGAACGAGGTGCGCGGGCGGGCTCCGAGGAGCGTCCCACCGAAGCGGTCGCCCGCCCGCCGGGCCGTCCACGGGCGGCCCGGCGGAGTTCCCGCGCGCCCCCGGAAAGGGGCATCCGGAGTAAAGGTGACGTACCTGCTCGCCGCCTCCGTCGGTCGCACCGTGCGCCGCGAAGGTGGAGGTCAGTGCGGCCCGAGCGCGGTCGGTGCCCGAAATGATTCGGTAGGGGTGGGTGAGGTGTACGGAAACCGCGGTGGATCGTGCGACCCGGTGCAGATCATGGACGTTGCTCTCTGGTGAGAGGCTGTTTCGCCGTGTAGCGTCGCTCTCAGATGTCGTGGTTCGCAGTACCTGCCCGCGCTTTGGCGCGGGCGCTTTGCTGTGCAGTGCTGGACCAGGGCGATCACCTCCAGGGCCGCGCGGTGCGGTTCCTGACATCGACTGAGAGGCACGAGCATGGCCAGCGGAACTGTCAAGTGGTTCAACGCCGAAAAGGGCTTCGGTTTCATCTCCCAGGACGGCGGCGGCCCGGACGTCTTCGCCCACTACTCCAACATCAACGCCTCGGGCTTCCGTGAGCTCCAGGAGGGCCAGGCGGTCACCTTCGACGTCACCCAGGGCCAGAAGGGCCCGCAGGCGGAGAACATCACGCCTGCGTGACCTCATGTGTGACCGGGTCCCGGGGGGGGGGGGGCCCCCAGGCCCGGTGCGGGTGGGGGGTGGGTGGCGTGGAGGGGAATGGGGCGGGGGGGCG
>NZ_JBWKDW010000034.1:57287-78130 GCF_056435735.1 Streptomyces sp. NPDC043878
AGGTGGGTGCCTCCCGCCCCCCGCGCAGTGACGAAGGCGGGCCCAGGGGGAAACCCCTCCCCTCTTCCTCCCCCTCCTTCTCCCTTGCCCTCCCCCCCCCCCCCCCCCCCGGGCCCCGGTGCGTGCGGGGTGCGGCGCCGCGGCCGGGCCGTGGGCCGGGCGGCCGACGCCGAGCGCTCGCGCGGGTGGTCGCCGCAGCCGGCCAAGGTCCACCGCGATGGACCGTGACAATGCGGACCGGCAGCCGTTAAGCGCATGTGAACACAGCCCCGCCCCCCGCGGCTTCGCCGACGTCGTACGAACGTCTCAGCCCGCGGCCTTGCGCGCGACAGGACCACGCCCCGACTGCCCCACGGAGCTGCCGGTGAACGGGAGCGGCGGCGAGTACCGGCTGGAGTTCGAGGGGTTCACGTACCTGTGCCGTGTCGCGGAGTCGGTCACCGCGGTCACCGAGCCCCTGGTCGTGGTGGGCGGCATGATGCAGGACCGCAACTCCTGGACCCCCTACGAGAAGTCGCTGCTTCCGCACCTCTCGCTGGTGACCATGGAACTGCCCGGTTTCGGAGCGGCCGACGCCCTGCCTCCCCGCTACGGGTACGACTTCCTCGCCGGGGCGCTGCGCCACCTGCTGGTCGAGCTGGACATCGGCTCCGCGAACCTGCTGGGCACGTGTTACGGCGGTGCGATCGCGTTGCGCTGCGCCCAGTTGTATCCGCGGCACGTGTCACGGCTGATGCTGGGGGCGATGACGGGACGCCTTCCGCCGTCGTATCTCGGCAGGATCCCGGAGTGGCGGAGGATGGTCGCCGAGGACCGGCGCGGCGAGCTCGCCGACAGTCTCCTGTCGACGTTCGTGTTGCCGCCCGACCGCCGTATCCCCCGGCACGCGGCCGTCTGGCGGATGCTGAGCCACCAGTTCCGCACGCAGAGCCGGCGGGACCTCGACAACGCGTCCGACCACAACGCCCGCCTGATGCTGCACGAGTGGTACCGGCCGGTCACCCTCGACGTGCCGGCGGTGGTCTACACGGGGGAGCACGACCACCTGACCACGCCCGGTCTGGGGCGGCAGCTGGCCCGGGACCTGCGCGCGCCCTTCGCGACCTTCCTCGACGCCGACCACATGTTCACCCTGGAGCAGGACGCCGCGCACGCCGACCTCATCGTGCGGTTCTGCACCGACCGGCCGCTGACGGACCTGCCCTACCTCAGTCCCGTGGAGCATCCGGCCGGAAAGGTGCCCGGACCGGGGCCGGCGGTCGGGGCGGGGGACGACTCTCGCGTCAGCGGCACCTAGTAGGTACCATCGGTGCATGCCATCGCTGAACGTGTCCTTCACCGACGAGGAACTCCAAGGAGTGCGGGCCGCCGCCGCGGCAGAGGGCAAGAGCCTCAAGCAGTACCTCCACGACCTCGGCGTGCGGGAGATGCAGCGCAGGCAGTTCGTCGCGGGCGCCGCCGGGTGGGCGGACCGGCTGCGCGCCGAGTTCGACGACGCCTTCCCGGACGAGGTACCGCCCGCCCGGCGTGACGACGGCTCCGCTGCCGCCTGATGCCTCTCTCCATCGACGTCTCGTGGCTGCTCGACGTCCAGGAAGCCGCGCTCGACCGTGAGGATCTCACCGTCGCGGACTACTCCGCGCTGGTGGCCGCCGTCGCCCGGCACAGGACCCGGCTTCCCACCCTGGCGGCCGCCGACCCGGACGCGGCCTGGCGCGCGGCGGCGCTGATGCACACCATCGTGCGCCTGGAGCCGCTTCCGTTCCGCAACAGCCTGTACGCCGCGTTCGTCGCGGCCCAGTACATGGACCAGTCGGGCGAGGGCATCGATCCGCCCTACGGCGCCCTCTCCGACCTTGTGCGCACGATCCGCGACAGCCGTGCCGGCGTCGAGCAGGTCGCCGAACGGCTGCGCTCCTGGAGGCTGTGACCGCGGCCGACCGGGGCACCCGCGGGGGCCGGGGGCTGCTCCGCCGCCCTCGCGCCGGCCGTTCGCGGGCGGGGCGGCCCGCTCACCGGAACCTCACGCGCAGGTCCAGGCGTTCATGCCCTGGAGTGCGGCGAGGCGGCGCGCCACCGCGATCTGCTCCTGCTTCGTCGCCAGGTCCGCCCGGGGGGCGTACCGCCGGCCGCCCGCGGCGACCCAGCTCGACTGCTTGAACTGGAGGCCGCCGTAGTGGCCGTTCCCGGTGTTCGCGTGCCAGTTGCCGCCTGCCTCGCAGCGCGCGATGGCGTCCCAGTCGGCGCCCAGGCCCGTGGGTGTCACGGCGTGGGCGGAGGGCGTCAGGACGGTGAGCAGCGCCGCGACCGGCAGGAACAGACCGAGGGCCACGTGGTGGACCGCTCTCGGCCCGGCCTGTTTTCTCGCATCAGGTGCGTGAGGTGAAATCATGTCAAGGGACGATAAAGGAGCTATCGGAATTTCATATGTATTTCGCGGCATACGCGTGATGCCGCGTCCGGGACCGGTCGCGGGCGCACCGCGTGTGCGCGACCCCGGTCCGCCGGCCGGGTGCGGGCCGGCGGACCGGGGTGACGGCACGGAGGGCGACCGGGTCGGTCAGGGGGTGACCGGCGTGCCGCCGAAGGTCACCACCAGGCGGCCGTCCGAGGCGTGGGACCAACCGAGGGCGCCGGTGTACGCGGAGCACCGGGAGCCGTTCGTACCGGACCAGAACTGGTTCGAACTGTCGGCGTCACCGACGGTCTTGTCGTTCGACCCGCTCCCGCTGCGGCACGAGGTGTTGTTGCGGAAGACCGAAGTCCCCTTGTCGAAGGAGAAGTTGCGCTGGGTGTTGTCGATGCTGACGTTGTTCGACACGGTCATCGTGCCGGGGTTGCTGTTGTAGGTGAACCCGTGCTTGCCGTTGTGGTAGGCGATGTTGCGCCGGACGATGTGGTTGACCGCGATGTCGTCGCCGCCGAGCTTGTAGCCGTTGCGGTCGCCGTTGGAGTTCACGGTGCCGTCGCTGAGGGTGCCGTTGTCGTAGGACAGGGAGTCCTCGATGGTCACCGGTCCGATGGCGCCGGTGTCGGTCTTGGTGTAGAGGTCCCAGCCGTCGTCGATGTTGTTGTGCGACACGTCGTAGCGGAAGATGTTCCCGCTGCCCACGGTGAGCTTCGCGGCGAAGCCGTCGGCGTCCTCGCCGTCGGAGTCGGCGTTGTCGTGCGACTCCGCGCTCAGCACGAGGTTGTTGGAGGGCCACTGGTCCTTGGGTGTGGTGGAGGCGATCCGCGACAGCTGCAGCCCGGTGTCCCGGTTGAAGCGCGTCACCGTGCGTTCGATGACGTTGTTGCTGCCGCCCACGAAGATGCCGTTGTCGCCGGCCCGTTCGACCACGAGCCCGGAGACGTGCCAGTACGACCCGTTCACGGCGAGCCCGCGGTTGGCCGGGTCCTCCGTCATGGCCGAGAAGTTGAGCACCGGTGTCTCGCCCGGATAGGCCGACAGGTTCGTGCGGGCGGCGGCGGTGCCGTTGTTGCCGGCCGGAATGGTCACCGTCTGGGCGTAGTTGTACGTTCCGCCGCGCAGGTAGATCGTCCCTCCGGAGGCGACGCGGGTGATCGCCGAGGCGAGTGTCGTCGGGGCGGACTGCGTGCCGGCCGCGCTGTCACTGCCGTTCGGCGCCACATACAGCGCGGTGGCGGACGGCGGCGTGGTGGTGTCACCGGTCTCGGCGTCGAGGTAGTCGATGTTGGGCAGGCCGCCCGTGCTGGTGGGGCTGATCCGGACGGCGTTGCCGCCCGCGGTCACCGGCACGGTGACCGTCTTCGTCGCCCATGTCCCCCAGGCGCCGGTGCTCTCGAAGGACACCGTCGTGGCGTTCGACCCGTTCACCGTGAGGGTCGCGGCCCGGGCGGCGGTGGCCCCGTTGGCGAAGCGGATCTTCAGCGTCGCCGTGCCGGCGGCCGAGGCGTTCACGGTGAACTGGACGTGCGCGCCTGCCGCGTTGGTGCCGTTGCAGAACCCGCTGCCCGAGTAGCCGGACCAGTCGGAGTCGATGGTGCCGGTGCAGACCGCCGGGGAACTCTCCGCCTCGTACCGCACGGACGCGGCCTGCGCCGTGGCGGGGGACAGCGCGACGAGTGTGCCGGCCAGCAGGCCGGCGGACGCGATGACTGGTCTCAGGTGCATCGTTCGTCTCCAGGTTCATGGGTTCGTCTGACCAGGGAGGGTGCTGAGAGCGGTGCTGGTCCGCCGTACGGCGACGGTCGCCGGGTGCGTCCGCGTCGCCGTAAGGGCGGCGTCACGCCCCTTTCCGTCACCGTTCGGGTGTGGCAGCGTGACAGGTCCGAGTACGTGAACAGGCCGCGAGGCCGGAGCACGCACTCGTAGGGAGAAAGCGCTTTCTCCCGACGCTAGAGGCTTGCCTGGGACGCGTCAACCGTCGTGTACATGATTATTGTTCACGAGCATGAACGGCTGACGTCGCCGTCCAGCTGCCGTACGCACCCCCCGGGAAGCGGCGGACCCGGCGGTTTCAGGCCGTCGCGTCCGTCGCGTTCGCCCTGCCCAGCGCGTCCAGTTCGGCGGCGATCGCCGCACGCAGCACGTCGTGCCGCGGGCCGAGCCGGGACCGCTCCTCGCTCCACCGCTCACGCGGATACAGCCACACCGGCGTGCCGACCAGCTCGGTGGGCTCCCACGCGTAGCGCGGCCAGACATGGGCGTGCAGGAACGGGTCGGTGTTGCCCAGGATCTCCAGGTTGACCCGGCGGAAGTCCGGGTCGAGCCGCCGGCAGGCCCGCTCCACCGCCTCGCCCAGGCGGTCCATGTCGGACAGGAAGGCCAGCCGCGCGGCTCTCGGCAGGTCGGACAGCCCCTGGACGCCCGGCTCATCGGCGAGCAGGACGCAGTAGCCCGGCAGGAACTGCACGTCGCCGATCACGGCGAAACCCGACTCGAGCCGTCGCAGCACGGTCGGGTTCTCGCCACGCAGTGCGGCCCCGACGCGATCCGTCCGCCAGTCGTCGGTCATGGCCCCAACCTACCCGCCGGTGATCATGGCGCCGCGGCCCGGTCGCCGGGGGTCCTCGCGTGCCGGCCGCGTCCGGTCAGCCGAGCCCCCACGCCCGCCCGGGCCGCGGCGCACAGGTTCACATCGAGGACGTAGGCCCCCGCCACCCCGCCCCGCTCACTGCCGCTGCCCGGGTCGACGGGCTCGCCGTGGCCCCTACCGGTGATTCCGTACGTCTCGACCGTCGTACCGCCGGAGGGGTCGCGTAACAACTGGCCCGACCGAGCTCAGCGGGGCCGCGTCAGTCGACCGGCCAGGTGTGGACCGGGGCGTTGAGATGCATGTAGTCGATGTACACCTGCGTCATCCTGCGCAGCGCCTCATGGCGGCCGGAACGGTCCGAGGACTCGATCGCGTGGAACATCTCCTTCTGCCAGACGGCCCCGTTCCGGCCCGTGACACAGCGCTGCTCGATGATCCCCAGCAGCGGCTCCCGCCAGGCCGCGTCCATCCCGGAGAGCTCCAGTCCCCGGTGCGCCAGCGGCAGCAGACGGCGCAGGACGAGTTCGGGCACCGGCACCTCACCCATACCCGGCCAGTACAGCAGCGCCTCGATACCGTGCCGCGCCGCCGTGTGCAGGTTGTCCTCGGCGGCCGGGAAGGACATCCGTGACCACACCGGACGGTCCTCCTCGACCAGGGCGCGGGTCAGGCCGTAGTAGAAGGCACCGTTGGCGAGGGTGTCGGCGACGGTCGGGCCGGCCGGCAGCACCCGGTTCTCCACGCGGACGTGCGGCTTGTCGTGGGCGATGGCGTAGACCGGGCGGTTCCAGCGGTAGATGGTGCCGTTGTGCAGGGTCAGTTCGGCCAGTTCGGGGATGTCGCCGCGGTCCAGGGTCTGCGCGGGGTCCTGTTCGTCGCACAGGGGCAGCAGTGCCGGGAAGTAGCGCAGGTTCTCCTCGAAGAGGTCGAAGACGCTGGTGATCCACCGCTCCCCGAACCACACCCGGGGCCGCACGCCCTGCACGCTGATCTCCTGCGGCCGGGTGTCGGTGGCCTGCTCGAACAGCGGGATGCGCGTCTCGTGCCAGAGCTCCCTGCCGAACAGGAACGGCGAATTCGCCGCCAGCGCGACCTGGACCCCGGCGATCGCCTGAGCCGCGTTCCAGTAGTCGGCGAACTCGTCCGGGGACACCTGGAGGTGGAACTGGGTGCTGGTGCAGGCCGCCTCCGGCGTGATCGTGTCCGCGTAGGTCCGCAGCCGGTCGACACCGTCCACCTCGATCCGCAGATCCTCACCCCGGGCCGCGAAGACCTGGTCGTTGAGCAGCCGGTAGCGGGGATTCTCCGACAGCGCGGCCTCACCGGCGTGCTCCTCCCGGAGGGTGGGCAGGATGCCGATCATGATCAGGCGGGCGTCGACCGACCGGGCGCGTTGCTCCGCGTGGTTCAGCGCGTCCCGGATCTCGGTCGCCCACGAGTCGGGGCCGCCCGCCGTGAGTCCGCGGGGCGGAATGTTGATCTCCAGGTTGAAGCGGCCCAGCTCGGTGGACCACGTCGGGTCCGCGATCGCCTCCAGCACGTCGCTGTTGCGCATGGTCGGCTCGGCCGCGTCGTCCACGAGGTTCAGCTCGATCTCCAGCCCCACCTGGGGCCGCTCGGACTCGAACCGTGACTCGCGCAGCATCTGGGCGAAGGCGTCGAGGCACTCCTGCATCTTGATCCGGTACCGGCGACGGTCCTCACGGGTGAAGACCACGGCCGGGACGTCCCGTCCCATCGGCCCTCCCGGGTTTCCCTCCTCGGACACCTTGCCCGTCCAGCGTCGCACCACTGGGCGGGGGTCACCAGGCGGGCGGTGCGGGGCGGCGCGGGCGGTACCGGGTGGGGCGGTGCGGCGGCAGCGGGCCGTGCCGGGCGAGGGGAGCGCCCCGGTCGCGGCGGGGCGGCCGGGGCGGGGGGCTCCGGGGGTACGCCCATCCCGACGTCCTCCGTGCCGCCGGTGACGGGCTTCGCTACGCGCTCTTCGGCGGGGTCTGCTGCACCACGTCGAAGGACCAGAGCGTGGAGCCGCTCGCCGCGGGCCGGGGGCGCTCACCGGAAGCCGTGTCGCCGCCCTGGTGGGCCGCCTTCATGGGGCCCTCCATCCACGCCTGGAAGGACGCCTCGTCGCGCCAGCGCGTGTAGACGAGATAGTCGTCGGTGCCCCCGGTGGGACGCAGGAGCTCGAACCACTCGAACCCGTCGGAGTTCTCCACGCTGTGGGCACGCGAGGCGAAGCGCTTCTCCAGCGTCTCCCGCTGCTCGGCGGAGACGGTCAGCACGTTGATCTTGACTACGCTCATACCCTCATCCTGCCGCACGACGACCGCGCACGGACGGGCGGCCCGGCGGGCGCGCCGGAGTCTGCGCCTCCCCGGTCGGACACTCCGTCGCGGGTGGTCTCGTGCTGGGGATGTCGCCGCGGTGTGGTCCGAACGGCTGGAACTGCCCGGATACGAGAGGCAGGGCGTACTGGGCCAGGGCGGTCTCGCCACGGTGTACCGGGCCTCCCGGCTTGCCGTGGGCCGCGAGGTGGCGCTCAAGGTGGACAGGAGGGCGCGCCGGCCGCGCCGCGCGACCGGCGGCGTTTCCTGCGGGAGGTGACCGCGGCCGGGCAGCTGTCCGGGCACCCGCACATGGTGTCGGTGTACGACGCCTGTGTCCTCGCCGACGACGGCCGTACATGGTGCTCAGCCTCTTCGGTGGGGCCGGCTGGCCGTCTCCGGTCCGCCCGGTGGTCACCCTCCGCTGTCCGGGACCGGGGGTCCGGGCGGGCGGCGCGCCGCGCGTGCCCCGGCCGCGTCCACCAGCACGGACGCGGCCAGGACGGCCGCCGCTGACGTGTAGAGGACGGACGCGCCGCCGGCGGAGAGCAGCGGGCCGCCCGCGAGTGAGCCGAGCCCGGTACCGGCGTCGAAGGCGATGTTCCAGGCGACGCCGGCCAGGCCGAGCCCGGCGGGGGTGTCATCGGCCGTATGGAGGAGAAGGACCAGGGTGGCGCTCTGCACGGCGCCGAATCCCGCGCCGAACGCGGCGGTGCCGGCCAGCAGCAGGGCCGGGTGGTGCGCGGCGCCCGCGGCGGTGCCGAGTGCGGCGAGGAGAGCGGCAGGTACCAGTACCGGCCGACCGTCGTAGCGGTCGATGAGCCATCCCGCGCCGAGCCGGGCCAGCACGGTGGAGACCTGCGCGGTCAGCAGCGCCCCCGGTGCGGCCGGCGCGGTCAGCGGGAGGAACGTGAAGACGACGCCGTAGGCCGTGGTGGAGGCGATCTCCACCAGGAGGAGTCCGGTCATCGGGCGCAGCGCCTTCCACGGCGGACCCCCGGGGCGCGGGCGGGAAGTCCGGGCCGGGCGCGCGGGTGTGGGCGCGGGCGGAAGGCAGAACGATCCGACGACGACGAGGGCGGACGCGCCCGCGGCCAGGGCGAAGGTGAGCGGGTAGGCGTCCCGCCGGGCGAGGGCGATGCCCAGCGGGGCGCCGAGTACTCCGGCGACACCGACCACGGCGCCGTACCACCCCATGGCCCGCCCGCGGTTGCCGGGCGGGAACAGCTCGGCGGTGAAGGTGACACCGGCGACGACGAAGACGCCGAAGCCGAGACCGCGTACGACCGTGAGGCCGAGGAGCGCGGTCAGTGTGGTCGCCGCGGGCAGGGCCGGACAGGGCAGGGTGAGCAGCGCGCCGCTCGCCGCGAGGGAGCGCCGCCGGCCCAGCCGTGCGAAGAGCCACGGCGTCAGCGGCTGGACGGCGAGCGTGGCCGCCATCAGCGTGCCGGTGAGCGCTCCGGCGCCCGCGGGACCCGCGCCGGAGCGCACCGCGTAGGCCGGTAGGGCGGACAGCAGCAGGTTGAAGCCGGCGAAGCCGCCGAACGCGGCGAGCAGCGTGCCGCCGACCGCCGCCCGCCCGCGCCGTGAGGAGACGGACGGGCGGCGGCCGGCGGGCGCCGGGGAACGGGCGGGCGTGCTCACCCGCACCCGCCCGCGCGGGCCGCACGCCTTCGCGTCGTGCGGCCCGTCGGTGCCCCGGCCGGGGCGGGGGTCAGTGCCGGCCCCATCCCGGGACCGTCCCGTCGACGGTCAGCTCGTATTGGTCGTAGCGGGACATCAGGTCCAGCAACTCGTCCTCGGTGGGCCGGTTGCCGTCGGCGTACAAGTCGGCGAGGCCCCGGAAGTAGTCCTCGCGATCCTTGGCCGGGGTGAAGATGATGAGCATGGTCGCCTGGTCCTCGTACGGGTTGCGGAAGCCGTGCGACATGCTCTCGGGCACGTTGACGAAGGTGCCGGGCCTGGCGGGGAAACTGCGGCCGTCGAGATGCAGTTCGACGGTGCCGTGCAGGACGTAGAACGCTTCGAGCTGCTCCTTGTGTATGTGCGGCGAGGCTCCGGGAGCGCCCGGGTCCATGCGGTGTTCGAAGAGCCCGAGGCGGTTGTCGGTCTCCCCGCCGACCGCCTTGAACGTGGTGTTGGTGGTGGTGCCGATGTCGACGGACTCGCCCTCGCCGGGCAGGACGATGCGGGGAAGCTGGGTCATCGGGCGAGCTCCTTCGAGTGGGTAGGACCGGTGGGTTCGGTGGGGTCCACGGGGCGTGCGCGGTCGGCGGCCGGGTCGTCGGCGGCCGTCTCCAGCCAGGACAGGTAGCGCTCTCCGGTGTCCGGGAAGATCGTCACGAGGGTCTGGCCGGCGTGCTCCGGGCGGGCGGCGAGCACCCGGCAGGCGTGGGCGGCGGCGCCCGAGGAGACACCCACCAGCAGGCCCTCCGTACGGGCCAGCAGCCGGGCGGTGTCGAAGGCCGCCGCGTCGGAGACGGTGAGCACCTCGTCGATCAGCGCGGTGTCGGTGGTGTCGGCGACGAAGCCGCCGTTGAGGCCCGGAATGCGGTGCAGGCCGCCCCAGCCCGCACTGAGCACCGGCGAGCGTTCGGGTTCCACCGCGACCACCCGCAGACCGGGCCGGCGCTCCTTCAGATAGCGGGCGGTGCCGCTGAGGGTCCCGCCGGTGCCGACCCCGGCGACCAGCACGTCCAGCCGGCCGCCGGTGTCGGCCCAGATCTCGGGCCCGGTGGTGGCGTAGTGCGCGGCCACGTTGTCGGCGTTCTCGTGCTGGCGGGCGAACCAGGAGCCGGGGCGGGCCCGATGGATCCGCTCGGCTTCCTCGATGGCCGCGGTGTAGCCCTCCTCGGCCGGGGTCAGCACCACCTCGGCGCCGAACGCCCGCAACAGCTGGACGCGTTCACTGGTGGCGCTGTCCGGCAGCACGATGACACAGGCGTAGCCGCGGGCGGCGCTCAGTGCGGCCAGCGAGATGCCGGTGTTGCCGGACGACGCCTCGACGACCGTCCCCCGGCCCCGGGTGAGCAGGCCGCGCCGCTCGGCGGCCTCGATCATGTAGAGGCCGGTGCGGTCCTTCACGCTGGACAACGGGTTGGCGCTCTCGAGTTTGGCGTACACGGTGGTGCCGGGGGTGCCGGGATCGATGCGGACCAGCGGGGTGCGGCCGATCAGGGCCTCCAGCGAGCCGGCCGGCGCGCGGCCGGTCGCCGGGGGTGCGGGGGCGGCGGAATCCGGGGGTGCCGATGCTCTCGGGGATGCGGGGACGGCCGTTTCCGGTGGTGGGGCAGCGGTCGTCTCGGGCGCTGTGCCGGTGCCGGTGTCGGTGGGGACGGGTGTGTCGGCGGTCATGGCTCATTCCTCCGTCGGCGGCGGTGGCCGCCGGGTCGTCACCAGGCGGGGAAGACGGTGGCCGTCACGGACGCCCGGGCCGGGCCCGCCAGGGCGGAGCCCGGGGGCAGGTCCGGGGCGGGGCGGTACGGCGGCGGCCGTCGTACGGTGGGCCGCCGGGGGATCGCGGCCGGGGCGAGCACCCGGCTGCCGCCGGGCACGTCCCCGATCACCAGCGCCTGGGCGCCGATGACACTGTCGTCGCCGACGGTCACGGGGCCCAGCACGGTGGCGTTGGCGCCGATCACCACACGGTCGCCCACCACCGGGTGGCGGCGGTCGCCGGCCGGGCGGTGCTGGTCGTGCCACCACCCGGTGGAGCCGAGGGTGACCTGGTGGAAGAGCGTCACGTCGTCCCCGATCACGGCGGTCTCGCCGATCACGACGCCCGTGCCGTGGTCGATGAAGAAGCCGCGGCCGATCCGGGCACCGGGGTGGATCTCCACCCCGCCGGACGCCACCCGTGCCGCGTTGGACAGCAGCCGGGCGGTGCGGCGCAGGCCGCGGCGGTGCAGACGGTGGGCGATCCGGTGTCCCCAGACGGCGGGCAGCGCCGGGTGCAGCAGGGCTTCGCCGCGGCTGAGCACGGACGGGTCCCGGCCGCGGATCGTGTCGAGGTCCGCGACGGCCGACCGGTACCAGCCGGGTGCCGTCGGCCGCCTCACCGCCGTTCCTCCGCGGTCCCCGCGGAGGTGGGCACGGGCGCGGAGGCGGGCGGCGAGGTCCGGGCGGGACGGCGGAGCTGACCGAGGCGGTTCTCCGCGTAGCCCATGCCGATCAGCACGATCACGCCGCCGGCCAGCAGGTTCCACGACACCGACTCGCCGAGCGCGACGGCACCGATCAGGACGGCGGCGACCGGCACGACGTAGTTGACCGCGGAGGCGTTGGTGGCGCCGATGTCGTTGATGAGCCGGAAGTACAGCACGTAGGCGAGGCCGGTGCTGAACAGGCCGAGGAAGAGGATGCTGAGGGTGACCCTGCCGGTGAAGTGCATGGTGTGCCAGGTCAGGAAGGGCAGGGCGATCGCCATCAGGACGGCGGCGGCCAGGAGTTGGGACGCCGCGGCGGCGAGCGGAGCCAGCGCGCGCGGGGTGAGGAACTTACGGACGTACACATAGCCGGTGGCGTAGCTGAGCGCGGCGCCGAAGCAGGCGGCGCGGCCGGCGAGTGAGCCCGTGGAGCTGGACCAGGGGCCGATCACCACGACCACGCCGAGGAAGCCGAGCGCCAGACCAATCGTCTTGCGGGCGGTGGCCCGTTCTGCGGGCAGCACGGCCGTGGCGACGCCGAGGGTGAGCAGCGGGGTGGCGCCCACCAGGACGCCGGCCAGGCCGGCGCCGGTGCTGCGCTCGCCGTAGGACAGCAGCAGGAAGGGCAGTACGTTGCCGAAGAGGGCGGCGGCCGCCACGTGCCCCCACAGGCCGAGGCCCCTGGGCAGTCCGACGCGGCGCAGGGCGGCGAGGGCCAGCAGCACGGTGGTGCCCAGCAGCAGCCGGGCCAGGACGAGCTGGCCGGGGGTCAGGCCGTGCAGTGACGCCTTGATGAAGGTGAAGCTGCTTCCCCACAGGGTGGCTTGGAGCAGGAAACGTGCGACGGTCGCGTTCTTCACAGGGGGTCCTTCGGTGGGTGAGCGGTGCGGGTGCGGCCGGCCCGGCCGGAGCCGGGGGTCAGTGGGTGGGGGCCTTCACCAGCAGTTCGGCGCGGCCGACGATCTCCGGTGTGTGGACCTGTCGTTGCCAGTCGGCGGCGTCGACCGGTTCCAGCGCGATGGACACCACACCCTCGTCGACGCCGAAGGCGGTGGTCACCGCGTCGGTGACGGCCGTGACGAGGGCCGTGCGGCGCGCGGCGTCGAGGTCATGGGGGAAGTGCCTGATGGTGACGTGGGGCACGGGGTGCTCCTTCCGAGCGGTGGGAGGGTGTCTGGTCAGTGGTCGTGGAGCCGGCGGATCGCGGCGGACAGTTCGCGTACGCCGGGGTCGCGGAGCAGCCCGTAGTGGTCGGCGTCCAGGGTGACGATCAGTGGCGGGCGCGTGGACCAGCCCGTGACGCCCTCGATGAACGAGTAGTCGTCGCCTCTGGCCTTGAAGATCCGCACCGGGGCGCTGACGCGGCGGTCCAGGAGTTCGGCGAAGGTGTAGTCGAAGCTGTAGGTGAGGCGGACGATGTCGATGACCCGCCGGACCAGTTCGGGCCCCAGGTGGGGGTGGCGGTCGCTGATGAAGCGGGCGAAGGAGTCCGGGCCGGTGGCCTCCGTCAGGCAGTGCGCCAGCTCCTCGCCGCCGATGGTGCCGGTGAAGACCGAGTACAGGATGGTCAGGAACGCGGTGTCGTCCCACCCCGCCGCGCGGTCGCCCGCACCGGGGGCCGTCGCGCGGGTCGCGTGGCCGGCCGGGAGGCGGGGTGAGCCCGGTGCGATCAGGTTGAGGTGGTCCACCCGGTGGCCGGCCGCCTCCAGCTGGCAGGCGGTCTCGAAGGCGACCCGCGCGCCGAAGGAGTAACCCCACAGCGAGTACGGGCCCTCCGGCTGGGCGCGCCGGATCAGTTCCGTGTCGGCGGCGGCCATCGCCCGGATGGTCGGGTACGGCGTCTCGCCCTCGTTGACTCCGTGGGCCTGGACGCCGAGGAAGGGCCGGTCGCCACCCAGTTCCCCGGCCAGCGTGCGCAGGTTCATGGGGTAGCCGCCGAGGCCGGGCCAGCAGAACACCGGCCGGCCGGTGCCGGGGCGGACCGGGCCGCGCAGCGGGACGAGCCGGGACAGCCCGGCCGCCGGGCCCCGGGAGCGGCCTGTCCGCTCGCGCTCGATCGTCCGGGCCAGTTTCTCGACGGTCGGTGACCCGAAGACGACCTGGAGCGGCAGCGCGGTGCCGAACTCCCTGTTGAGACGGTTGACGAGGGCGACCGCGACCAGTGAGTTGCCGCCCGTCTCGAAGAAGTCGTCGAGGACCGACGCCTCCTCACGGTGCAGCAGCTTCTGCCACAGCGCGGCGACCCGCTTCTCGGTGACGGTGCGTGGCGCGGTGAACGGCCGGTCCGGGGAGCGCTGGGCACCGGCGTCCAGGCGCTCCAGGGCACGGGCGTCGATCTTGCCGTTGGGGGTCAGCGGGAGGGCGTCCAGCACGGTGACCCGGTTGGGCACCATGTAGTCCGGCAGGAACGCGGCCAGATCGTCTTTGATCATCTCCGCGGGGCCGCGCATGTGCACGACGTCCTCCCGCATGCCCTCGGCGCGCCGTTGTTCGTCGCTGACCCGGCCGGCGACGAAGAAGTACGACGGTCCGGTGGGCCGGCCGGCCGCGGCGAGGATCCGGTCGAGGCGCCGGGCGGAGGGCAGCGGGTTGCCGGTCTTGGAGCTGTAGCCCGAGGACATCAGGCCGATGCCGAGGTCGTTGAGCTGGAGCCGCTGGAGTTCCCGGCCCAGCGCCACATAGCGCAGCCAGTGCGGCCCCGACGGGCTGATCACACTGATGCCGAGGTCCGCCCGGTCGTACACCTCCTGGTTGATGGCGATGACGTGTTTTTTCAGCACCCGTTCGTCGGAGATCAGGCGCAGGTCGCCGCCGGTCCAGGCGTACTGTCCGGCGGGCAGGCCGGCGACCCGCCCGGGGTGGGCCTGCACGTACACGTCGAGGGGGAGCTCCGTGGCGGAGGGGTCGGTGTCGGACGGGACGATGCGGAAGCTGCCCAGGTAGTAGTCCTCGTCAGGGAGGTCCAGGCGGTCGCGGAACGCCGCGTCGTAGGTGTCCGCAACGACCCGCAGGCCGTGGCGGGGCAGTACGTCGTCGAAGAGTCCGAGCATGTGCCCGGTCTCTATCTCCAGGACCTCCTGGATGTTGTTGCGGTAGACCGGCTCGATCGCCCGGCGTCTCCCGGTGAAGTGCAGCCGCATCTCCGGGCGGCCGGTGGCCGTCCGCCCGCTCAGCAGGTGCAGCCGGTGGTCGACGGGATGGTAGTAGGAGAACCCCGGCGGGAGCCCGGCGACGCCCTCGTGCTCCAGGTGGAGTTGGGTGGCGTAGAGCGAACCGGGCGACGCGTAACCGTACTTGGGCAGGAGCCGCTCGGTGCTGCGGTACTGGCCGAAGTAGCGCAGGATGTGCCCCCACTCGGCCGGCTCCAGCTCCTCCACCCGGCGGGACCCCGCACTGGGCACCCGGCGCTCCAGCAGTCGCAGGATGTCGTCCCTGCCGAGGCCGCCGCCCTCGAAGAAGCGGTACGTCTTGCGGCCGAAGACCAGCGCGCGCTGCTCCGGAGTCGGTTCGTGGCCGGGCAGCACGGTGGCCGGGCGGCCGCTCAGCTCACGGGGGCCGCGTACGCCCTCGCCGGAGAGCTGGGCGCGGACCTGGAGCTTGCCGACCTTGGACCGGTGGTGGGCCCCCTGACTGCCCTGGTCCATCAACGCGGCCTCGGCGGGGTCGAGTTCGATGAACGACAGCAGGTTCTGATGGCCGGTGGCCGGGTCGTCGGCCACGATCACCGCGGCCTTGCGGACCCAGTCGTGCGTCTCGATCCGCAGCCTGATCTCGTCCAGCTCCACGCGGTAGCCGCGCAGCTTGACCTGCGTGTCGGCGCGCCCGACGTACTGGGCGGTGCCGTCGGTGTTCCAGTAGGCCAGATCGCCGGTGCGGTACAGCCAGCCGCCCCGGCCCCGGGCCGCGTAGGGACTGTGCACGAACCGGTCGGCGGTCAGGTCGGGCGACAGGAGGTAGCCGCGGGTGAGCTGGTGGCCCCCGACATGCAGCTCACCGATCTCGCCGGCCGCGACCGGAACACGGCGGTCGTCGAGGATCAGGTACTCGGTGTTCGCGGCCGGGGTACCGATGGACACCGCCCGCGGGCCCTCGCGTAAGGCGGCCGGATCGACCGTGTACGACGAGGAGTTGATGGTGCACTCGGTCGGGCCGTACAGGTTGACCAGCGAGACGTGGGGCAGCGCCTGCGTGCAGCGCAGCGCCAGGTCCCGGGAGAGGACCTCGCCGCCGCTGAAGATCCGCTCCAGCGAGGCGAACCGGTCCGGCTGCTCGGTGTCCAGCAGCGCCTGGAGCAGGGTCGGCACGCACTGGAGGGTGGTGATCCGGTGCCGGGCGACGTGCTCGGCGATACGGTCCGGGTCCCGGTGCAGACCGGGCTCTCCCAGGACGACGGTGCCGCCGCAGGCCGGAGCCAGCAGCTCCCACTGGGCGGCGTCGAAACTGGTCGGCGTCTTCTGCAGCACCCTGCTGCCCGCGTCCAGCCCGTGCACGTCGTGCAGCCAGCGCAGCTGGTTGGCCAGCGACCGGTGCTCGATCATCACGCCCTTGGGCCGTCCGGTACTGCCCGAGGTGTAGATGACGTACGCGAGATGGTGCGGCTGCGGACCGGGACCGTCCTCGTGACCGGTCGCGGGGCGGGTGGCGGCGAACTCCCGCGCGTCGGCCAGGGTGACCAGCCGGGTCGACGCCGGCGCCAGCTCTCGCAGCCGGGAGCGCAGCTCGGGCTGGACGAAGACGATCGCGGCCCGGGAGTCCTCGATCATGAACCGCAGGCGTTCCGCCGGGTAGTCGGGGGACAGGGGCAGGTAGGCGCTGCCGGCCCGCAGAATGCCCCAGGTGCCGAGGGCGAGGTCGAGCGACGGCGCGGCGAACACCCCGATCCGGTCGTCGGGAGCCGCCCCGAGATGGCGCAGGTAGTCGGCCACCAGCGTGCTGTCGGCCACGAGCCGGCGGTAGGTGAGGGACCGGTCACGGTGTACGACGGCGATCTCGTCCGGGCGTGACCGCAGCTGCTCCGCCAGCAGATCGGGAATCGTCTCACCGGCACGGGTGGTGGTGATGCGGACGTCTTCGAGTTCCGTGGTGGGCATGGTCCTGTCTTTCGATGCGAGGGAAGGGCGGACGGCGTCCGACGCGCATTTCCTTATCGGGTCACGGGATCGGTCGGCTTTCCTCGATTCAAGAGGCGGGCCAAGAGAAGTGGCCTGATTCGGTGCCCTGTGAATCCTGCCCGCGGGAGCCACTTGTTTTCAACTACTCTCGGGCGTCATCATGCTGCAGGCAGCAAACTGCAACGGGGGTCAAAATGGACAAAGCGCATTCGGCGGCCGCTCCGGGAGCGGAATGGGAACTCGGCCCGACGCATCTCCAGATCTACAAATGGGCGGTCTCCCGACCGTTTGTTTCGGTTTCCGGAACGGCGGATGTCCTGGGTTTGACGGAGACCGACGCGAGGCAGGGCATCGAACACCTGGAACTGGCGCATCTGCTGGAGAAACACGAGAACGGCGGCGGAGGCACCGAATCCGCGCGGGGTGCGTCGGAAGAATGGCGCTGGCGCGCACTCGACCCACAGATCGCCGCGTCCCGGCTGGCGTCCACGGAATCGAGACTGCGCCGGGCCGTGGCCGATCTGGACACGTCACGCCGGCAACTGGACGACCTGTCGGGCCTGTACGCCGTCCTCGGCGGGAACGCGACGACACGGCATTCCGTCGCCGTCTTCGGGAAGCGGTCGGCGGTGGCGTCCCTGCTGGACGAGGCGAGCCTCGCCTGCCGGGACGAGATGGTGAGCTGCCGGCCTGACGGCGCACACCCGGACGAGCGGTTCGAGCCGGAGGCGGCCCGGGACCTGGCCCTCCTCGCACGCGGCGTGGGGGTGCGGGTCCTCCTCCGGCACACAGCGCGCCACCACCCGCTGACCCGGGCGCACGTGGAGCGCATCACCGCGGCCGGAGCCGAGGTGCGCACCGCGCCCGAACCCTTCGGCCGTCTGACCGGTTTCGACCGTTCGGTGGGGTTCATCCCGCATCACTCGCTGCCCGAGGGGGCCGCGGTGATCCGGGACTCCTCCACCCTCTCCTTCCTCTACGGAGTCTTCGAACAGGCGTGGGACCTGGCGGAGCCCTTCGACGCGCCGCTCGGCGAACCGGCGCGCGACGAGCTGCACCGCACGATCCTGCGGCTGCTCGGCGAGGGCATCCGCGACGAGACGATCGCCCGCCGCCTCGGCATGTCGCTGCGTACCTGCCGGCGCCACATCGCCGAGATCTTCACGGACATGGGCGCCAGGAGCCGCTTCCAGGCCGGCTATCTCGCGGGGCGGCGGGGCACCCCGGACTGACCGCGCTCCCGTTGCGGGAGCGCGGGGTGCCGGTCGGGAACACCGGTCGGGAACGCGGGTGCGGGTCAGGAACGGGGGTGCGGGTCAGGAACGCGGGGCGCCGGTCACGAATTGGTCAGCGGCAGCCCGGGCGGATTCACCTTGGAGACCTCGACGGCCTCGTTGGAGAGATTCCACGCTTTCAGCCATTTCGCGTACTGGCCGCTCTCGACGAGATGGTTGATGGCGTCGGATATCGGCCGAGCCAGTCCGCTGCCCGATTTCGCGGTGGCGGCGATCAGTCCCTGGAGGGTCTCTCCCGCTCCGGAGAACTTGCCCGCGTTACGGGTCGGGTTGGCGGACTTCGCCGACCGGGTCACGTGATAGGCGATGGAGGGGTTGGGGCCGAAGAAGGCGTCGATCTTCCCGCCGTAGAGCGCGAGATATGCGCTGTTGTTCTCCGGGAAGTACTTGACGGTCAGCTTCTTGTCCTCCTTCTTCAGCTTCTTCTGCCATTCCAGAAGTATCTTCTCCTGGTTGGTTCCCGCGCCCACCGCGACCGTCTTTCCGGCCAGGCTGCCGTATGTTCCGTCGAAGTTCCACCTGTCGCTGCCCAGAACCTCGAACGCCAGGTTGTCCTGCCGGTAGGAGGCGAACTCGTACTTCTTCTTGCGTTCCTCGGTGACGGTGATGTTCGAGAAACCCACATCCGTCTTGCCGCTGTCGATACCGACGAACAGGTTCTCCCAGGTCGAGTTCCGCAACTCGGGTTCGAGGCCGAGTGCCGCCGCGATGAGCCGCCCGAAGTCCGGCTCGACGCCGGTGAGCGTCTTCTGGTCGTCACCGATGAAGTTCAACGGCACCGAGCCGGCCGGCAGCGCCCCGATACCGATGACCAGCTTGCCGCGGCGGATCACGGACTTGGGCAGTTCCGCCCTGATGGACGCGACCGCGGACACCTCTATGTCCGTCTGTCGTGCGGCGCCGTTGGAGTGCTGTCCGACGGTCACCACCTGCGACGAACGGGCCGCTCCCGCCGGGCTGTCGGCCTCGCTGTCGTTGCCGCACGCCGTCAGGGCCGCCGCGAGCGCGAGGGCCGCGCTCCCCGTGACGACACCGCGGAGGAACCCGCCGGGTGACCGGAGTCCGCGCGGGAACCGGGGGATGAGCATGATCATGGCCGTCCTTCGTGAGGAGGGACCTCCCGGGCGGGCGCGGCGGGAGAGGGATGCGGTGGGAGAGGGGTGCGGTGGGCGGGGGCCGGTGCTTTTGGGTCCGGTGCGGCGGGGTGGGGAGCCGTGCCGTGGGCTGGGCGGGGGAGCTGCCTGGCGGCTGGTCGGCGCCGGCTTCGCGCGGCGGGGCCCACTGCGACCGACCGGGAGCGCGCTCGTGCGACGGTCGGGGCGCTCGGGCTGCCGGGCCGACGCTTTCTGCGCTTGCGTCAGCCGACTTGACCGGACCTGCCCGGACCGGACCTGCCCGGACGACCTGACCGGACCTGACCGGACCTGACCGGTCCGGCACGGTTTCATCCGGTTCGGTTCGGTTCGGATCGAGTCTGCGGGCTGCATGAGGGCGGGCGCGGGCGGTGTGAGGGCGAGCGCGTGGCGCGCCGGAGAAGCCGGCTCGCGCGGCTCGCACTGGGGCGTCAGGGCGCTGCGCGACGCCCCGAGGCGACTCAGAGAGCCGTGCTGAGCCCCCGTGCGACACGGTCGGTGCTACAACACGGCGCGCTGTCGACGCGCCGACGGCGGGTGCAGCGGTCCAGCCCCGCCGGTGTACGACCGTGACGGTGCCCCACGACCATCCCGGGACCTGCGCACATCGCTACCACCGTCGCCTGACTGCCCCCGCGGGCCTCGCATGCCGATCGAACACCTGATCCCCTGGACGGGTCGGCGCCGCCAAACTGACATGCCCCAAGCCCGAAGTCAACGCCCGTCGAGGCGTCCTGCCAGGTCACGCCCACGTTGTTCATGACGCTGCAACACCGCTGCAGAAAAGGCGAGTTGCTCCGGGCGGTGGGACACGTTCGCCGGCGGGCGTCGTACGTCCTCGGTGCGGCTCGACACGCGTCGCCGACGGCGGATTCCGGGTCCCTGATGCCGCCGGCCGGGCCGGGAATGCATCGCCGGGGGGTGGTGTTCTCCTCCATGTAGCTGGCATGCACCGCTCAATGTCGGCGATGTGGGTGAAAGGAGTACCTCATGGCACGCAGCACCGCGCGTCCCGTCGTGAAGCTGAAGTCGACCGCCGGGACCGGCGTCACCTATGTGACGCGCAAGAACCGCCGCAACGACCCCGACCGGCTCGTCCTGCGCAAGTACGACCCGGTGGTCGGGGAGCACGTCCCCTTCCGCGAGGAACGCTGAAGCACCCCTGTCCGTCCGCGCCCGCGGGCGCGGACGGCGGGACGATGAGGAAGGAACACCATGAGGTCCACCATTCATCCCGTCTCCAGGGCGGTCGTCTTCCGTGACCGTGCCGCAGACGCGGCATTCCTGACCCGCTCCACCCTGGACTCGAACCGGTCGGTCGAGTGGGAGGACGGCAACACCTACCCGCTGGTCGACGTCGAGATCTCGTCGGCGAGTCACCCCTTCTACACCGGTAAGACGCGGGTCCTGGACACCGCGGGCCGGGTGGAGCGCTTCGAGCGCCGCTACGGCCGTCAGGCCGCGGCGACCCGGCACTGATCACAGGCCGAGGACCGGGAGGTCGGGGCCGAGGACACCCGGCCAACGGTCGAACGCCGAGGACCGACCGCCAACGGCCGAACGCGATGGGCCGAGGGTCGAGCAAGAGGAGAGCAGAGCTGTGAAGGTACGCAATTCGCTGCGCGCGCTGAAGTCCAAGCCGGGCGCCCAGGTGGTTCGCCGACGGGGAGTGGTCTTCGTCGTGAACAAGAAGAACCCGCGCCTCAAGGCCCGCCAGGGCTGACAGCGCCCCACTGATCGGGCCGGGGGGGGGGGGGGGGGGGGGGGGGGGGGGGGGGGGGGGGGGGGGGGGGGGGGGGGGGGGGGGGGGGGGGGGGGGGGGGGGGGGGGGGGGG
>NZ_JBWKDW010000035.1:0-68714 GCF_056435735.1 Streptomyces sp. NPDC043878
TCCGCCGCTACATCATCTGGCGGAACAAGCACGCCGCCGACGAACGCCTCCGCAAGGTCGTGAACAGGGCGAACGTTGCCTGATGCGGCACTAGTACCAGCTGTTGGCCTGCCAGAAGGCCCAGGCGTTGCACGGAGAGCCGTAGCGGCCGTCGATGTAGCTAAGGCCCCACTTGATCTGGGTGAGGGGGTTGTCCTTCCAGTCGTCGCCCGCGACGTCCATCTTGGAGGCCGGCAGCGACTGCGGGATCCCGTAGGCGCCCGAGGACGGGTTGGTGGCGCTCCAGCGCCAGTTGCTCTCGTGGTCCCAGAGCGTCTCCAGGCAGGACCACTGCGCGGAGGTCGCCCAGGAGGTGTCCTTGTTGTTCATCAGCTCACGGCCGGCGGCCTTCACCGCGGCGATGTCGTCCCGGTCGACCGTCGTGGTGCTCGTGGCGCAGGTGTAGGTGGCCGGCTGGGCGGACAGCAGTTTCTGCGTCCAGCCACTGGTGTTGACCGGGTCGTCCAGGTGGTACGAGATGTCGGCACCGGAGCCGTCGGTCGGATTGGCGTCCTTGTACCAGTACATGGCGCCCGTCGCGAGGCGGCCGTAGTAGAGGCCGCCGCCGGGCGAGACCATCTGGTTGAAGCCGGACCAGCCGGCGGACTTCAGGGCGTTGCCCTTCCAGGAGCCCGCTCCGGCGACCGTGTAGTCGAGCAGCCGGCCGTCCTCGGTGGTGGCGGCGAGCCGGTCGTCACCGGTGGCGGTGAGGGTCTTCAGCACGAACCCGGTGTCGATCTCGGTGCGCGCGCCGATGTGCTGGGAGCCGGCGGGCTTGTCCTCGGTCACGTTGTAGCGCAGCAGCAGGCCGGCGGCGGTGGTGCCGTAGAGGTGGCCGTGGCCGTCGTAGGTGAGCTTGTCGTGGGTCCAGCCGCTGTCGGCGATCTTCACCGGCGCGTTCAGCAGGGCGAGGCTGGTGTTGTTGGTCTTGATGTCGACGCGGTAGAGGGCGCCGGCCGTCGAGGTGACGAGCACGGTGTTGAAGTTGAGCGTCGCCATGGCCTTCGGCTCGAAGCCGAGGTCAGGTCCGACGAGCACCTTGGCGAGGTCCCCGGTGGCCGGGTTGATGCTGCTGAAGGTCAGCCGGCCGTCGTCGAGGATGCCGTAGATGTTGACGCCGCCCGAGCAGGTGGTGGCCGCTTCGGCGGTGGGAGCGGTCACTGTGAGGAGTCCGGCGCTGAGAACGCCGGCGGTGAGCAGGCCCGCGATTCTACGGCCGTTCTTGCGGGTGTTCTTCATGTTCGTTTCCCCCTGGGGCGGTTGAGGTCGGGCATGCGGATGGTCGGACAGGCGTGGAAGGGCGGGCTGAGCGGCGTTCGCGGCTGCGGGTGGCCTACTGCCAGCCGGCGTCCGCCGGAGCGACCTGCCAGCCGGCGTCGGAGAGAACTGAGGAGGCCGCGGGTGTGTCCGCCTCGGGCTGGAACGCCAGGGCCGGAGCGGCGAGAGACGCCACGACGAGCAGGGTGGTCACCGCGGCGGCCTGGGCGATTCGAGTGCGAAGCATGACAGTTCGCGTTCCTTCCGGGTGTGAGTTCCGGACAGCCCGGATGACTCGGTGATCTGCGATGTGGCCGGTCGCCGTCGCGTTCCGCGGTGACGCTCGGTCCGGCCGGTGATCAATAGCTTCGTCGCAGCTCAGGCCGGTGAGAAGGGTTCATGGATGGACGGAAGGGGCCTTGGACTGATGCGTCCACGGGGGGCTTCGGTCCGGTTCGGCTCGTCTCCCGTTCAGTCCGCCGGATGGGGCAGGAAGGCGAGGGGCAGCAGGGGTACCCCGGCACCGGTCACGCGCGCGGTGTCCAACTGCGGTACGTCGCGCAGCAGTCGGTCGCAGACCCGTACGGCCCGGTCCTCCGCCTCTTCGAGCATGCCGGCCAGCAGATAGAAGCCGAGGGTGAGCGCGGAAGGTGAGCGGGGGTGGACGGCGACATGCTCGACGCGGTCCTCCGGAGCGATCGCGGATCGCACCAACGCCCGGATGTTCGGGGGAAGTTGCCGTCCCGAGGCCAGTTCCAGGTGCGCGTGGACGAGGTACATGCGCTTCAGCGTCTCAACGGAAAGCGTGTGCAACGCCGCCATGACGCTGGACGCTTGAGGCCACGGCCTGTTCCGGCCGGTCTCCGTGCCGACTTCGCGCCTCCGGTGGAGGCGCATCGTCGCCTGTTCGGGCTCTTCCGTCCCCCTGCCCGGTCGAGGAGTGGACGCAGCGTCAAGGAAGTGTGGACCGAGTGTTAACGACAGCGGGACGGGTCGAGGGCATTCTCTTCAGGGCCGTACTGAAGATGATCATGGGGGATCACATGCTGACCGCTCTCGGACTCGACCCTGTCGCGGAGACCGTGTACCGCGGCATGCTCAGACAGCCGGCGGACGGTGTCGCCGTGCTCGCCGACTCTCTGGAGTTGTCCGAACAGCAGGTGCGGGACGCCCTGGACACCCTGAGCGAGCTGGCCCTCGTGCGTCCCGCCGCGGGGCAGGCGGGACGGCTGCGCGCGGTCTCGCCCGACATCGGGATGGAGATCCTGATGGCCAGGCAGCAGGCCCAGCTCGCGGCCCACCAGCAGCGCCTCGAAGCCTCTCGGGCAGCCGCGGCCCAGCTCATCTCCGAGTACGCCGAACTCCGGCCGGCCGCCGCTCATCCGGGCGTGGAGCACCTCGTGGGCCTCGACCAGATCCGCGACCGACTGGCCGTGCTCACCCGTGAAGTGAGCGAGGAGTTCCTGGCGTTCGCCCCTGGCGGGCCCCAGACGGCGGAGAACATGGCGGCGTCACGGCCGCTCAACAAGGACCTGCTCGGCCGCGGGGTGCGCATGCGCACGATCTACCTGGACAGTGTGCGTGCCAGTCGGCCCACCGTGGAGCACGCCAACTGGCTCGCGGGGCTGGGCGGTCGGATCCGTACGGTGCCGTCCCTGCCGACGAGGATGATCCTCATGGACCGGCGTACGGCGATGATCTCGGTCAGCAGCGACGACACGGCCGCGGGCGCGGTTCTCCTCACCGGGCAGGGCACGCTCACCGCGTTGTGCGCGCTCTTCGAGACGACCTGGGAATCGGCCCAGCCGCTCGGTGAGGTCGTGCCCACCGACCCGCACGGACTCACCGGCCAGCAGACGACCGCCCTGCGCCTGCTGGCGGACGGCCACACCGACGAGACGATCGCCAAGCGGCTCGGCGTCTCGCACCGCACCGCCCGACGCATCGCCTCCGAACTGATGGACCGCCTCGGCGCTCGCAGCCGCTTCGAGGCCGGCGTACGCGCCGTCCAGCAGGGCTGGCTCCCGGCCTGCTCGTGACGGGCTGACTTCCAGCGCCGGTCGGGCCGTCCCGGCGGCCCCGCGAGGGGAGCTGTGACAGCTTCGTCCTCGCCCTGTACACCGGCCCGCGCTCGCCGGTGCGGAAGGCTGGCGGGCGCAACCGGAAGCCGTCCGCGGCGGTGTCGACTCGGCGCCGGTGCGGCCCGCGAAGACCGTCGAAGCCGCCATCCGGGGCTGAGACGCGGGCGAGGAAGTCACCGGCCGCAGGCGTTGCTTGGTGATGTGGCGTCAGCGCCCGTGTTGCTACCGTCATGCCACCAGCCCCTCGCCCGGGGCTGCACTCGGTGGGGAGGCGAAGATGCCAGGGCATCGACGGACACGGAGGGCGGCCCTCGCAGGCGCCCTGGCGCTGTGCGGTCTGCTGGGCGCCGGATGCTCGACAGCCGGGCACGGCCGGTCCGGCGGTGCGTCGTCCGACACCTCGCCGCGTACGGTGGCATCGGGGTCGTCCCCTGTATCCGGTCCGTGGCGGGCCTGGGACACCAAGCTCTCCCCCGCGGAGGCATCCGGTGTCTGCGGTGCGACGGCCCATCAGGTCGTCTGCGCGACCGGCTCCGGCGGATTCGTCGGGCGTTCCCGGGTTGACGGTCGTATCACCTGGACCGTGCCCGCGAGCGACCGCGGCAGGAGCGCCGGGCTGGTGGTCGACGCGGCGGACGAACGGGCCGTGACCGGAGTCGCGGGTCTGCTGCGTGCGGCGGATCTGCGGAGGGGTACGAGGGCGTGGACCCATCGGCTGCCTACCAGCAGCGCCTACGTGGCACTCGGTGCGGGGGACGGGGTCGTCTACGCGGTGGACGCAGCGGACCCCGCGTCCGGTACCGCCGTCCTCGACGCCGTTCGGGCATCCGACGGTACGGCCCTGTGGCACCGGACCGTGGCGTGGGAGCCGGGCGAGAGCATCACCGCCTTCCGGGGCCGTGTCTACGCCACCGACGGCACCCGGGTCACCGCCCGTGACGCCGGCACCGGCGACTCCGTGGCGGCAAGCCCCCGAAGCGTCGAGTGCCCGCACCTCGTCTCCGGCGGCCACTACCTGGTCTGCACCGGCAGCCGGCTCTCCGCCGGGGACATCTTCCCGCCCATGCGGCGCTTGGACCCGAGCACCCTCCGGCCGCTGCCCACCCCGAGGGACACGGGCGAGAAGCCCATGCGCGGGCTCATCTCCCCCGACGGGGTGCTGATGTTGTACGAGGCCCCCGCGGAGGACTCGAGCGCCGGCTACTGGAACGCCTACGACCTCGAAGGCCGGCGCAGGCTGTGGAGCTACTACGCCACCACGGAGGAGGGCGCCCTGGCCGGCGGCCGGTTCGTGACCTTCACCCCCGTCAACGATCGCGCCACGCGGGGACGCGTGATCGCGATCGACCTGCACGACGGCCCGCAGGCGACCGGGGCCGCCGCGCCGGGCATGTCGGCGCCGTACCCGCAGACCAGGGACGGCGAAAACCCCCTGCTCGTCGTCCCCGGCGGCAACCCACGCCACCTGGTCGTCACAGCGCGAACCCACGCCTCTCTGCGCGCACTTCCCCTGCCCTGAGCACCATTGTTGCGGCGACAAGAGCCTGTTCGAGCTTCACATTCGAACTCATCGGCTGGGCGGCACCCGCCCCGCTGTCGACGGGAGCCTTGTTCATCGCGCCGGCCGTGCGGATGCGGCCTCGCTTCGACAGGCCCACCAGAGCTCGGTGGCACTTCGTACTACACGGATCAACGCAACCCAACTCTCCCATGTCCGTCAGTCCGTCAGTCCGTCAGTCCGCCGGGGCCGGCGCCCGCCGTTCTGCTGGAAGTGGCCGCACACGAAGCGGCGCATGAACCCGGTTGCGACGGGCCGGGGAACTCGGTGGGATACATCCATGAACGGTGCGACAGATGATGTGAACCAGGCGATCGCGTGCGAGTTGCAGCTCATGGATCCGCATGTCCGAGCCTCGCGGGAGCTCGCCGGACAACTGCTGGACCCGGAGTTCGTGGAGGTCGGCGGGTCCGGACGACGGTGGACGTACGAGGCCATGCTCGCCGAACTGCCCAAGCATCCGGGTAGTTCAATGGATGCTCCCCGCTATGAGCCCTCAGACATCTCGGGAGTGCTGCTGGCTCCGGGGCTGGTCCATCTGACATTCGAGGCCGTGCTCGGTGAGCGCAGGACCAGACACAGTTCGATCTGGCGCAGGAGCGAGGGCGAGGCGGGCTGGCGGATGTACTACCACCAGGCCACACTCGTGCCGCCTGGTGTGGAGTAGGAGCCCAACAGACCGGCACCGGTCAGGTCGTTGGGAGCCGGCCGAAGCACGGCTGCTCGGGCTGCCGGCCCGGTGTGTCCCGAAGGTCCGCCGCTCGGGGGGGAGGTTGTCACGGCTCAGAGAGTCCCACTCAGCCGAGGAGAACTCCTCCTCGCCGCCGGTGTTCGGGGTGCGCGCCGCAGCAGGAGCAGATGGAAGCGAGATCCCTGGTCATGACGTGGAGCCCGGTGATCGGCTGCGCTCACCACGGACGGCCGGGGTGAGCGCCGAGCGCACGCCTTTTCGTGCGGACCCGCCGGTGGTCAGCCTGCCTCTGGCGGTAGGACGCCGTGGTCGGCCGTGTCGCTCAGTGGTGGGTCGGACGCAGGACCAGGCTGACGAAGCCGAAGGAGTCCCGGTAGGTGCGCAGCCATTCGCTGCGATGGGTGGTGGCTGTGGTCAGCGCCTGGGAACTGTGCGGATCGTCGGGGTGGTCCAGAGCCCACGAGGCCAGCGACCCCGTCCACGCCCATTCGTAGTCGTCGAACTCCCGGCGTGTGCTGATGTGGCCGTGGACGGGTGCCCACCCGTCAGCGATGACACGGTCCGTGGTGGTCGGCAGGTCAGCGAGGTCACCGAGCATGTCGACGGCGTCGGATGAGGGTGCCTGCTCCCAGAACCCGTCGCCGATCAGAACCCGACCGCCGGGAGCCAGGTGCTTGCGTGCCGCGGCAAGGGTGGCGAGCAGACCGCCGAAGGCATGGGTGGCCCCCACGCTGATCACCAGGTCGAAGGTGTGCGAGGCGGTGAAGGCCGCGGCATCCTCCTGGTGGAGGACGAGGCGCTCGTGAAGGCCGCGGACGCCCGCGTTCTCGCGAGCGTGCGCCAGCGAAACCTCGGAGGTGTCGACCCCCTCGGCCCGCAGGGTGTGTGCTCAGGGCTCGCAGGAGCCACTCTCCGCCACCGCAGCCGAGGTCGAGGACGCGCGCGTCACCGGGCGCGATCCCACGCTCCAGCAGCCGGCGTACCGAGTCGTCGTCGAGCGGGGCCGCGATCGGGTGATCCGCATGGGCGAGGCGCGAGAGCTGTTCACGGTTCACCGCCGCATCCTGCCAGGGGCGCACGCTGTGCGCACCTGCATTTCCTGCGGAGACGGAACGTCGGGTCGGCCAGGAACGCACACGAGGAGAGTGCTCGCGGGCGGAGCGAAGAAGCCGAAGGCAGACGCCGTACACCCTGGCCTCACTCCGAGCGAGGGAACCGATCGGCCCTGGCCTGCTGACACCGCTCCGGACGGGCGCCAGCAGGCCTGCTCGTAGCCGATTCCTGGCTCCAGCTGGGGAGTTGTCAGGCGCCGTCCATGCAGAAGACGCCCGGGGATGCTCAGTCGAGGCAGAACTCGTTGCCCTCGATGTCCTGCATCACCATGCACGACTCGTTGTCCTCGTCGGCGAGCAGGAGTCGCACGCGTGCCGCGCCGAGCGCCACGAGTCGTGCGCACTCGGCCTCGAGGGTGGCCAGGCGCTCTTCTCCGACGAGCCCGGTGGCGACCCGCACGTCGAGATGCAGTCGATTCTTGACGGTCTTGCCTTCGGGCACACGCTGAAAATACATTCGCGGGCCGACACCTGAGGGATCAACGCATGCGAACCAGGACCCCTGATCCCCGGGCGGCAGCGAGCGATCGAAATCGTCCCAGGTGGCGAACCCCTCCGGCGGAGGCGGTATGACGTACCCCAACACCTCGCACCAGAAGCGAGCGACGCGCTCGGGTTCGGCGCAGTCGAAGGTGACCTGGAACTTCTTGATCGTCGGCATCCGGCGCACGATAGCAGGGTGACATCCGATGCCGAAGCCTCAGCGGAACGGGGCGTGCTCAGCAAGTCGGCTCAGCTCGACGCACGGAGGCGGCGGTCCGCTGCCGACGGCGCGTAAGAACCCGCCGGCCAGGGGTGTACGCGCCCATCGCCCGGCCGCAGTGGCCGCAGTGGCCGCAGGCCGGCAGGAGGGCCCCGTCCCGGACGCGGTTGTGGAGGCCCGTCGGTGCAGGCCCGCTCGTGTCACAGATCGAGGATCACGTCGACGGGTGGTCGGGAGCAGCAGATGAGGACGTTGCCGTCGGCCGGGGCGTCGACGGGGTCGGGGGAGTAGTCGACCTGGCCGGTGAGGAGGGCGGTCTCGCAGGTATGGCACACGCCGCTGCGGCAGGACCACCGGACGGGGACGTCGCAGGCTTCGGCCAGCTCCAGGAGAGTGTCGTAGCCGGGGTCCCACGGGACGGTGAGGCCGCTGCGGGCGAAGGAGACCGTCGGTCCGGTTCCCGGTCCCGGCGGTCGGGTCGGAAGGTGGGGCGCCGGTGCGTCGGTGGGCACGATGCCGGGGGTGATGGCGGACACCGAGCCGAAGGTCTCCGTATGGATGCGGGCGGGGTCCGTGCCGCAGTCCACGAGCGCTTTGGTCATGTCGTCCATGAACGCGACGGGTCCGCAGATGTAGGCGTCTGCCTCCGGCGGCAGGCCCAGATCGGCGAGGACCTCGCGCGAGAGTCGGCCGGCGCTCTGGTAGTCCTCACCGAGGCGGTCGTCGGTGCGCGGCCTGCTGTAGGTGATGTGCTGGTGGCTTGCGGGCAGTTGAGCCAGCAGGGTGCGGGCTTCGTCGGCGAAGGGGTGCTCGCTTCCGTCGCGTGCCCCGTGGACCCACCACACCGGGCGTGGATCGCGTTGGTCGGCCAGGCTGTGCAGCATGGCCAGCACCGGGGTGGCTCCCACTCCGGCCGAGATCAGCACCAGGGGGGCCGGGGTGTCGCCCAGGACGAAGGTGCCTCGTGGGGCTGCCACCTCCAGAGTGTCGTGTACGGCCACGTGCTGACGCAGGTAGCCGCTGCCGGCGCCGTGAGGTTCCTGTTTGACGCTGATCCGGTAGTACGCCTCACCGGGTCTTCCCGACAGGGAGTAGCTGCGGATGACGGGCGGGCCGAGTGGGTCGGGTCGCATACGCACGGTGACGAATTGACCTGGCAGAGCCGGGGGCAGCGGATGGCCGTCCGGGGTGTCGAGGCGGAGCGAGAAGATGCGGGTGCTCTCCGGGACGATGTCGGTGACGGCGAGGGAGCGGAAGCCCGGCCAGGCCGGGGGCGGGCTGCCGGCAGCGGCGCTGAGGCCGGTGTTGCCTGTGGTCCTGCCCGTGCCGTCGTAGTCGTCGAGGAGCGACTGCATGGAGGTCTTCCAGCCGGGGCTCAGGCCGGGGATGCGCAGGGCCCGCTCGAGCTGCGGGCGGGGGTGGTCCGGCTTGTAGAGAAGCGCGTCGATCTCGGCCACCGTCATGGTCTCCGGGCCAGTGGCGATCTTGAGGATCTCGTCCCCCGCCTCGACGGTTCCCTCGGTGAGAACCTTCAGGTAGAACCCGGGACGCGCGTGGGCGACGAGCAGGGCGGGCATCCGGGGTTCGTTCATGCGCAGACCCACGCGGTAACAGGTCACGCGAGGCTGCGTCACCTCGAACACCGCGGAACCGATGCGGTATTGGTCGCCGACGCAGACCTCGTCGTCCGGCAGGCCGTCGACCGTGAAGTTCTCGCCGAACTGGCCGTAGGTGAAGTCGTCGCGCTGAAGGTGCTGCTGCCAGTGCCGGTAGGAGTCCAGCTGATAGACGAGGACAGCGCGATATGGGCCGCCGTGTCCGTTGAGATCGCCCTGTCCGTCGCCTTCGATGTTGAGCCGTCGGACCATGAGCGGCCCCGAGGCCGGTCGCTTCCAGATACCCGTGTGGGTGGTGCGGCCCTTCCAGGGCACGTCCTGCGGCATTCCCACATTCACCGCGACCAGTGTCGCCATGCGCGCATCTCCTGCCGGGTGGACATCCCCCGTGGCTACGCTAGTACGCCAAGTCGCGATGGCAACTCATGCGTCGTTGCCGTCTCAAGCCGGCGTGGCGACATTGGAATCCTCCGGGGGACCGGTCCTTGCGGGCTGATGGCGGAGGCTTGTGTGAACGCGGTCTCGTAGTCACCGGCCGCGAGGGCCCGATCAGTTGGGCGGGATCGTTGGCGTAGGTGTCCGAGTCGTCCGCCCTTTTGACGGGCTGGGCGTACACCGGTCCGCTCGCGTGAACGGCCCGCGTGGTCGTGGGCCGGCTCAGGTGCCCGCGGCGCGCGAGGGGGTGCGGGTCGCGTGACGCTGTGCGCGCAGCGTCTCCAGCAGGCGCAGCCAGACCTCGCTGACGGTGGGATAGCTGGGCACGACGTGCCAGAGCGTGGACAGCGGGACGCGTCCCACGATCGCCGTGGTCGCCGCGTGTACGAGCTCCGCCGTGTCCGCGCCGGCGAAGGTCGCTCCCACCACCAGGTCCTGGGAAGGGTCGACGACCAGCTTGGCGCGGCCGCGGTAGTCGGGGCGAAGGACGTAGGTTCCGGCGAGCGCGGCGAGGTCGTATTCGACGACTTCCGGGTCAAGGCCCTGCTCACGTGCCTGCTGTTCGGTGAGGCCGGCGCTGCCGACCTCGGTGGTGGTGAAGACGACCTGGGGCACGCAGGCGTGTCCGGCCGCCGCCGACGGCACGTCGATGAGGCCCGCACGGCGTGCGGCGATGACTTCTCCGGCGATGCGGGCCTGATACTTACCCATGTGGGTCAGCGGGGCGCGGCCGCACACGTCGCCGATCGCGTACAGCCAGTCACCGGCTGCATCGCGTACGGTCTGGTGGTCGTCGACTTCGAGGTATCCGCCGGGGGACACGCCGATGGTCTCCAGGCCGATGTCGTTGGTGTTGGGCGTACGGCCGGCCGCCACGAGGATCTCGTCGGCCACGATGAGCGTGCCGTCGTCGAGGGTCACGCTCACCTCACCGCCGTGGACCCTGCCCGTGCCCGTGTCGCGGGCGTCGGCGCGCTCGACCCCGGAAATGGTCCGCCCGGGACACAGCCGGACGCCCGCTTCCCGGAGGTCCTGGCCGACGAGGCGTCCCACGAAGGGTTCGTGGCGGGTCAGCAACTGCCCACCGCGGTGGACGACGCTCACCTCGGCTCCCAGACCGCGAAGCCAGGTGGCTGCCTCACAGGCGACCACGCCGCCGCCCAGGACGACCACGCGCTGCGGCACCTGCTTCATGTTCGTCGCGTCCCGGGAGTCCCAGGGCAGGGCAGCCCGCAGACCGGGAATGTCCGGCCGGGCGGGGCAGGAGCCGGTGTCGACGACGACGGCGTGTTCGGCCCTCAGGGTCCGGGTCCCGCCGTCCCGGAGACGGACCTCGATCGTCCGTTCACCGGCGAGCCTGCCATAGCCGTGCACCACGTCGATGCCGGTCTTCAGTGCCCAGGTCACCTGAGAGGTGTCGTCCAGATCGTTGATCACACGGTCGCGCATCTCGAACACGCCGGCCGGGTCGAGCCGCGCCGACACTCCGGGGAGGTGCGCGGCCGCTTCGACCACCTCCACGGGCCGCAGGAGGGCTTTGCTGGGCATGCATGCCCAGTAGGAGCATTCGCCGCCCACAAGCTGGTCCTCGACGAGCACCGAGGACAGCCCCGAGAACTGGCTCGCGTACTGGGCGGCGTTCTCGCCCGCCGCGGCGCCACCGAGGACGATCACATCCCAGGTCGAGCGATCCGGGTCCACGGCTGCGGTCATGAGCATCTCCCGGTGTGGTCGTGGTGCAGGGGCAGGGGCAGGGGTGCGATGTCGCGGTGCCGGCGGTCGATCCTCGGGCGGGGCGGAGGTCGGGTGCCTGCGCGGGCGCGGCAAACGGGGCCGCCGCGCGACGACCAGGAGGCGGCAGCCCTGTCCTCCCTCGTTGTCCTCGGACGCGACAGTGTGTGGATCCGGCGCGCGACGGGCCTGGGGGTCATTCCTCGCGTTCGAACTCCGCCTGGGCCCGTTGGGCGTCCAAGTCGTCCTGTGCGGTCCGGTAGATGTCGGTGACAATCTGCCTGGCGGCCCGGCCGTCCTGAGCTCCGGAGAGGCCCTGAACGCGGTCGGCCCACTCCTGCACCCCGTGAGGTGTCTCCTTGTTTTCCTTCATCTTTCGTTTGTACTCCTCTGTGGGGACGGCTGCCTTTCGTACCGCTTCGCCGGGGGCCGGTCCGGAGCCCGCGGACAACCGACGCGCCCGCCGACGTCGACACGGCCCCCGGCAGGAGGCCGGAGGTCGTCACCGGCGTGGCCTGCCCCGGCCGCCGTACCGGGCACTTTGCGGACACGGTCCGGCAGCGGCGCCGTAGGGAACACGCACGGCGCCGTGACCGCGGAGGGGCGTTCGCAGCGGCTGGTGCGGGCCGGACCGGGAGTCAGGGAATCGGGGTCCGGTGACCGGGCGAGGTTGTTCCGGCCCCGCCGGGCCACCGTTGCGGCTGTTCCAGCAGGGCGACGGCGTCCTCGCTCAGGGGGTGGGTTCCGCCGAGTCGGGCGCGCAGACTCTCTCGCCCAGGCGTGCGAAGTGCACCGCGGCGAGTCGTCCAACACGCGCAGGGCCTGGGCCTTGAGCAGCAGACGTACCCGATGTACAGGTGGTCCGGTGCGTGGACCTCGCCTGACGGGCGTGCGGCGGCCTTGCCTGACAGGCGTCCGGCGACGCCCGCCGGGGCGCACCGGCTGACACGTCACCAGTGTTGGCTGCCATCGACATCCGGTGGCGGAGCCGTCAACCGCCTGGAGACGGGGACGACCCAGCCGACGGCCGGTTGTCCGGCCGTGAGCTGGGGTGCGTGCCCGGCTCGTCGCTCAGTGACGCAGTGCCGCCGCGTCGGCCGCCGGGGCCACGCGTGCCGCGCTGCGGTACGCGCAGATGCCCAGGGCCAGCAGCCAGTAGCTGAGGAGGGCGCCCATCAGGGAGGTCGTGCCCCAGCCGTTCGCCGCGTAGAAGAACGCGGGGTCGTTGCCGAAGAACAGTGAGGGTACGAAGGCCAGGTTGAGGCCGGCCAGGAGGTAGGCGGAGCGGCCGGTCCAGCGCGGCAGCAGGTGGGTGCGGGTGACGGCATGGCCGAGCGCGGTCAGGAAGAGCGCCAGCATGAGCCGGGAGATGGAGCCGTAGAGGATGTGGGTGCCGCTCACGTCGATGGTCGGGTCGACCGGGTGGTCGACGGCGATCACCGCGCCTGCCTCGATGCCCATCGAGACGAGGGTGATCGTGGCGTACACGAGGCCCGTCGCGAAGGCGATCGAGCCCACCCACTCATGGGCCGGGCTGACCCGCCTGACCAGCTCCCGGAAGGCCGTCACGAACACGACCAGGACGGCGAGCGCGACGATTCCGACGAGGAGCCGGGACAGGACGTTGGCGTCCGGCGGCGGGCCGGAGTAGAGGAAGTACAGCGGCACCTGGACGATGAGGGCTCAAGCCGGGCCTGATCGTCCACAGCGTCTACAACGGCTACTGGTTCTGGGGGCGCCCCTCGCCCTACGACCTGTGGCGGGATCTCGCTGCGGTCACACGGGAGATCCGACCCGACTGGGACCTGAGCACTCCCGGCCTGCGCGAGGCATGGGACTCCGGTGACCACTCCGCCTTCCACGGCTGGGACAGGCGCCCCGCCGACGCGGGGGCGCAGGCCCGGTAGGGCGCTGCGAAGTCGGCGTGGGCCGCCTCGATGGCCTCGGGGTACGTCTGGGCTTGTCACGAACATCTTTCAGAAGGGGGCGACTCGCCTCTTCCCGCGAGAACGGCTCCTGAGAGCCGATCCAAGATCAACGGCGGCCCGGCGGCCCGTTCTTGATCTTGCTCCGGCAGAGGAACGTTTGTGAGAACGCCAGCCGCGTACGGCGCGTGTGGGGGCGGGTCAGCGGGTGCGTTCGTAGTGGCGGCGTGCTTTTTCGCGGTTGCCGCAGACGGCCATCGAGCACCGGCGGGCGCGGTTGGCGCGGCTGCGGTCGAGCAGGAACAGCCGGCACTCGTCGTTGGCGCAGGGGCGAAGCCTGCCGGGCAGTTGCTTCTCGGTGGCGGCCCAGGCGAGCACCACCTCGACGGCCAGCCGGGCATGCGGGGGTGATGGTGCTGGTCATGCAGGCCGGGCGTCGAGCGGCGCGGGAGCGGCTGCCGGGTGTCGGCGCATTCCGGGAACGTGGCGGAGGTCCCGGCCGGCTCGCCTCGGGGTTCGTCATGAGCTCGATGCGGCACCAGTGGGCATCGGCCTGACGGCGCCGCCACACCGGCCGGCGGACCCTTCACCGACTAGTTTTCTTGCCTTGACAAAAATAATTGTCGGAGAGATCCTGGAGCGGAGCTGGACGCTGCTGTGACGGAGCACCCGCTCTGCCTGAGCCAGTGGGTGAAGCCGAGCCGGACGCCCGAAAAACGAACAGACACCACAGACCCCAGGAAGAGTTGCCATGCGCACTGTGATCAGTACGGCCTTCGTCTCGCTCGACGGCGTCGTCGAGGCGCCCGGCGGCGAGCCCGGGTACCGCAACGCCGGTTGGACGTTCAAGGACATCGACTTCGTCCCCGAGGCCTTCGAGATCAAGGGGCGGGAACAGCAGGAGTCCAGCGCGGTGCTCATGGGCCGCGCCAGTTACGAGGCCTTCAGCCCTGTCTGGCCGAACATGCCGGAGTTCGCTCTGTACAAGACCATGCCGAAGTACGTCGTCTCCACCACCCTCACCGAAGACAAGCTCGTCTCCGACTGGGGCGAGACCACCATCCTGCGCTCCCTCGACGACGTCGCCGCCCTCAAGCAGACCGACGGCGGCCGGATCATCGTCCACGGCAGTGCCCAGCTGAACCAGGACCTCTCGGACGCCGGCCTCATCGACCGCTACCACCTGCTCGTCTTCCCCCTGTTGCTCGGCGCCGGCAAGCGCCTGTTCAGCACCACGGACAAGGACACCCAGAAGCTGAAGCTCGTCGAGCACGAGGCATACTCCAACGGCCTCCAGAAGAACGTCTTCGACGTCGTGCGCTGACCGCGCCGGGAGAGACCGGACGGGCTACGAGTGTCAGATCCGCTCGGGCTCCCCCGGGCAGATGGCACAGGGCCCCTTCCAGAGTGTCCCGGGCGTCCTCAAGGTCGGGACTCTCGACACGGTCGCCGCCGCCGGTCTCGTGCCGTACGTCGTCGGCGCGATCATCGCCCGCCTGCGAGTGGGCTCCCGTGACATCGCGGGCGGGATCGTGTTCCTGCTGACCGCGTCGGCGGCCTTGGTTCTGGGGCTGGTGCAGCACGGCGCCGGCTGACCGACTGGAGTCCTCCCGTGCGCTGCGCCTCGGCTGTCGTCGTTGCAGGGCGTCCGCCGCGTACGGTGGCCCCGCGCCCGCGGTGCGTGGCGGACGCGGGGCTGTGGTCCCTCGTCTCAGCGTGCGGTGAGCTTCCACAGATGGTCGGCGGTGCCGTTGTCGGTCCACTGAAGCACCTGGGCGCCGGGTGAGGTGCTCATGGCGTTCACCCCCAGCGGCTTGCCGCTGTTGTAGTTCACGATCTTGTAGTAGCCGTCGCGGGCCGGGACGAGCTGCCAGAGGTGGTCGGCGGTGCCGTTGTCGCCCCAGACCAGAGCGGTTCCGCCGTCGGCTGTGCTCATGCTGTCGATGCCGAGCAGCAGCCCGCTCTTCTGGTTGACGATCTTGTACAGGCCCGAACTCGCGGCCTGGAGCGTCCAGTTCTGGTCAGTGCCGGTCGTGGACGTCGCCTGGACCGCCGAAGTGCCCTGAGCGGTGGCGGCGTTCAGGGTGTCCAGCGCGAGACCGCTGTTCTTGTTGGTGATCTGGTAGCGGCCGGCCAGCGAGGTGCTGGTGCCGCTCGGAGTGACCACCAGATGGTAGCCGTCGGAGGCGTTCATGGTCACCGGCACGGTGATGGAGCCACCCGAGACGGTGTAGTCCGCGTCCGAGATCGTGATCGGGCCGGGGGAGGCGGTGGTGCGGCCACTGTCGGGGGAGTACTCCAGTTTCACGTGGACCGTGCCGCCGAAGGCGGACAGGGACGAGAGGCCGTTGACGGTCACCGCGCAGGAACCGGTGCAACCGCCGGCGACGACGCTGATCTGGTTGCCCGCCCCGTTGAGGGAGGCGATGCCGTCGATGCCCGTCTGGGCGGGCGGCGTGGTGACGAGCATGGTCCCGGACATGCCGCCGTACCACTTGTAGGTCCAGTACGAGCCGTTGGGTGATCCGCCGGTGTCCGTGAGGGTGTCGCCGAGGGTGCCGTAGTGGTTCCAGAAGGCGAGTTCGGCGTCGCGGACACCCGCCCGCTCGAACTTGGCGGCGTAACCGACGAGGGCGCCGGAGTTGCCCATCTCGGAGGGCGTGCCGTACTCCTCGATGTCGATCGGGCGGGGACTGATGCCGAGGCTCGACTCCAGGGAGCGGTACGCCGAGACGTGCGCGGCGATGTTCGCGCTGCCCTGGAGTTCGTGCCAGGCGATGACGTCCGGCACGGTGTTGTTGGCCTTGGCCTGGGTGAGGAAGGTGTTCATGTCGCTCTGTTTCCAGCTGGAGTAGCTGGGCCCCTGGATGGGCGTGGCGGTGTCCTTGGAGCGGATCTCCCTGTAGGTGGTGTTCCAGGCGGTGTTGAAGGGGCCGGCCTTGGCGGTGTCCCAGTTCAGGTCGGGCTCGTTCCAGATCGCCCAGGCGGCGATGTTCGTGGCGCCGGAGGACCGTACGGAGGCGATCTGGGTGTCGACGGCGGACAGCCAGTCGCTCATGCTGACCCACTTGTAGGGGAAGTCGGGGTACCAGTCCGGCATCCGTATGACGACCTTGGCGCCCGCCCGGGCCGCCTTGGGTGCCACGACGAGCGCGTCACCCGCCGGGGCGGGCTCGCCGTTGGGCAGTTGGTGGCCGCCGGGCGCCATCTGCACGAACGTGTTCGGTTTGAGGGCGCTGACCAGGCTGTCGGCGGGCGTGCCGTCGTCGGCGAGGCCGTAGAGGCTGCCGGTGCCGACATGCGTGACCGACCGCAGGGTCTGGTTGGCGTTGACGACCAGGGTGGTGGAGGAGGTGGGCGTGGCCTGGGCGGAGGGGGCCGTCAGGACGAGGGCGGTGGTGGCCAGGGCCGTGGCGATGACGGCGGCGGTGGTGCGGCCGGGGGCTGCTCTGTGGCGGTGGTGGGGGCTCAGGTATGACATCAGCGGCTCTCCTGGGAACGAAGGGGACGTGCCAGTCGTGCGGGCGCCGGGGCGGTTCGGGGATCGGCGACCGGTGTCGGTCGAGTGGGAGCTCGGGTGCGGGTGAGTGACAGCCCTCCTCGGTGCTGGATGCAAAGAGCGGGGGAGCGCGGCCCCGTGCCGGGGGCGGGCACGGGGGATCAGTCCTTGACCGCGCCCGCGGTCACGCCCGCTGCCACGTACCGCTGGGCGAGGACGAGCAGCACCGCCGCGGGCAGGGACGCGACGACGGCGGTCGCCATGATCGCGTTCCACTCCTGGTTGTTGTTGCCGATGTAGTGGTAGATGCCGAGGGTGATCGGTCGCCAGTCGCCGCCGCCGTCGAGGGTGTTGGCGAAGACGAAGTCGGACCAGGCCCACAGGAAGCTGAAGAGCGAGACCGTCACGATCGCGTTGCGGCTCACCGGCAGGACGACGGAGCGGAAGGTGCGCCAGGGGCCGGCTCCGTCGATGCGGGCCGCGGCGATGAGCTCGCCGGGGATGCCGGACATGAAGGCGGTGAAGATCATGACGCCGAAGGGCACGGCGATGGTCGAGTCGGCGATGATCAGACCCCACCAGGAGTTGAGCAGGCCGGCGTCGAGGAAGATGCCGTAGAAGCCCATCGCCATGACGATGCCGGGAATCATCTGGGCGACCAGCAGCACCAGTCCGAGGAGCCCTCCGCCGAGCGGCCGGAGTTTGGCCAGCGCGAAGCCGGCGGGGGCGGCGAGGACCAGGGTGAGGACGACCGTGCCCAGACCGATGAGCAGGCTGGTGCCGAGGTAGGGCATCTGGTCGTTGAGGACGGCGCGGTAGCCCTCGAAGGTGGGATGCAGGGGCAGCAGGTCGGGTGGACTCTTGCGCATGTCCTGCTGGGGGGTGAGCGAGACGTTGATCATCCAGTAGACGGGGAACAGCATCAGCCCGGTGAGAGCGAGACCGATGACGGTGTAGCGGCGGGAGCCCTTACGCGACGTCACGCTTCCTGCCTCCTCTGGACGCGGATGTACAGCAGGCCGAAGGCGAGGGCGATCAGGATGAGGATGTCGCCCACCGCCGCTCCCGGCCCGAACCTGGGCAGCAACGTGCCGAACCCGAGCTGGTACGACCACGTCGCCAGGGTGGACGACGCGTCACCCGGGCCGCCCTTGGTCATGATCCAGATCAGGTCGAACACCTTGAGGGTGTAGACGAGGCCGAGCAGCAGGGTGATCGCTGATACCGGGCGCAGGAGCGGGAAGGTGATGCGCCAAAACTGCTGCCAGGCGCCGGCCCCGTCCAGGGCGGCGGCCTCGTAGAGCTCGCCGGGGATGTTCTGCAGTCCGCTGTAGAGGATCACCAGGTTGAAGGGGATGCCGATCCAGATGTTGGCGATGATGACCGAGGCCAGCGCCCAGTTCGGTGAGGTGAGCCAGTCGACCGGGGCCACGCCCACCAGGTGGAGGGCGTGGTTGAGGACTCCGGACTCGCTGTTGAAGATCCATGACCAGGTCGACGCCGACACGATCAACGGCAGCAGCCAGGGGATGAGGAACAGTGCCCTGAGGGTGCCGGCCAGCCGGAAGTGACGGTTGAAGAAGACCGCGAGGGCGAGCCCGGCCACGTACTGGAAGGCGATCGACACGAAGGTGAAGATCATGGTGTGGCGCAGCGCGGGGCCGAAGGTGGGATCGTCCAGGACGGTACGGAAGTTGGCCAGCCCGGAGAAGGGCGCGTCCCCTGCCACGAACGAGCGGACGGTGTAGTCGCGCAGGCTCAGGTCGAGGTTGCGGTACAGGGGATAGACGTAGAACGCGGCGAGGTAGACGGCCAGCGGCGCGAGGAACGCCAGCGCGGTCAGCCGGCTTCTGCGGCGGCGGCGTCGGAACGCCGAGGCGTCCGTCCGGTTGCCGGTACCGGTCGCCGCGAAGCTGACCGGGGACCGCGGTGAGCGGTGGTCGACGCGGGCGGTGGTCATGCGAACTCCTGGATGCGGGTGGCCTGCCCGGAGCGGTGGTGTCCGGGCGGTTCGGGTTCCGTGCGGTCCTGGGAGGAACGGCCCGTGAGGACGTGCCCTACGGGACGTCGAAGGTCAGTTCTTGCCCTTGCCGGCGGCTGTCTGGGCGGCGGCGAGAGCTGCCTGAGGGCTCTGGCCACCGGAGAGGGCGGACTGTACGGCGGTCCACATCGGCTGGGAGATGGTCGGGTACCTGGTGCCCAGGCCGCCACTGGTGCGCCCGCGTGCCGCGGCCACCGCGTCGACCCACGGCTTGAGCTTGGGGTTGTCGGTGACCTGCTTGGCCTGCACCGCTGCGACGGGGGCGACGTAGGCCAGGGTGGTGTCCGTGGACAGCAGGTTGGCGGAGTTGGTCAGGCAGGTGACGATCTTCTTGGTGACGTCGTAGCGTCCGCTGTCCTTCTGCACGGGCACGGTGACGAACTCACCTCCGGTCGGCACCGGAGCCGCACCGCCGTTCTGGCCGGGGATGCTGATGACGCCGTAGTCGAACCCTGCCTTCTCCGCGTTGCCGAGCTGCCAGGTGCCGTTCTCGCTGAACGCGTAGTCGCCGGTGGCGAACTCCTGCCAGCTGGTGGTCTGGGTGTTCTGCAGGACGTCCTTGGGCGCGTAGCCGGCGTCGACCCACTGCTTCCACAGGTCCAACGCGGCAACGCCCTTGGCGGAGTCCAGCTCGGTGAGGTCGGCGCCGGAACCCCAGAACCAGGGCAGGAACTGGAAGCTGCCCTCCTCGGTGTTGATCGCGGAGAAGGTGATGCCCTTCTTGCCGGCGCCCTTGACCTTCTTGAGGGCCGCGGTCAGCGAAGTCCAGTCCTTGATGGAGGCGGGGTCGACGTGGGCGGCCGACAGGACCTTCGCGTTGTAGTAGAGCGCGAGGGTGTTGGCGCCGATGGGCACACCGTAGGAGGCGCCGTCGATCGTGCCCGCGCCGAGGATGTTCGCCTGGATCGACTTGGTGTCCAGGCCGAGATCGCTCGTCTTGTTGAGGATCCCCGCCTCCACCAGCGTGGAGACGACCGGGTTGTCCACCAGCATCACGTCGGGGGCGTTGCCCTGCTGGGCGGCGAGGAGCGCCTTGTTGCCCAGGTCCGTGGTGTCCATGCCGGTGCGCTTGATCGTGACCCCGGCGTCGGTACCGCACCCGGAGACGAGCTTGCTCCACGCCGAGGAGGCGTCGAACTGAGGGTAGGGGTCCCAGAAGGTGTACGTCCCCGCGGACGCGTCGGTGGAGCCCGACGAGCCGGAGCCGCCTCCGCAAGCAGTGACGGAGGTGAGCGCACCGATGGCGGCGATGGCGGCGATCAGGGTACGGCGGGTGTTTCTCACGGTGACCTCGTTGTCTCGGGATGGGGCGTAGCGGCGCGGGGAGAAGGGCGAAGGGGCGAGCGGCGGCGGGGGTCAGGAGATGGGCAGCCAGACGCGCATGCTGCCGTTGTGGCGGTTGGCCCACGCGTAGTACGGGATCGCGGTGAGTTCGAGGGACACGCCGGACTGTGGCGCGGGGCTGGTCTCCGCGCGCCGGTACGGCCACCAGCCCGCGTCAGGGAGCTGCCGCCGCCGGCCGGCGGCGATGACCGTGGTGACACCGCCGAGCAGGTCCGGGCGGTGCTTCAGCGCGAGGGGGCGGGTGGTGTCGAGGATGACGTCGTCGAGGCCGCCGCCGGGGTGGTCGACTCCTTCGAGGCAGTACACGAGGGGGCCGACCTCGATCGCGACGCAGCCGCGTACGGCGTCCACGCGTGGGTCCGCGGCTGTGAGGCGCGGCTCCAGGCCGAGTTCGAGGACGACACGGTCGCCGGGCGCCCAGACGCGCCGCAGCCGCAGCCAGCCGTCGGCCACGGGCGCGTCGCTCTGGTCGTACACCGCGTCTGCGCATCGGACGCGGAACTCGCGGCACCACTGGGGGACGCGCAGCGAGAGGGTCCAGGGACGGTCGGCCGGCGTCTCTTCGACGGTCAGGCCGATCGCGCCCTGCCACGGGTAGTCGGTCTCGGCGCTCACCACGACCGGGGCCCCGCCGAGGTCGCCGGCGTAGCGGCCGGTGACGTACTGGTGGATCTGCAGACCGCCGGCGTCACCGGAGGCGAGGTAGTGCTCCAGGGAGGCGAGCAGCCGCATCACGTTGGGCGGGCAGCAGGCGCAGCGGAACCAGCGGGTGCGGCGGGCCGACTGGTCGCCGCCGGGGTCGGTGTGGCCGTCGCGGACCTGGAGCGGGTTGACGTACAGCCAGCGCTCGCCGTCCAGCGAGACGCCGGCCAGGAAGCCGTTGTAGAGGGTGCGCTCGATCAGGTCGGAGTAGCGGGCCTCGCCGGTGAGCAGGGCCATTCGCCAGCTCCACTGGATCGAGGCGATGGCGGCGCAGGTCTCGCAGTAGGCGCGCTCGTTGGGCAGTTCGTACGGGTCGCCGAAGTCCTCCTCGTCGTGGTGGGCGCCCAGCCCTCCGGTCACATGCGTCTTGGTGGCGGCCATCGCCGTCCACAGGCGTTCCCCGGCGGCGCGCAGTTCGGCGTCCCCCGTCTCGGTCGCCAGGTCGGCCGCGGCGGCCAGCAGGTAGAGCTGGCGTACGGCGTGACCTTCGACCGTGGTCGCCTCGCGCAGGGGGACGCGGTCCTGGCAGTACGCCTCGTGACCGAGCAGGCCGTGGCCGAAGCGGTCGACGAAGTAGCCGGCGAGGTCCAGGTAGCGGCGTTCGCCGGTCTCCCGGTACAGCTCCACCAGGGCGGTCTCGACCTCGGGGTGGCCGTCGATGCCGTCGATGGGTCTGCCGCTGCCGGCCGGGCCGAAGACCGAGTCGATGTGGTCGGCGAACTTCCGTGCCACGTCGAGGAGTTCGGTGCGTCCGGTGGTTCGGTGGTGCGCGACGGCCGCCTGGATCAGGTGGCCCGCGCAGTACAGCTCGTGACCCCAGCGCAGGTCCTGGTAGCGCACGCCGTCCTTGAGGAGCTGGAACCAGGTGTTGAGGTAACCGTCGGGCTGCTGTGCGTCGGCGACGAGGGAGACGATCCGTTCGACGTCCGCCGCGAGGGGGCTGTCCTCTGCGCGGGCGTGCCGGGCGAGCTCCCAGGACGCGGCCTCCAGCCACTTGTAGACGTCCGAGTCCACGAACGGGTAGGCGCCCCGGAACTCGCCCTCGGCGACGCCCGCCGCCATCCGCAGGTTGTGCAGGTTGCCCGCCGACTCCAGCAGTCCGGGGCCCTGCGGGATGGAGGTGTGCGCGTTGACCTCGCGCCGGGTGTCCCAGAACCCGGCACGGACCTGAACGGTGGCAGGGGTCAGCGTGGCCTTGGCATCCGGGCCGATGCGGACCGGGCCGATGCGGATCGGGCCGGTGGGGACCAGTCCGGTGGGACCCTGGCCGGTCGGGGAGCTTCCCGCTTCGGACGAGGCCGAGGGCGTGGCGGAGGGCACGGCGGAAGGTGGGCGGGGCATGGCGCTCCGAGGAGGTAGAGGGGGAAGCGGGCGGGGCCGGCGCACGGGGGGTGTGAGGGCGTCCGCGACGGCGAGTGGCGTTCCGCTTCTCGGACCCGTTTGAGAAAACGTTTTTCTGCCGGAAACGTAGGTAGTGGGCGAGTCGCAGTCAAGGGGTGTGCCGCAAGTATTTCCAGGCTTCCTGTCAAGGCTGGCCTGTGGACGTGAACGGTGCCAGGATGGACGTCACCGATGTCATCGAGGAAAAGGATTGCGCGTGACCGCCGCTCCAGAGTCCCTGCCGGCCGGGCGGGCGAAGCTCACCGATGTCGCCAAGCTGGCCGGCGTCAGCGTCGGGACGGCCTCGAAAGCGCTGAGCGGCAGCGGCAGAATGCGCCCCGAGACCCGGCAGCGTGTCCTGGCCGCCGTGGAGGCGCTCGACTTCCGTCCCAACCAGCATGCGCAGAGCCTGCACACCGGCCGCAGCTGGACCGTCGGACTGATGACCACCGACGGCATCGGCCGCTTCAGCACACCCGTACTGCTCGGCGCCGAGGACGCGCTCGGCGCCGGCAAGATCTCGGTGCTCCTGTGCGACACCCGTGGCGACGCCATCCGCGAGCAGCATCATCTGCGCAACCTCACGGACCGGCGGGTGGACGGCATCATCGTCACCGGCCGGCGTACCGATCCGAGGCCGCCCCTCAAGGGCATCGACCCGATCCCCACGGTCTACGCGCTCTCTCCGTCCACCGACCCGGACGACATCTCCGTGGTGTCCGACGACCGCAGCGGAGCGCACCTGGCGATCGAGCACCTGCTGGCGACCGGCCGCACACGGATCGCGCACGTCACCGGGCCGGCGCACCATGCGGCTGCCAGGGACCGCGCTCACCACACCCTCGAGTTGCTGGCCCGTTCCTCGCTGGAACTGTCCACCGGCCGGGTCCATTTCGGCGAGTGGAGCGAGGCATGGGGACGCCGAGCCGCCGAGGCTGTCCTGCGCACCGCACCGGACACGGACGCGTTCTTCTGCGGCAACGACCAGATCGCCAGGGGCGTCGCCGACACCCTGCGCGAGAACGGCGTGGAGGTCCCCGGCAAGGTGGCGGTCGTGGGCTACGACAACTGGGACGTCATGGCTCTGGCCTGCCGCCCGCCGCTCACCACGATCGACACGGACCTTTCCGAGATCGGCCGGCAGGCGGCGCTGAGACTGCTGGACGCCATCGGCTCCCAGCCGGAGCCGGGCGTGCACACCGTTCCCTGCCGACTGGTCGTCCGCGAGTCCAGCTGAGCCGTCGCGGCGCGAGGAGGGCCGAGCCCGTCCGGTGCAGCGGGCATCGGCGGTGGCCAAGTACGCGCTGAACGAGCGGCGTTGACCGACGGACGCGGTCCGACGGCATGAAAGGTGCGGTTCCCGGCGGCCTGGCGGCCTGCTGCGGGCCCTGGCGGCGTTGACCGACGGGCGCGGTCCCACGGCATGAGAGGTGCGGTTCCCGGCGGCCTGCTGTGGGCCCTTGCTGATGGGCGGGCGGCAGGGCGGGCCGGGCGGGCGCAGGCCGGTCCACGCCGGCCCCCGGTGAGACACCAGGTGTCTGCCGCCGGCGGGGTCCGGCCAGGTCAGGACTCCAGCATGGTCAAGGCCCTTCTCACCGTGCCCACGGGTCGGACCGGGGACCCGGGGGGCCCAGCCCACACCGGAGTGTCCCGGGCCGTCGTCGGACCCGGTGGACGTGCGTGGGGGTGCCGCGTTTCACGTCAGGCGGATCGGGGGCGGCGGGCGGAGGCGTGGACGCGGATGCGCCGCAGCCGGTGCATGACCTCGCTGCCCCCGCGGCCGAAGTGGTCATGAAGCAGCCGGTATTCGGCGTACAGGCGGTCGTAGGCCGCGGCACGCTCGGCGTCGGGCAGGTGGACGTCCCGGTGGACCCGGCCCATGGCGTGGGCCGCGGCGCGGATGTCGGCGTGGGCGCCCGCGGCGACCGCGGCATGCATCGCGGCTCCGAGAGCCGCCCCCTGCGCGGAACCGATGACGCCCAGCGGACGCCGGGTGATGTCTGCGTAGATCTGCATCAGCAGCTCGTTCTTGGTGAGTCCGCCCGCGACGATCAGCTCACGTACCGGTACGCCGGATTCCTCGAAGGCGTCGATGATCGTGCGGGTGCCGAAGGCGGTCGCCTCCAGCAGGGCGCGGTAGACGTCCTCGGGCCGGGTCGACAGGGTCAGGCCCACCAGGACACCGCTGAGGTCGTGGTCGACCAGGACGGAACGGTTGCCGCTGTGCCAGTCCAGGGCCATCAGGCCGTGCTCGCCGACGTTCTGTGCCGCGGCGAGGGCCGTGAGGTGTTCGTGCGCGTCCCGGCCGAGGGCGGCGGCCTCCTGGGCGTACGACGCGGGGAACCCGGTGCGGACGAACCAGCCGAAGATGTCGCCGACGCCGCTCTGTCCCGCCTCGTATCCCCACAGCCCGGGCAGGATGCCGCCGTCGACCACGCCGCACATGCCGGGAATGGTGCCGAGCTGGTCCGAACTCATCAGATGACAGGTGGAGGTGCCCATGATGGCGACCATCTGTCCGGGTTCCACGGCGGCTGCCGCCGGCACGGTGACATGGGCGTCGATGTTGCCGACGCAGACCGTGGTGCCCTCCCGCAGGCCGGTCCAGGCGGCGGCCTCGGCGGTCAGCCCTCCCGCGGCGGTTCCGAGGGTGCCGGTCGGCTGGTCCAGCTTGTCGGCCACGAAGTCGGCGAATTCGGGGTGCAGGGCGGCGAGGTGGTCACGGGAAGGGTGGGCGCCGGCCTGGTACTGGCCCTTGTAGCCCGCGGAGCTGGCGTTGCGGACGTAGGTTCCGCACAGCCTCCACACGATCCAGTCGGCGGCCTCCAACCACCGTTCGGTGCGCCGGTAGACGTCAGGGTCCTCCTCCAGCACCTGCAGCGCCTTGGCGAACTGCCACTCCGAGGAGACCTTCCCGCCGTATCGCGCCAGCCACGGTTCCTTCCGTTCGAGTGCCAGTGCGGTGATCCGGTCCGCCTGGTCCTGGGCGGCGTGGTGGCGCCACAACTTCACGTAGGCGTGCGGGCGGGCGGTGTACTCGGGCAGTTCGCACAGGGGCGTGCCGTCGGCCAGCACCGGCAGCATCGTGCAGGAGGTGAAGTCCGTTCCGACGCCGATGACCTGCTCCGGCCGGACGCCGGCGCGGGCGAGGGCTTCGGGTACGGCGTGGCGCAGCACGTCGAGGTAGTCCGAGGGCACCTGTAGCGCCCAGTCGGGCGGCAGCGGCGTACCGTCAGGCAGGTCCCGGTCGAGAACAGCGTGCCGGTACGGGTGTTCCGCCACGCCCAGCTCCGCGCCGTCGCTGACGCGGACCACCAGGGCCCGTCCCGACAGGGTGCCGAAGTCGACCCCGATGACGCAGGGGGCCGGGCTCATCGATTCATCGTGCTGCGTGTGCACCGGCCGTCCTCCGTGACGTCGAATGGTGCGGGACAGACAGCCGAGTATTGTGCGAGACGGCCGTCATCATTCGCAACGCTGGACGCGCGGCGCGCCGGGACGGGGCGATGGCCGCGAACAAGATCCTCTGGAGATGCGGACGCTGAAGGGAAACGTATCTGCGGCCGCGTTGAGAAAATGATTGCTCACTTCGTGCCGTCGTCCTGACGCCCGTCTGTGGCTCCGGAGCTGACGGCATGGACCAGCGATCCAGTGGTCGGTTCACCCGAGGACCCTCACCCTCGGGTGAACCGCGGGGAGCCCGCTCGGACGCGCCCGGTCCCGCACCCGACTCAGCTCACAGAGCGGCGACTCGTCCCGGCACGCTTTCACCGCACGCCATGCGCGCCACGGGCGTTCGCGTCTCGCCGCGGCGGGACATGTGGCCCTCCTGCTGCGGACTGGGAATGGCGCCCAGCTCCCTACGACGATCGTGGATCGGGCTCGCGGCGCCAGGTGACGCCGTCCGGGTCGTAGTCGGTCCCGTCGTGCCATGCAGCGTCCGGCGTGAGAGAGACCTTGCCCTTGACGCGGCGCGCGGCGGTCACCTCCCCGGTGCCGCTCGCCACCACGCCCACCCGAAGGAACGTGTGCCGATGAGGAAGTGCCCGAGGCGGGGCATCAGGTCAGGTCGATCGCCGCGCAGTCGGCCTCGTATTCCGGTGTGCAGATCTCCTTGACCGTGTAGACGCCGTCCTTGATCACCGTGTCCTTGATGTTGTCCTTCGTGAGCGCGACCACGGGTACCAACATCGACGGGATGCTCTTCTGCGTGGGGCTGTCGATCGTGTCCCGGGTCAGTGCGTCGAAGGCGATCGCACGGCCCTGGACCTTGGCCACCGCCATCTCGGCGGCGTTGGTCGCTTCGAGCATGAACGACTTGTACACGGTCATGTACTGCTCGCCGGAGACGATCCGCTGCACCGCCGCCAGGTCCGCGTCCTGTCCGGTCACCGGAGGGATCCTGGTGGCTCCCGCCTTCTTCACCGCGTCGATGACCGCGGCCGCCATGCCGTCGTTCGCCGAGTAGACGGCGGCGATGTTGCTGAGCCCGACGGACTTGATCGCCTTGCGCATGTTCGCCTCGGCGACCGCCGGCAGCCACTCCTCGGTGTCGTACGACTTCGCGATGACCACGTTGTTCTCCAGCTCGGTCATCGCGCCCTTCTTGAACCGTGCCGTGTTCGGGTCGGCGGGAGAACCGTTCATCATGACGATCTTGCTGGTGGAGGCCTTGCCGCCGAGCGCCTCGATGAGAGAGCGGCCCTGCACCTCACCCACGAGCTCGTTGTCGTGGGACACGTAGGCGTCGATCGGCCCCTCGGCGAGCCGGTCGTAGGCGATCACGGGGATGTCGGCGTCCTTGGCCTTCTCGATGCCCGGTGCGATGGCCTTCGCGTCCACCGCGTCCACGAGCAGTACGTCCACCTTGGCGGCGATCATCTCCGCGAGCTGCTTGCTCTGTGTCGCCTCGCTCGCACCGGCGTTGGCGTAGCGGACCTTGCCCTTGCCGTTCGTGAGGGAGGCGATCCGCTGCGTGATGAGGGGACGGTCGAACTTCTCGAAGCGCGTCGTGTCCCGGTCGGGCAGGAGAAGCCCCACCGTGATGTCGTCGCCCTTCTTCGAGACCGCCGAGGAGTTGTCCCCGCCGATGGCGCCGCACGCGGTCAGCGAGAGGGCGGACGCGGAAGCTGCCAGTGCCGCGGCGAAGCCGCGCGCGGTGAGATGGCCGGGTCGAGTGTTCACTTCAAGTGCCTTCCGGGGCGATGAAGCCGCCCGGCGACCAGATGACGTGGACCGACGCGGCGACGGTACCACTCTGCGATCAGCGCGTGCTGGGCAGTAGGGGTTGCCGGGGCTTCGTACAGGTTCTCCCCCGGGCGCACCGCTGTTCCACGCTTGATTGCCGCAGTACCTCCACATCGGAGGCCGGACACCCTCCGTGTCACGGACGCCCCGTCCGGCGGCGCACTCTTCGCTCAGCCAGGTGGGTTCCCACGAGATCCCGCTGGACGACGCCGTACGGCCGGCCTCCCGCGCCGCCGACCACGACGTGCAGGTCGAACTGCAGGTGCGGCCTCAAGTCCCGCACGTGTTCCAGTCGTTCGCCGTGATGCTCGACGAGGCCGACGCGGCACTGCGGGCCGCCGCGGCCTTTCGGCCGAGCCCACGGGGCCGCCACCCGGACCACGCGGGCCGCCTCGCCGCGGCCGTGAACGCGACAGCCGGCTCGCCGATCTCCTCGACGCCGTTCCGGCCCGGGTCCTGGATCCGGGCTGGGGCCCGGCACGGGCAGCCTCTGGCCGCGCCCGACGTACATCTGCACGAGACGCAGCCGAACAGCGTCGCGCGCCGCCCCGACCTGACCGTCCGTACCACCCGTACAAGAGGCGGGCGTTCAATGCGCGCGCCGGGTGGGGAAGTCCGTGCTGTGCGATCCCTCATCCCCTTCGAACGGAGCCGACATGGAGTACCCGGATCTCTCCACACTGCCCGCGGAACTGCAGGAGGCCGTGACCAGCAACGGCTCGCTCAACGTGTTCCGGATGATGATGCACTCACCGGTCCTGGCGCCGGACGTGCTGGCCTTGGGAGACGCCGTCCTGAAGCGGAACTCGCTGCCGGACTCGCTGCGCGAGCTCGCCATCGTCCGCGTGGGTCATGTCTACGGGGCGGCCTACGAGATCCATCACCACGAGAACATCGCCCGTCTCGTCGGACTCGGTGAGAAAGCGGTCTCCGCCGCCACGACCGGCTCCACCGAGGGACTGTCCGCACCCGAAGCCGCCATTCTCACCGCCACGGACCGGCTGCTCACCCGCCACACCCTCGACACCGCCGCCCGCGACGAGGTGCTTGCGTTCCTGACGGTGAACCAGCTCGCCGACCTCGTCATCACCGTCGGCTTCTACCAGTTCGTCTGCAACTTCCTCAACACCTTCGAGGTGACGACCGCGGGGGAGACCCCGCCCTACGGGGACGTGCCCCCGGCCGGAACCGACGCGGACGGCTGAGACCCGCACGCCGCTTCGGCGGCGTACTGCGCCGGCTGGTCAGGGGCATGGTCGGCGGGGCGGTAAGTGCCTGTGTCTGAACTGGGCAGCCAAATAGCTGTCAGGGGCCGCGGGTTCTTGGGTACTGTCTCGCTCCATGGACCCGGAGTGCCCCCTGGTTCGCGAGGTTTTTCCTGAGCTGGTCAGCGAGCTGGTGGCGCTTCTGGAAGAAGACGGCGAGAACGAACTGGCCATCTGCGCGTGGGATCTCCGTCTGGTCGCGGAGTGCAGTTGCGGCGACGACTTCTGCCAGAGCTTCAAGACGGAGCCACATCCGGACGGACAGCCGTACGGACAGGGACATCGATGTGTGCCCCTGTTGTCCTCGGAGGGCATGCTCGTCTTGGACGTCGTGTTCGGGCGGATCATGTACGTCGAGGTGCTCGACAGGAAGCCGCTTCGGGACATGCGAGTTCGCCGGCCTGAGTAGCCTGCATAGCCGGACAGTCTGACCGGGCCACGGTGTTGGTGGGCGCATGGGGTCTGTCAAGCGATACGGGGCCCGCCTCGATAGTGATCAGTCCCGCTGGGCTTTCAGGAATGCCGGCTGGCCGGCCCGGCGGGTGATGCGCCTGGTCGTGAGGGCGACTGCGGCCAAGGTGATCGGCGCCGCGGCGTGCTGGATGAGCCGTTCGTAGTCGCGGGCGCGTCGGCGTGCATGACCCAGGCGATCGAACGTTCGACCACCCAACGGCGGGGGCAGGACGACGAACCCGACCGCGTCCTTGGGGCGACTGACGGTCTTGACCGTTCAGGTACTTCTTCGCCCAGGTCACGAGCTGTCCGGCATGGGCCGAGTCGGCCCAGAGGATCGTGATCTCCGGGTGCATCAGCCGCAGCCGGAACAGCACTTCCTTCGCCGCGTCGTGGTCGGTCATGTCGGCCGGGTGACCTTGGCGAAAAGCAGCAGGCCCTTGCTGTCCACGACCAGGTGGCGCTTGCGGCCGTTGATCTTCGTCACCGCGTGCCCGGCTACCCGAAAGGGCAGAGGACGATTGCCCTCAGCGGCCACTCCTGCTGCCCCGCGGCGTACACGGGCGTGCTTGAAGCGCCGTTCGCCAGCGGTCTACGGTGAGCTGTTGTGCCTCCGGCGAGGGGTACGCCGCCGATGCGAGGGGAACGTTTGCCGTGCGTGTGCGCGAGGGACAAGAGAAGGCCGAGGCCGCCGGACACGTGATCCGTCCGCCCGTGGACAGCGCGCGCGAGCACCAGGTGGCCCCAGCCCAGGGCCCGATGACTCCCGCCCGGGCGATGGCAATCCAGCGCTCCGCGGGCAACGCGGCGGTCAGCCGGATGGTGGGGGAGAGCGGAGCGGCGGGGCCGAGGATCCCCTGGGCCGCGTCAGGGACGCGCTCCAAGCGGAACCAGGACGAATCCGGCATCGAGCGGGGCGAGAGCCCGCCGCAGCAACAGCAGCGCACCGGGAAGGATCAGCAGGCGACCCGGACCACGCGCAGCGGAAGGGCCGGGACGGCGGTCAAGGGCGGCGAGAAGGCGGGGGAGCCGGAGGAGATCGGCAATCCCACCCTCACGTTCACCTCCCAGTACGACGGCCCCGCCAAGCAGACACTCGACGGCGACGCGGCGATCGGCTTCCAGCAGGTGGCGACGCTGCGCCGGGCGAACGGGATGACGACGCCGGCGGCAGACGCGTACGACTTCTGGCAGGAAGTCACCGACGAGAACCACCAGATCACGCCGAACGCGGTGAACTACCGTCCCAAGAGGGACAAGCGCCAGTGGGTCGTCGATGGTCCCTTCCGTCCGCCCTACAACACGGAAGACGGAAACATCGTCAACGCGGCCGATCACATCTCCTTCGACGACAGCCCCGGATTCTCGGGCGGCGCGAGGATGTCCGCCGGCTACTGGCTCTCCGACTACGAGGTCAGGTTCCGCTGGAAGGTCCGCCGCAAGCTGGGCGGCCGGTTCACCAAGGCGGAACCGTTCTGGACCAGCGACGAGATGGTCCACCGGGTGCAGTCGGAGTTCGACCCCGAGCACCCTGAGGCGTCGGCGCCCATCAACGCCACCGCGGCGGGTAACCGCACGTGGAACGTCGAACTGCCCAACTGAGACCTGCCCGCCCCGCACGGTGTGCGGGGCGCGCGCAATCCGTCGCGCCCTCTTGCACGTCGGCCGCGGCGAGAGTGCGAGCGCCGCTCGCCGGCGTGGGAGCGGCCGGACAGTCCGTCAGGTGTCGACGGCCGCCGTCTCGCCTGCCTTCTGCTTCTGCCCGCCTCCCACCGACCTGGTCTGCCCCGGCCTCGCGATGTCCACGATGGACGCGAGGCCGGAGTCGATGAGTCTGGCCGCGCGGTGGACGTCGGCGGTCACCGCCGCACGGACCTCTTCGGGGGCGTGCAAGCCGTCGAGGTGTTTTCTCAGACTCGGAAACTGGATGGGCCACAGTCCGAGCAGGGCGGTCGCGGCGATCTGTGGCTCCGGGTCCTGGGGGCCGTCCCGGTGCGCTGGGCCAGCACCTCGGCCGCGGCGGTGACCAGTCGTTCGGTCATGTCGTGGTGGTAGGCCCGCAGTGAAGGCGTGGACCTGGTGAGCGCGCCGAAGCGCCGGACCGTGGCGGTGGCCTGCGCTCGGTCGTCCTGTGCGGCGATCCAGGACGTCATGGTTACGTCGCCCGCGGCGGCGAGCAGGCGGTCGTGGTTCTTCCTGGCGTCGGCCCGCAGCTGTCCCTCTTGACTATCCGGATCGGTGATCCATATTATCTGGATCAGTGGTCCGGATAACCGGATCGCTGATCCGATCGGCGTATCCCGCGGTGCGGACAGGAGAAAATCATGTCGACACACACGATGAGGGCGATCCGGCTGCACGAGTTCGGCGGCCCTGAGGTGCTGCGCCACGAGGAGGTGCCCGTTCCCGAACCGAAGTCGGGTGAGGTGCTCGTCCGCGTGCACGCGGTCGGCGTCAACCCTCCGGACTGGTATGCGCGCGAAGGGATGCCCGACGTGCCTCCCGAGCTGAAGCCGCCGCTCGCTCTCCCCCTGATTCCGGGGACGGACGTCTCGGGTGTCGTGGAAGCCGTCGCCGCCGACGTCGACGGTTTCGCGGTCGGCGACGAGGTGTTCGGCCTCTTGCGCTTCCCCACCACCCTGCAGGGCAACGCGTACGCCGAGTACGTCACCGCTCCGGCGTCGGACCTCGCTCGCAAACCGGATGCCGTCGACCACGTGCACGCGGCGGGCCTGCCCATGGCGGTGTTGACGGCGTGGCAGTTCCTGATCGAGCTCGGGCACGATCACCCCTCGCCGTTCCAGGAAGCCCCGCACCGCCCGATGGCTCTCGACAGCGGAACGACGGTCCTCGTCAACGGCGCTGCCGGTGGCGTGGGGCACCTCGCTCTCCAACTGGCCAGGTGGAAGGGGGCCCACGTCATCGCCGTGGCCTCCGGCGCCCACGAGGAGTTCCTGCGCGAGCTCGGCGCCGACGAGTTCATCGACTACACCAAGGATCGTCCCGAGGACGTCGTCCGTGGCGTCGATCTCGTCCTGGACACCGTCGGGGGACCCCGCAGCCGGCGCTTCCTGCGCACCCTCAGGCGCGGCGGGTCTCTCTACCCGGTCTACTTCGGCGAGTTCGACGACGAGGAGATCGCGAAGCTGGGCGTCACGGTCACGGCCACCCAGGTCCGCTCGAACGGCGCGCAGCTCGCCGGGATCGGGCGCCTGGTCGAGGACGGCACGATCCACGTGGCGATCGACAGCGCCTTCCCGCTCGAGGACGCCAGGGCGGCGCACGAGCGAGCAGCCCAGGGGCACCTCCGGGGCAAGATCGTGCTGACGGTCGTATAGGCGCGAAGGCCGCTCCCGGCCGGGGAAGCACCAGCCTCGCCGCGATACGTCCGGGCGAGGCGGCCCCCGGCCTGGCGGAGCGGCGGACGCCGACGCGGCGCCGGCAACGCCTGCCTCATGCTGACGTCGAACGCGGGGCATGGAAGCCACTGGTTCGTAGGGGAAGCCGGCGTTCTACCTGCTGGAGACCGCCATCGAGTGCTGGCTGCTGAACGCCCGGCACATGAAGGACGTCCCCGGCCGAAAGACCGACGTCGCGGATTCCGAGTGGGTCTGCAGGAGGGTCGAACAGGCCTCGTCCGGCCCTCGTTCGTCCCGCCGCCGGAGATCCGGCAACCGCGCGACCTGACCGGCTGCCGCACCGAGGTCATCCGCGAACGCACCCGCGAGGCCCAGCGACTGGAGAAGCTCCTCGAAGACGCCGGGATGCAGCTGTCCGCCGTCGTCTCCGGCCTGCTGGGCTAGTCGGCCCGCGCGATGCTGGAGGCGGTGGTCCCCGGCGAGCGTGATCCGCGGGTGCCGGCGAAGATGGTAAAGGCCGGCATGCGGGCCGAACGCGAGATCCTGGCCCAGGCACTGACGGCCGCTTCACCGATCACCATGCTTTCCTGCCCGGGGGCTCGGGCGACAGGGGAGGTATGGCACGCGTGGGCCGGGACGTGTGGTGAGACGGCGAGCCGGGTGTGGCACGCGTTGGCCAGGGCGTGCGTCAAGGCGGGCAGCCTCCCGAGCACCTGGGCCGCGTCTTGGATTTCCCCTGTCCTGTCCCGGGAGCTGTCACAGGCTTCCGGAATCCGGCGCGGGCGGGCATGGTCTGACCATGGAAGCGAACAGCCGCATGTCGGACGGAGAACGGGAGTTGTCGGTCGGGGAACCGGAGCCGCTCGGCCCGGATTCGCTGACCTGGAAGTATCTCGGAGACTGGCGCGGACTTCTCACCGCGCTGTGGGCCGGGTCCATGCAGAACATGCATCCCGGGCTCGGCGCGGGCGTGGAGGAGCACTCGCGGTTCTTCGAGGAGCGCTGGCAGCGGCTGTTCCGTTCGCTCTATCCCATCAACGGAGTCGTGTACGACGGCCCACGCGCCCATCGGACCGCGCTCGAAGTACGCGGCTACCACGCCCGGATCAAGGGCGTCGATGCCCGGGGGCGCCGGTACCACGCGCTTGACCCGGACACCTTCTACTGGGCGCACTCCACGTTCTTCATCAGCACGATCCTGATCGCGGAACACTTCGCCGGCGGCATCAGTGAGGCGGACAAGCGCCGGCTTTTCGACGAGCACGTTCAGTGGTACCGGCTGTACGGCATGAGCATGCGGCCGGTGCCGGAGAGCTGGCCGGACTTCCAGCGCTACTGGAAGCACATGTGTACCGAAGTCCTGGAGGACAACAAGGCCACCCGGGACGTGCTCGACATCGCCCGCATCGCGAGGCCACCGTTCCTGCCGTGGCTGCCCAACCTGATCTGGCGCCCGGTCGGCGCGCTGATCGGGCGAGGTTTCCTCTGGTTCACCATCGGGCTCTACGACCGGGAGGTCCGGGAGCTGCTCGGCTTCACCTGGTCGCAGGCGGACGCCCGGCGCCACCGCGGGGTCTGCCGGGTGGTCAACGCCCTGTTCCAGCTTGTCCCGCACGACCGCCGCTACCACCCGCGAGCCCGGGCGGGCTGGCGTCGCGCACGGGGCCGGTCGGCGGCTGACGCCGCGCCGACGCAGACGCCCCGACGGAACCTGCCTCCGCCGTCCGAGCGCGGCAAGCCGGAGCACTACGCGCCGGACGTGTAGACGCGGTTCGACCCGACGAAGCTCCGCTCTCCACGGCGGGGCAGCCGGAGGCGACACCGGATCCGGTAGACGCGGTTCGACCGGACGAGTCTCCGCTCTCCACGGCGGCGCGGCCGGAGGCGACACCTGGTCCGGTCGTGCCTGGGCAGCGTGGGGGAGTCGGCAGGCGCTGCGTTTCAGGGCTTGCGAGTGGTGGGGATGGCGCATGCCGCCGTACTGCCGGGCAGCCGATGGCGGTTGTCGGCAACGAGACGGTAGATGCCGTGGGCGACCCGGCGGACCAGCGGGAGTCGCAGGATCGCTCCGAGAACGACATAGCCGCCCCCTGCGCTCGACAGAAGCCTGGCGACCGCCTGCGCGCCTCCGTACACCGTTCCGTCCGGGGTCACCCACAGTGCTTCGTACTCGGCGCGTTGTTCGCTGACTCCCAGATCACCCAGCGGTGCGCGCTGCCTGGACGTCACCTCACAGCGTGGCCTGATCCATTTCCGGGCGAAGGCAACCGAGGTCGTGCAGAAACCGCAGTCGCCGTCGTAGACAAGCACAGGTCGTGTACGCATGAGGTCCATGGTGCCGTGTCCGGGAGCCGGAATACCGCCGTGGACACCCGGAGGGCGGCAGCGCGTCGTGATGCGGGGTTACGCGAAGTCTCGCCCGGCCGGAGATATGGCGGCGGGCCGGAGGGCCCGGCTGTCCGCTGCCGGCGGTAATCGCCTTTCGCGCCGGGCCGACGACAGCTACTCTCCCTCGTGCAGCGAGTGGCCCCCGAGGAGCTGGGACATGGTCGGTCTTCCGAGCGCGCTTTGACAGCTTAGGCCGTGATCGGCCTGTCATCGCGTGCTGCCCTTGACACTGCGGCACAGCGAGCCTTTTTCCAGCCTGAATCGTCGGTGCACCTCTTGTGCGCGGGCGACGGGCCTCGTTGTCGGCAATCCAGGGGATCCTCGTGCCGTCTGCTCCTTCCGGTGTATCCGATTCCGATCGGCCTGTCGCGTCGGGTCTGTGGCGGGACGGCGACTTCCGCAGGCTCTGGGTGGGGCAGACGGCCTCCCAACTCGGCGAGCAGGCAGGTCTGGTGGTCCTGCCGCTCTTCGCCGTCCTGACGCTCGACGCCGGTGCCGGCCAGCTGGGCGTCCTGCGCGCGATGGGGCAGGCGCCGATCCTGCTGCTCTCGCTCTTCGTCGGCGCGTGGGTCGACAGGTGGCGGACCCGTACGGTGATGGTGCTGACGGACGTCGGCCGGACCCTGGCGCTGGCTGTCACCGCCCTGTCCGGCCTCCTCGGTTGGCTCGGTCTGCCGACGCTGTTCGTGGTCGCCTTCGCCGTGGGAGTCCTGTCCGTGTTCTTCGACGTGGCCTACCAGGCGTCTCTCGTACGGTTGGTGGAACGGGATCAGTTGGTGCCGGGCAACAGCGCGCTTGAGGGCAGCAGGTCCGCGGCACAGATCGGCGGCCCCGCCCTCGGTGGTGCGTTGATGTCACTGCTGTCGGCGCCGATCGCAGCCGCTTTCAGCGCGCTGTTCTTCGCGGTGTCGTTCCTGACGATCCGGCGGATCCGGCGCACCGAATCGCTTCCGGAGAGCTCGGGGCGTCCGCCTCTGGTCTGGCGGCGTATCCACGAGGGTCTCCGTTTCGTCGTGAGGCAGCCCTTGTTGCGGGCTGTGTGCCTCGCCTCAGCCGCCTTTCAGTTCTGCCTTGCGGCCATGATGACCGTCTATCTGCTCTTCATGCCGCGGGAACTGCATCTGTCGGGCGCCGCCGTCGGGCTGGCGCTTGCCGCGACGGGGCCGGGCGCGCTTCTGGGCTCGGTGCTGGCCGCCCGTCTGCCGCGTCGGTTCGGCCATGGCGTGGTGCTCGTGTCTGCGGCGGCACTTGGCGACGGGTTGTTCCTGTGCGTGCCTGCGGTGCGTGGCTCGTCCGCGGTGACTGTTCCCGCGCTGCTGGCGATCAACTTCCTGTGCGGTACGGGCGGCCAGTTGGTGAGTGTCACGGTCATGGCTGTCCGGCAGGCCGTCACTCCGGACGGGATGCAGGGTCGCGTGGCGGCGACGATCACCTTCGTGGGGATGGGGATGACCCCACTCGGCTCGCTGCTCGGCGGAGTTGTCGCGGTGGCGTGGGGGCTGCGCACCAGCCTCCTGGTGACGGCCGCAGGCATGATGTTCTCCCCACTGCTGATCGCCCTGTCCCCGCTCGGCCGACTGGGACGGACGCTCCCGGCCTCGGACGCACTCTCGCCCGACGACGACCCGCAGTCGGACGCAGAATGCGGGCGTCGGCACGTGTCCTGAAAGACGCGCCTGCTCAACCGTTCGTGTGTGTGACCGTGAACGTCGATGCCTTGGCGTCGTAGGTCGTGTCCCCGTCCTCGGCGGTGACCAGGGCGGCCGTGTTCCAGGTGCCGGTGGGCATGGTGACGGCGTCTTCGGTGGCGTTGATCCGCGCGGTGTAGGTGCATACCGAGGTGCGTGTCGAGGTCGCCTCGCAGGTGGCGCTCTCGACGTGCTTCATCTCGGCAGCCTTGGGGTCCAGCTTCGAACTCCGGGGCCAGGCAAGGACCTTCACGTTCCTGATGCCGGAGTTGTCGCTCACGGTCGCGGTGAAGGTGAAGGTCTTGGTGCCGCTGGTTCCCAGCACGACCGAGGTGGCGGTGGCTTTGTCGATCGTCGGGTGCGTGGCGGCGGCGTCGGCGGTGCCGACCAGGGCGACGGTGGCGACGGCCACGCCGCCCAGGACGGCGACACCGGCGAGCGAGGAGAGCACCAGGCGTGCGGACATGTGAATCCTCCATGAACGGATCAGAGTCAGGTCGAGCGGGAGGCCGGATCGTGTGCTTCCCGCTGCTTGCTGTGTCCATGGTGTGGCGTGCGGCATGCGCAGGGCATGAGTACGTCTACTCACCCGCTACTCGAACGGGCGCCTTGAGTACGGGAGTTACCCGGGCAGCGCCCCACCCGGCCGGATGATGTCCCTGGCCACAGCTGTGGTGCCTCCTGACCGACCGCGGCAGCCGAGCGGACCGGTCGGGCCCCGCCTCCGACAGAGGGCCGCCGCTTGGGCAGGTCCTCCCGGTCGCCGGAGCTCAGCGGCTACGGGTCACCCGACCAACGCCTGTTCCAGGGTGGAGTAGCAGTCGATGACCTGGTCGATACTCACCATGGTCAGCACCCGCGCGACGGACGGCTGCGGAGCGGCCAGTCTCAGCCAGCCCCCGGCCTCCTCGGCAGCCTTCTGCGCTTCGATGACGGTGTTGATGCCTGCGGAGTCCAGGAAGGACACCTCGCTCAGGTCGACGACGACTCGCGGTGCCGCAGCGTTTTCGCGTACTGCCAAGGTGTCACGGAGCGATGCGCCGTTGGCGAAGTCGATGTCGCCCCTCACGCGCACCACGGTGACGCCCTTGCCGGTGGTGGAACGGTTGATCGACAGCGATGCGGGCACTGCATCTCCTTGGTCGGTTGGTGCGTCTGCGGCGAGAAGCGGTCTTCCAGCCTGAGTGGTCGACTGTCGGCTACCGGTCTTTCCGGTGCTGCGGCCTGTGCGGATGCACCGCGTGCGCACTCGCGGAGGGACCGGGTGCTCTCGCGTCCGCTCACGCACTGACGGTGCCGGGCGCGAGCCCCGGCCGAGCGACAGCCGGGTCACCCCGCAGCCGCCGAGCCGGATCGGTCACCCGTCAGAACGGTGACCGCCGATCCCGATCGACCCTGCAGGTCCCCGGGAGCTGCAAGATCAGGCAGACGGAGACACGCCGGTTGCGGCTCGGTTCGTCGGCGTGTTCGGGGCGGATTCCGCCGGAGCCGTCAGCGTTCGTCCTCGCGGCTGTCCTGAGCGCCTGCGGGAGCGTCGGCGGCGCGGCGTCGGCGTAGGTGCCATATGACGGCCGCGGTCACGACGGCGAGTGCCAACACCACGGCGATGCCCCGGCCGGCCAGGCCCTCGACGCGCGTGTAGGCGGCACCCGCGAAGTAGCCGAGCAGAGTGAAACCAACGCCCCAGGCCAGGCCGCCGAGGGCGTTGTAGAACAGGAAACGGCGGTAGGGCATCCGGGACACGCCGGCCAGCGCGGGCATCATCGCGCGGAAGAACGCGACGAAGCGGCCGAAGAAGACCGCCACGGGACCACGGCGGCGGATCATCTCCTGCGCTTTCCCGACGCGGTCGGCATGGCGGTTCAGGGCACGGGTGCCGAGGATGCGTGGGCCCACGTGGCGCCCGACCTCGTAGCCGACGCTGTCGCCTGCGATCGCGGCCAGGACCACGACGAGGGCGAGCCACCACACCGACACCTTGCCCTGACTGGCCAGGACGCCGCCGATGACCACTGCCGTCTCACCGGGCAGCACGAAGCCGAAGAACAGGGCGTCCTCGGCGAAGACGAGGGCGGCCACGACGGCGTAGACCACCGGTCCGGACAGCCCGCTGAGCCAGTCGGTGATGGTGTGCATGCACCCATCCTCCTCTCACGCCCGGCGGGGCCCGGCGCGGCGGGCGCCGATCGGACGACGGCGACCGGACGAAACCCTACAAGGTGTAGTAGCTCGGGTGGGAGTCGTCGTTCCGTCGTCCGGGCTCCGTCACCACGCCATCCGCTCGTCGTACGGCGGCCACTTTCGGTTCTGCGTCGCGGTCGGGAAAGGGAAGTTGCGGTGTTCCTGGCGGCGATCGCTCTCGGACTCGCGCCGCGCACACGTCGCTGATCCAGCCGCACGATCTGGCCGTGGACCGTACGATCCAGACCGACACCCGCACAGCCTTCGGTCGAGCACGGCAGCTGCGCGGCCCCGGCCACAACCTCCGGGGACGAGGCTGCTGTCAACACTGCAGGTGTGGGGCGCGCCGGTGCCCACGGTTCACCCAGGCAGCCGTGGGGCGGCTGTGCCCCGGTCAACCATGGCCGCGGGCGCCGGTCGCCGCCGATGCTGGTCCTTCTGGCTGGCGCCAGGGTGGGATCTCGTCGTGTTTCGGTTCTCCGCTGGGCAGGGACAGCAGCAGTCCGAGGGGGTAGAGGCGGCTGAAACGGATGGCGGCTGCGGCGACACCGCAGAGCACGAAGACGGCGATCAGGTGCCAGGCGATGCCGAGCGCGATGCAGGCGAATGCCAGACCCACGACGCCGGCCAGCAGGAGGACCAGACCACAGGTGGTGACCAGCAGCCTCCGGAGGCGTTTCTTACGGCCGCGTGCTTGCTCCCAGGTGGCGTCGGAGCGGGTCAGGATGTCGACGAGCGCTTTGGCGTAGACCACGTTGAGGAATTGGTCGAAGAGCACTTCCGGCACGATCGCAACGGCGAGCAGGAGGGCCTTCCACCCGCCGCGTTTGACTGCCCAGACGCGTTCGAAGGCCGCGAAGCCGGTGACCGTGGCCCAGAACCACGGCACTCCGGGGAACCCTTTGGTGACGGTGTAGTACCCCAGGACGGTGAGGAAGAAGGGCACGAAGGCCGCGCTCAGATAGGTGAGCGCCTGCCGGCACGCGTAGGGCAGTATGGCGCGGGTGAGGCCGTAGGCCCTGAGGTTGTCCAGGGCGCCGCGTTGCCACCGTAGCCGCTGGTAGTAGAGCCGGGACCAGGTGGGCATGAGTTCGGTGCCGACGATGCAGGCGCAGGGGGACACACAGCGGTATCCGAGGTGTTTGAGCGCAAGGGTCAGTTCGTTGTCCTCGGTCAGCGACTCCACGTCGTAGACGTCGTTTCCCCGGGGCAGGGTGTTCTCGGTGCGGGCTCGGTGGACGTGGCGCAGGCCCCTGGCCTGATAGAGGGAGGCGGTGCCGGTCAGGACGTCGGCACGGCCGCGGCGGCGGTGGAGTTCGCGTGCGTAGCGCACGTACTCGTTGTCCTGGAGGTGGCAGACCAGACCGTGCAGGGGGTAGCCGAAGAAGATGGCGCCTACGCCCCCTACGGGTGGGAGACCGGGTTCTTGCTCGTGCAGGCGGCGGGCTGCCCTGGCGATGAACTCGGGGGACAAGGAGGTGTCGGAGTCCATGATCATGACGGCGTCGTCGTCGGACAGCCGTGGCAGTAATTCGTCCAGGACCTGGTTGAGGGCACCGGCCTTGGCCTGCGTGTTCCCGACCGATTCAACGACCCTCGCGCCGTGGGCCGCGCTGATCTGAGCGGTGCGGTCCGTGCATCGGTCGGCGACGACGATGACCTCGTCCGCGGGTCTGGTCTGGGCCGCGAGCGACTGGAGGGTTTCGGCGATGAGCGCTTCTTCGTCGTGGGCGGGGACCAGCACGACGATCCGTCCAGGACCGGCACGGCGAAGGTCGGGTATGTGTCCCGGCTGGGTCAGACCCCTGGCGGTCAGGTCTCTGCGCTGACGTACGAACGCAGGCCCCCAGGCCTCTTTGCGCGTCTCCCCCCGCGTCGGCCGGCCCACCAGTGACACCTCGACTCTCGGTGGCGCCCATCAGCGAGGCGGACTTCCGCGACGCAGCCTGCGGTGAGGAGGATCGGGTTCCTGCTCCTGAGTGGCGCCGGGTTGCTTGATGATGGCGGCAGCGGCGGATCCCGGCGTCGATGAGGCGGCTGTCGTCGTCGGGGCGCCGCGGCAGTCGCCCGCTCCAGGGCCTGATCCGGACCGCCGCCCGGCTCTGTTCGCCGGGAAGGACGGTGGTTGCCCTACAGTCGATTCTCCCCGGTCAGGGCCGCCCGGCAAGTGGATCACTGCGGTCAGGCATCGTTCCTGCCGGTCAGAATCCCTTGACGAACTCGAGTACGTACCACTTGCTCGTGGTGGCGTTGTAGATCGCGGTGAGGAAGTCCCGTTTGTTGGCCGTGGTCGTGAGGGTGACGGTGGGGATGGTGGAGCCCTTGACGAAGGCCGAACTGAGGGTGAGGGTGCGGTTTCCGGTGGCGTCCTGGATGAGTTCCCAGGTGATGCGTTGGCCGTTGGTGGGGTTGGTCGGTGTGCCCAGGGTTCTGTTGCCCTGGAGGGTGACGCGGAAGAGGGTGCCGAGTGCCGCGTTGGTGGCGATGGTGGGAGCGTCGGTGAGTGTGACCGGGGCGGGGTTGACCTTGGCGTCGACGTAGTCCTTGCGCGTCAGTTGGTCGGCCGATGTCGGCGCGGTGCCGGAGGAGACGCTGCCTTCGTAGAAGGCGGAGTCCGCGCCGTAGACGAACCCGGTGGCGACGGTGCCGCCGGCGGTGTCGTTGATGACGTTGGTGCTGCCCGCCAGCGACAGGGGTTTCACGTTGCTGCAGTCGCCGAGGGTGGCCGAGCAGCCGGAGTCGACCTTGACCGAGTTGACGGCCGTGCCGGTGGGTGAGTTCTCGGCGAATCCGAGGATGCTGACCCCTCGGGCGCCGCCGGTGACCCAGATGCTGACGTTGGGGCTGTTGTAGGTGAAGGAGTCGAACAGGCCCACGCCGATCGCTGCGTTGATCTTCCAGCTGTAACCGTCGTATCCGGTGCCGCGGTTGACTGCGGATTCAGCGCCGCATCCGGTGAAGCTGATGCCCTGGCTTCCGATGCCGGTCACCTCGTAGCCGATGCCGCAGTGGTCCGCGGCGCAGCCGACGAAGGAACAGTAGGCCATCGTGTCGAGACGGAAGCCGGCGTTGGTGACGATGTCGGCGTAGCAGGAGATGAACGAGCAGCTCGTCCCCGCCGCACCTCCGGAGACGCCGTGAATGTCCCAGCCGTGATTTCCGTTGTTGGCCGACGTCACTCCGGTGAACGTGGACACGATCGGGTTGGACAGCTCGATTCCGGTGTTGCCGAAGAACTTCACCGTCATCCGGGAGAACGACAGCGAGACGGTCGCGGGGTTCGCCGATCGCGCCAGCAGGATCCCCTTACCGCTGCCGCTGCCCGGCCCCTGGACGGTGAGATCCCGGATGGTCAGCCTCGTGATGTCCGAGCCGGTGAGGCCGTTGGCCGTGGTGCTGCTCTGCGCGATCACCGACGAGCCATCGCTGACACCCTGGAGAACCAGGTTGGAGCGAGTCACCAAAGCGGAGGAGATCTTGTAGGTGCCCGCGGGGAAGACGACAGTTCCGCCGGATGAGGGCACCGCATTGATCGCGGACTGGATTGCGGTGGTGTCATCGGTGACGCCATTGGCGGTCGCACCGTAGTCCAGGACATTGAACCAGTAACTGGTGGCCATGATGGTCTCCGTCGCTTGCATCGTCGACGAGGGGTGCTGAGCCGGGACAGGGGAACACCGGATTCGCTACTCGGCCCGGAAGAGGCGATCAGAGTGATCGCAACCGAGGCTTCAAGGAGGCCGCCCCCGGCAGAGCAGCCCGTTCTCCGGGAGCGGCCCCGTGATCGGCTGTCAGGGGCGGCCGAGGGGTGCGATCGCCGAGCCGCCGTCCGATTACGCTGCAGATGCGAATGATTACGACACGACAGCGTACTGACTCCGGAACGACCCGTGAAGTGCTCACATGTCGCTACATGCGTCCTTCGGTCTGGTGATCGACGACGCGGTGTCGCGTTCGGCGTTGCCCGGTGGTCAGGTCGAACGTCCTGGCCGCCGGGCCGTCGCGGAGGGATCTGGGAACGGGGCCGACACCCGTTCCCCCGATCCGCGGACGCACATCACAACACTGCGGATCGCCACGTGGGCAAGGCTGTCCGACGGCCTCGCCACAGCGACCTGCCAAGACGTCCATCAACTTCAGATCGCGAAGCCTCCGTCGACGCTGATCGTGGTTCCGGTGATGTAGCGGGCGTCCCTGCTGGTCAGGTAGGTGACGGTGGCAGCGATGTCGTCCTCCGCCTCCCAGGCGACCCCGTGTCCTGGCTCGCCTGTGCTGTGGCGTTTCCATGCGGCCCTTGGTTCGTTGGCAGGTGTGGGGCATCCATGTGGCCTGCCTCGGGGGTGAGGGAGAGGGGGCGTTGATGGAGGCAGAGGGAGTCCATCATTCCTACGGCGTTCGGCGGGTATTGCGCGGTATCGATGTCGCGCTGCCCGCGGGGTCGGTGGTGGGCATCGTCGGCGAGAACGGGGCGGGCAAGTCGACGCTGTTGAAGATCCTTTCGGGGGAGCTCCGGCCGGACCGGGGCGTGGTCCGGCACGGTGGGCGGTTCGGGTACTGCCCTCAGCAGGTGGTGCTCAACGACGTGTTCACGGTGCGTCAGCATCTGGAGCTCTTCGCTGCGGCTTATGACGTTCCGGATCTGCGGCGGGCGGAGGAGGTCATGGTGATCCTGGGTTTCGCCCAGTACGCCGGGGCCCTGGTGGGGACGCTCAGTGGCGGCACGCGGCAGAAGCTGAATCTGACGCTCGCGGTGATGCACGACCCGCGGGTGCTGCTGCTGGACGAGCCGTACCAGGGGTTCGACTGGGAGACGTACCTGCGTTTCTGGGATCTGGTCGGGGACCTGCGTGCGGCCGGCCGATCGGTTCTCGTCGTCTCGCATCTGGCCTACGACACCGATCGGCTCGATCAGGTGTGGCGGTTGCGGGACGGTGTGCTGCACGGACGGCAGGAGGAGGTGCGGTGAGGCGAGGGGTGCGGCTGTTCAAGACCGCCACGCGTTATGGCCTGGTGGAGCACGCCAGGAACCGGTTCGCGATGCTGCTCGTGGCGGTGTTCCTTCCTGTGTGGGTCGTCATGACGGGCTGGGCTGTCGCCAAGGAGCCGGTGCGGTTCCGGCTGCACAGCACCAGTCACGTGTTGACCGCCGACGGTGACAAGATCACCCAGATCACCGGGGCGCTGAACGGGGTCACGCTGATCATCGGATTCATGATGTTCGCGGCGACGTTCAGCAATGGGGCATTCGACCGCCGTCTGTCCATGGCCGGGTTTCCCCGGGTTCCGCTGGGGCTGGCGAAGGTCGCCTGCCTGGTCATCGCGTCGGTGGCCGTCTGTTCGTACGCCACCGCGGTCATCTGCTGCTTCTGGTCGCCCCGGCAGCCCGTGCTGCTCGGCGCGGCGCTGTTCGGCACGGCGATGACCTACGGCGCGCTGGGCGTCGCCCTCGGCACGCTCCTGCGCCGCGAGGTGGAGGGCATGTTCGCCATTGTGATGATCAGTGTCGTGGACCTGGGCTTGCAGAATCCCCTCGCCAGCGGAGCGGACAGCGGCATGGTGCGCTGGCTGCCCTCATACGGTGCCATGCAGGCTGCGACGGCCGCAGGCTTCTCCACCACCGTGCCCGCCGTGGACTTCGCCGTCCAGCTGGCCTGGTTCACCGCCGGCGCCCTCATTGGCCTGCTTGCCTTCCATCGGCGTACCCGGTCTGCGCTGACAGCCGCTGCGCGGATTGGCCGGCAGGCGGATGCCGACCCGGTGCCGTTCGGTAAGGCGGCGAATCCATGAGGGCGGTGTCCCTGTGCAAACAGCCCGCACAGGGACACCGTGTTTCTGCAGCCCCCGGGACTAACGGGTGGACGGGGCCGGGGCGGCAGGCCGGCTGATCTCACGACGCAGACGCTCCAGGTCCGGTCCCGCGGCCGTGGTCTTCGGCTGGTACCTTTCGGACTCGTCCTGCCGCAGATCGAAGAACAGTTTCAACATGTCGTAGATCGCCGCATACCGGTCACCCCGGCCGGAGAGGCCGGGCAACGTGCGGAAGAGCACGGGCACGTACTTGTATACCGCGTTGAATTGGGCACGTTTCTCCGCCACTTGGCGCTCCACCCGCTCGATGGCTTCCGCGCGGCTGCACCCCATCTCGTGACGGATCGCCCTGACCAGGTTGTAGGGGACCTGCTCAGCCTCGTCCTGGTCCACGCCCGCCAGGTCGTTCTCGGCGAAGACGACGAAGAAGCCGAGGTCCTCAAGTCGTCGGACCAGGCGGTGGCTGCGCACCGCCGCTGGCATCTCCCGGTCCTGCACGATCTCCGAGCACGCCAGGCCGACCTCGAAGCCACCGGTCGACCTCCGCAGCGGCAGCCAGTCCGCTGGTGAGGGGATGTAGCCGCTGATGCGGTGGCGTGCCTCACGCTCGCAGGCGTGGAGCCATTCCTCGATGTTGTCGAGCAATGCCTCCTGCCATCGCACAGTCCTGCCTTTACACAGGCGTGGCCACAACCGCGCCCAGGACGTCGGGATCGCGCCGTGCGTCCACGGTGCGCCCGGGGACTGGCGCAATGTCGCCACCAGCCCTTCCCTCAGCGCGGTGACAGCGCGCGGGTCCGTCAGCTGCGGATCCTCGAACAGGTCGTCCCACACACCGAACAGCATGCCCAACGCTGCGCTGGTCTTCCTCCTTTCGAAGAGGTCGTCGTCATTGCCGTCGGCGTTGCCGGCCTCATCCGCCACCCGAGGAAGGATCCGCTCAATCATCGACAGAGCGCCCGACAGCCGGTGATGGTCAGCCTCGGCCGGGGTGGCGGCGATGCCGGTCTCCACGAGCCAGCCCTTCAGCCACCTCGTGACCTGCTCGGCGTGCGCGCTGTTCTGGGGCTGAGGGGCCTGCCGGACCTGGTGGGGGATAACCGCGGGACGGGAAGCAGTGGGCCGGTCGAGTACGGCCCGAGCGTAGGCCGTCAGACCATCGAGCGCACAAGAGTGATCGGGAAGGCGGGAAAGCTGATCAGCGGCCTCGGTCATGTGTGCGTCGGCCACCGCCTGCGCCTCCTGCACGGCCCCGGAGGCGACAACGAGGTCCCGGGCACGTGCGGCTTCCTCCTGTGTCATCTCCTTGCCCAAAAGGCGGCCGAGGTCGCGGTCGCGGGAAACCGCGCGGATCACAGGCAGGGTGTAGACACCCTCGGACAGATCGGTGTTGACGGGCTTGCCCAACTCCTCAACGGTTGACGTCAGATCGAGAATGTCATCGCGTAACTGATAGGCGTGCCCGAACTGCCAGCCGAACCCGGCCAGCGCCTCCTCCCAGTCATCCTGTCGACCACGGCCCCCGCTCGCCTGCATCGCCCCCAGCCGGCAGGCCAGGGCGAACAACTGCGCCGTCTTGCCGGCGATCGCGTCGAGGTAGGCCTGTTCGCTGCGCGAGGCCGCATACAGGTCGGCCGCCTCCATCACCATGCCGGCGCACATCCGTTCGTTCGCCATCGTTCCCTCGACGACTTCGCGCTGACCAAGCTGCGCCAGCATGTTCAGGCCGGTGAGCATCACGCAGTCCCCGGCGAGGATGGCCAGGTGGTCACCCCATACCGCGTTGGCGCTGGGGCGGCCGCGGCGCTCGTGAGCGTGGTCCACGACGTCATCGTGGTAGAGCGCGCCCAGGTGCAGCATCTCGACGGCTGCGGCGGCGCGCACTGCCCGGTCATCGGCCGGCCTCGAAGGATCCGTCAGAACGTAGTACGAGAGCAGAGCAAGGGTGGGACGGACCAGGCCGCGGGACGTACCGGGCCCTTCCTGTGTGAGCGCGTCGAGTTCGGGCCTGCCCTGGATACGCACCGGTCCCAGAGCGTCACGGACCCTGTCCAAGTCCGCCTCCAGACACGGAAAAGCAGCAGGGTCAATCCCAGAAGGTGGCATTGTGCGCTCCTGACACTGGTCGGTGTTCACCGAGCGCGAGGACAGCCGACACGCAGCAGCAGAACGTCGCAGTACCCGCTCCCCGTGGTGACCCCTCCACGCCTCGCAGCCAGGAAACAGGAGACTGTCGCCGTACGCGTCCTTTCCTGCGCTAAACCACCTAATCGCATGAGCTGTCCGCTCTGTGGGTGGTGATCGCCATCGCACCGACAGAGATGACTACCCGCCCGAGAAGGTCGCCTTCCAGATGCGCACGCCGATCTGGTGCCGCGGCCAAGCCTCGCAGGTTGGGGACGCCTGCCGTCAGGTGATCGATCAGCTGCTGGAGGTCAATGCCCTCTACCGGCTCCGGGCCGCCCAGGGCATGCTCGGACCGCGCAAGAGGTACGGCGTCGTCTCCTGGTGCCAGACGCAGCGCGTCCAGCGGCGCGGTCCAGGAACTGCGGCTCGTCTCCAGCGCGCAGATCACCGAGTACGGTCAGCCGGGAACGGGAATGTGCTGGTCCTACCAGCGACGGTTCCACCAGCGACCGGACCGGGCCGTCCGCGCAACACGGCGTCCGCCAGCTCGAACAATGCGTCCGCACGCCTGGCCGGACAGGAGTAGAACTCGGCCCGGAAGCGTGACAGTTCCGCAAACGGATCTGCCGGACGACGTGATGCGGCCGACTCATCCCCACGGCCTTCGTGCTGAGCGTGGTGTGTTCCTTGGTCGGATCACATGCTCAGCCGAAGGCCGCCTGCGTGTACGGCAGTTACCACTCCGAGTGATCAAGTGCGAGGAGTCGTTCGGACCCGAGGTCAAAGATCAAGCCAGTGCCCGCTTGCATCTGGTGGCCTGCCTCGCGCACCTCGGCCCGGTGCCCGGCCGGGCGGGCGTGCGGGACGGCGAACGGCGCACCGAACCGGTCGTCTGAGCGGCCGTCGGGTCGCGGGGTGGACCGCTCGCCAAAGCGGCAGTGGATCGACCGGCCGTGCGGATACATCGCGCCCGCGAACATCGAGTCGATCTCGGCGGCGGCCTCCGCGAGGCTGCCGCAGCACAGTGTGAGGAGCAGGCCGCCCGCGATCAGCGGCAGGCGCCACGGGTGCCGGGGCGGGGTCAGCAGGGCCTTGACCCGGCGCGGCACCGGGCCCCCGTCGGCGGCCAGGACCCCACGGCGACGGCGGGCGCCGGAGGTGGCGAGGGCCGCCCGGGCGACGGCGCGGGCCACCACCGTTCGGTCCCCGGTCGTTGCCGCGGCCTCCTCGTCGGCCCAGCGTTCCAGGACGAAGGCGCCGGAGGAGGCGAGGGGGCGCAGGAGTGGGTTCACGGCGGCCGCGAGACGCCAGGTGATCAGGAAGACGTGGTGGCGGTGGCGCAGATGGGCGCGTTCGTGGGCCAGCAGGGCTTGCCGTTCGGCGTCGTCGAGGGCGCGCAGCATGCCGCGGGAGATCACGATCCGGCCCGGGGCCCCGGGCAGCGCGTACGCCTCCGGCACCGGGTCGTCGATCACGGTGAGTTCGCCGTCGGGCAGCCGTCGGCCGTCGCGACGCGCCTGCAGCAGCCCTCGCAGTTGCCTGTGCGCACAGACGCCCAGCGCGACAGCGCTCGTGGCCAGGGCCAGTCCACCGGCCACGGCCACCGTCAGCCACACCGGGTCCTCTGCCCGGAGCGCGCTGACGGACCACGGCCCCTGCTCGGCGACCTCGGGTATCTGCCCCACTCCGGTGAACGCCAGCAGCGCCAGGGCTCCGACCCACCCCGCGGCCGTCACCAACGCGGCGCTGGTCAGCGCCCAGGCCGCCGGGCGCGGCGGGAGACGGGGTGCCAGCCAGGGGGCGAACACGGCGAGCAGCGCGCTCACCACGAAGGGGACGTAGACGCTGAACCGCACCGGTTCACGACTCCCTGGGCTCGCCGTGGCCACCCAGCAGCCGCTGCAGCAGCCGCTCGTCGTCCGCCGACAACTCGTCGACGAAGCGGGACAGGACGGCCTCGCGGTCCGAGCCCTGTTCGAGGAGCGAGCGCATCTGCCCGGCGGTGTGTGTGGCCTCGTCCCGCGCCGGTGCGAAGGCGTAACCGCGGCCCGACTTGCGCCGGGTGACCAGGCCCTTGTCCACCAGGCGGGACAGGATCGTCAGCACCGTGGTGTACGCCAGGTCTCCGGGCAGCCGTTCATTGACCTGGGCGGCTGTCAGCGGGCTGTCCGCTGCCCACAGGGCTCCGAGCACGTCGCTCTCCAGCTCCCCGGGAGCCCGCCTGCGGCCGTCGGCCTCGCCCTGGTTGTCGCCAGCCATGCCGTCACGCGCCTTCCTCGTTCCCCGACACCTCGCCGCCTGCGTTCGGCGGCCGGCTGTCGGCCGAACGGCGGGGCCCAAATCTACTACGCCGTGTAGAAGAATGACCGGCCGGCCTCCCGATCGAGCTACTACATGCTGTAGAGCTCTATCTACTACATGTTGTAGAGTCTGGCTTCCGCCCCGCGCCGTCCCAGCGCACGAGGTGTGCTCGCTGACGTCATGGAGGTTGATCGTTCGTGCCGTACCCCAGCAGTTCGGTGCACTTGGCGGACGGCCGGTGGGACCCGACGGGTCCGCCGCCAGCGAGGCGACCGACGGCCGTGTCCGGTGGTGTCCTGCCCCATCCCCGGCAGCCGGACCGGTTCGGTCGCATCGTGATCGTCTCGGCGAGTGTGGGAGCCGGACACGACGGTGCCGCCGCCGAGCTCTCCGACCGCCTCGCGGCACACGGCTGCACGGTGGACCGGCTCGACTTCCTCGACCTGCTGCCGGCCCACATCGGCAGGGCGGCCAGCAGCGGTTACCACCGGATGCTGATCCACGCCCCCGCCGCCTACCAGCGGATCTATGCCGCCACCGACCGGGCGGGCGGCAGCGGCCCGGGAGTGCGGGCCCTGCTGCGCAGCGCGGAGCAGCGGATCATGCGGGCACTGCCCTCGGACACCCGCGCGGTGGTGTCCACCTACCCCGGCGCCAGTCAGGTCCTCGGAGCGCTGCGGCTCAGGGGCCGGCTCACGATCCCCGCGATCACCTACCTCACCGACTTCTCCGTGCACCCGCTGTGGGTCGCGCGAGGTATCGACCTCCACCTCGCCGCCCACCCCGTCCCTGCCGAGCAGGCCCGGGCCCGCGGCGCCGCCCGCGTCCTGGCGACCGGCCCGCTCGTGGCCCAGCGCTTCGGACCGGCCACCGACCGGGAGCGGGCGCAGGCCCGCGCCCGCTTCGGGCTGCCCGCGGCGGCGCCGCTGGCGCTCCTGGTCGCCGGGTCCTGGGGTGTCGGCCCCGTCGAACAGGTGGCCCGCGAGATCCGGGACAGCGGCGTCGCGGTACCGGTCGTCGTCTGCGGCCGCAACCAGGCCCTGTCCGGGCGACTGCGGGCAGCGGGCATCGAGCACGCGTACGGCTGGGTGGCGGACATGCCCGGCCTGATGCACGCGGCGGACGTCCTCGTCCAGAACGCCGGCGGGCTCACCTCGCTTGAGGCGTTGGCCGCCGGCCTGCCGGTGGCCAGCTACGGCTGCATACCGGGCCACGGCCAGACCAACGCCGCCGCCCTGCACGAGGCCGGCCTCGCCACCTGGATACGCGAACCCGCCGACCTCACGACCGTCCTGACCGAGTTGCTGGACGGCCCGCTCGGCGACCGCCAGCGCGCCGCCGGTCTCGCCCTGTTCGCCACCGCCCCGGGCGGCGGACCGGTGGCCGCGATCCTCCGGGCCTGCGGAGTCGGCGCCGCGGGCCCGGACCCCGCCCCCGGCGCTCCGCCCTCGTCCAGCCGTACGACCGTCCGCCACGAGCGCCGCGCCGTGCGACGGATCGTCGCCACCGGCACCTTGGCCACCGTGCTGTGGGGCACCGCCGTAGGCACGGGCATCGCCGCCACCCACAGCGGAGGAAGCGTCCTGCAGGCCATCGACCACGGTCTGGACCAGGTGAGACTCGACCGGCCCCCGGACGCACACCACCGCTCCACGGCCGACGGAGACAACCGGTGATCACCGCACGTACCACCCGCGTGCTCGCCGGTGTCGCGCTGCCCGCCCTCACCCTCGCGTACGCCGCCCCGGTCGTCTCCACCGTCGGGCCGCTGCGCAACCGCCTCATGCCCCGGCTGGCGGGACGTGGCCGCAGCGAGCACGTCGCTCTGACCTTCGACGACGGCCCCGACCCGCTGTCCACCCCGTTCTTCCTCCGTCTCCTGGACGCGCGCGGGATCCGCGCCACCTTCTTCCTCCTCGGCTCCGCGGCCTCGCGCAGCCCTGGCCTCGTAGCGGAGCTGGCCGCCGCCGGGCACGAGATCGCCCTCCACGGCTGGACGCACCGGCCACTGCTGCTGCGCGGCCCCCGCTCCACCTACGGCGACCTCGCCCGCGCCCGTGACACCGTCGGCGACCTCACCGGACGCCCGCCGCTGCTCTTCCGGCCCCCTTACGGCGTGATGACCACCGGTGCCCACCTCGCCGCCCGCCGGCTCGGCCTCACCCCGACGCTGTGGACCTGCTGGGGCGAGGACTGGACGGCCCGGGCCACGCCCGACTCCGTCCACCGCTCGGTCACCGGGGACCTCGACGGCGGCGGCACGATCCTCCTCCACGACTCCGACTGCACGTCCGCCCCGGGCTCTTGGCACAACACCCTCGGCGCCCTGCCCCGGATCCTCGACACCTGCGAGGAGCGCGGCCTGACCGTCGGGCCCCTGCGTGACCACGGCGTGGGCGGGGTGGGCGGTCAGCCCTTCGCCGGGCGACCGGCCCCTGTCCGCCTCACCCCCGAGGAAGGCGGGCCGCGTGAGCGTGATCAGCGTCAACCCCGGCTGCCGTACGCGCAGTGGGGGAGAGGCTGACGCAATGCCCCGGTCCCCGTGGCCCTCGTCGGAGGTGTCGCCCTCCGGACCGCGCCTGCCCGGCGGCTGCCGCGAGCCGCACCAGGTGTTCCCGCTCCGCTCGGCCCGCTCGGCGCGCGCCGCCTGGCTGTCGGCGTACAACCGCCGCCCGCGCAGCGGGAAGGCGGTGAACCACACGCCGGTCGTGAGGCCCCGGCAGACCAGCAGATCCTCAGCCGATGTGACGAACCGGCCGATCCCCGTACTCGGCACGTCGGACTCCGGCAAGGAGCACGGCGTCTCACACAGCGGGGGGTTGGGGAGGGCAGAGGTGAGGGATCGGCGAGTGCGGGTACTCGTCGCCTCGGCACAACGCACGCAAGCTCTCAGGAGGTACCCATGGGCAAGCTGGGCGACATGGCGAACAAGGCCAAGGAGATGGCGAAGAGCCACCCGGACCAGGCCGACAAGGGCGTCGCGGGCGCTGAGCGCGTGGTCGACGAGCGTACGGGCGACAAGTACGACGCTCAGACCGACAAGGCCGCCGACGCGGCGCGCCGTGCCTATCAGGGCGGCGAGACGACGCAGCGGTAGCCGTCTGCCCGTAGTTCGACCCCGGCCCCCGGCGTTACGCGTCGGGGGCCGGGGTGTTGCCGGCGGGCAGATGCCTGGTGTCAGCCGATCCGCCTGCGAGCCGGGAGTCAGGAGGCTTCGGTGCCCCACCGGCGGGCTTCTGGTGTCGAGCTCCGGGCTCAACTCGTGCAGCAACGTGCCGAAAAGGCTGCTCCGGGCTCAAGTCATGCAGCAACTTGCCGAAAAGGCTGATGGTGCGCGCGTATCGGGGTACGCGCGTCACATGGCACGGGAAACTGATCACATCGAGTCCGTACGGGCACTGCGGCAACTGCGCCGGATCCGCACCTTCTACGCCGGGGGTGCCGTCCTGTGGGCGGCATCGGCTGGGTTGACGGGATGGGACAACCCGGGAAGCCGGCCCATGTGGGTGTCGGCGATTCTCCTGGTCGTCTTCACCGGTCTGCTGGCCGTGACCTCGGTGTGGCTGTGGCGTCAGCAGGCTGCCCGTGCGGGTGGGGCCGTGCACCATGCCGCTCCGCGGAGGATGGGCGGGCGCAGTCACGCCAACGCCTGAGTGCCGGCCGCCGCTCCCGTCGGCGTCGGGCAACCCTTCCGGGCGTACCCGGCCTACCCCGCCCCCGGCCGTTCGAGCACGGACGGCCGGCCCGGTCCGGCGTCCCGGGTGTGCGGGGAGGCGTCGAGGGTGGTGTCAGCGGAGCGGGAGCGCCCGCGTGTGCTCGATGCGTACGGCGTCAAGCGCTCGTGGGTCGAGGCCGAGCAGCCGCAGGATGGTCGGGGCGATCTGCGTGGTCCGTACCGTGCCGCCGAAGCGCACACCGTGCGGGGCGGCCGCGCCGGAGACGATGAGCGGGACGCCCAGATCGTCGGCGTGGGCGCCGCCGTGCTCGGCGATCTTGCTCTTGCCGCCGGTGTAGACGACGCCGTACCGGGCGATGCCGACCAGGTCGGGCACGCGCGAGTCGCCCGGGCGGGCGTGGAAGTAGTGGGCGGCGTCCGCACCGGCGTACAGGGTCTTCAGGCCGCTCGCCGTGAAGGGCTTGGCAGCGCCGTCGATGTCGTTGCCGGTGCCGGACTGGGCGAGCAGGTATGCCTTGGCGAAGTCGGTGGCGGTCCTGGTGCGGTCGGTGAGCCAGATGAGCATGGCGTCGTCGTCGACCGCGTGCGCCACGAGGTCACCGGAGCCGGGACGGGCTGCCTTCCAGGCGGCGTTGAGGCCGTCGAGCAGGGGGCCGTCGTCGACACGCGTCAACGCCTTCGGGTCAGTGGGGGACTGCCCGTGCTTCGAGGACAGGATGACGGTGGTGCCGCCGTCGAGGTTCGTCCTGCGGAGTTCGGTGAGGAAGGCACCGATCCGCCGGTCCACGAAGGCGAGGTTCCTCGCCAGCAACGGGCCGGGCACGCCCCTCGCCTGGTAGCCGCCCGTCAGCCCGTCGGACTCGGGCAGTTTCTGGGCGGTCGAGACGGACTGGAAGTTCATGCCGAACACAGCCGGGGTGCCCGCCCGGTGGGCGCGGCTGTGGTCGTAGCCGTCGATCTCGTTCAGGACGGCCTGTGCCTTGTAGCCGTCGTACTGCTCGGTCGCCGCGTTGTCCTTGGTCCAGTCACCCGCCGGGTAGCCGATGGCGGTGCTGTTGATCTCGGGGGTGAACAGGTCCTGGATGCCGTCACCGGAAGGGCCGTTGAGGATCTCGTACGCGGCATGCTTGTCGGACCACGCGGTCCGCAGCCCGGCCTCGCGGACCACGTTGAAGACCGTGTTCACCTTCAGATACGAGTGCGGGTACACCGGCGTGCAGCTCCTCGGGTCGACGGGCAGCTTCGACGTGTCGATGAGACTGGTGGGGGCCCCGGTCATTTGCAGGATGCTGCCGGGCAGACCGTTCAGGCCCTGGCCCGCGTCGAGGGAGTCCTTGTCCCTGTCGAGATCCTCGGTGAGGTCGACTTCGGCGCCGGGCTTGGCGCCGGCGCAGGTGGTCGTGCCTGCCGGCAGGAGCGTGGAGCTGTACGTGTCGTCGTAATAGACGCCCGTGGTCCGGGGGTTGCCGCCCGTGAGCTGGCCGACCATGCCCGGGAACGAGTCCGAGGGGATGGTCGTTCTCGCGTGCGTGTACTCCACCCCGCCCGCGGCGAGCCGGGCGAGCGCCGACCGGGGGTGCCGGTGGACGTACCACGCCAGGTCGGACTGGTGCAGGCCGTCGACGGACAACAGCAGGACGTGACGGGCACCGGGGTGTGCCGGGGCGGGAACGCGTGCCGAAGCGGGCGCGGTGGCCGCGGCGGTGAGGGCGCCGACAGCCGCGAGCGCGGCGGCAGCAGCCGTGACGGTACGAGCGGGGCGAAGCGGACGTGGGAACAAGGGGGCCTCCTCGTCGCTGTGCGAGGCAGGGGAAGCCTGCGCACCTGGCACCCCACATCCGAGAGGGCGAACGTGTACGGAAGCGGACTTTCGCACCGGGTCCCGCTCAAGAAACGGATCAGCGCAAGCAAAGACGCCGGCACGCCCGCATGCCGTCAGGGCGGCCGTTGGCGTCGTAGCCGTCTCTGCCGTGCGGGCGGTTCAGCGTCAGGTTCACCGGCCGAGTGCCAGTGGTCGCTGGCGGTCCGTTCCGCCGATCAAGGAAACTTCACGGTGTGCCGAGAACGTTCGCCGCAACTGCCGATCCGCAGGCCCGCGGCACCCGACGTCTCGGTGAACACCGACCAACCGATCCTGTGAAGGGAACCCCGCCATGGACTACCGCCTCGAACTGATCCCGCTCCCGGTCACCGACGTCGACCGCGCCAAGAGCTTCTACGCCGATCGCCTCGGCTTCGACGTCGACCTCGACTTCAGCCCGAACGACAGCTTCCGCGTCGTCCAACTGACGCCGCCGGGGTCGTCCTGTTCGATCGCCATCGGCGTCGGCATCGTCGGCACGCCTGCGGGCTCGGTCCAGGGTCTGCACCTCGTCGTCGACGACATCCACGCCGCGCGGACCGAGTTGGTCGGGCGCGGAGTCGAAGTCGCCGAGGTGGTGGACATGAGCGCGCCGGGCAAACCGACCGTCTCCTACGCGGCGTTCACCGACCCGGACGGCAATGGCTGGACCTTGCAGCAGCTCCCCAGCTGACGCGCGGCCGCCAGGCCGTCAGCCTTCAGTCCTTCAGGCCGCCAGATCGTCAGGCCGCCAGGTCGTCAGGTCGCCGGACCCTCAGTCGGCACAGCACCGGCCCGCAGACCGAACCCGGTCGCTCCGTCGGCATGCTGTACCGCGGTGCAGCAACGTCAGGGCGGGACGTGGATATAGATCCGATGTATCTACGCCGAGAGTGTTGACCCTGCGCGCGCTTACCCCTACTTTCCCTGCATGTTTCCAACACGTCAGAGGGGCTGGTCATGAGGGGCGCCACATCGATGCGATTAGTCATCGGACCTTGGCGGGTGATTGCGGCGCTCGTCTGCGTGCTCTTGCCTGCCTGGGGACTGACGGGACAGGCGCACGCGGCGACCGCCGTCACCTACTTCGTCTCGCCCACCGGAAGCGACAGCAACGCGGGCACCAGTGCGGCGGAACCGTTCCGCACGCTCACCAAGGCGCAGACCGCGGTCCGGGCCATCGACAAGTCGACCTCCGGCCCGGTCACCGTGACCTTGGCGGGCGGTGTCTACCGGCTCACCAAGACACTGACCTTCACCGCAGCGGACTCCGGCGGCGGGTCGGCGGGAACCGTCTGGTGGAAGGCGGCGTCCGGACAGTCTCCGGTCGTCAGCGGTGGAGTCCGGGTCAGCGGATGGACCAAGGGCAGCGGCGGGATCTGGTCCGCTCCGGCCCCGGCCGACCTGGACACCCGACAGCTGTACGTCAACGGCACGAGGGCCCGGCGCGCCACGGGCACGCTCCCGGTGACGGTCACCCAGACGGCTACGGGATACACCACCGCGTCCGGTGACCCCATGGCCGGGTGGCGCAACCCGTCGGCGATCGAGTTCGTCTACCGGGGCGGCCTCGGGGCGTGGACCGAGCCGCGCTGCCCGGTCGCCTCCGTCACCGGCACCGCCATCACCATGGCCCAGCCCTGCTGGAACAACTCCACCCAGCGGGTCATGCGCACCGACGACTCCGGCCGCACGGTGAACCTGGTCGGCCGCAAGTCGATCACCGAGGCCCCGACTGCGGTGGAGAACGCCTACGAACTGCTCGACAAAGCGGGCGAGTTCTACCTGGACAGGAGCCAGCACCGGTTCTACTACCTGCCGCGCTCCGGGGAGGACCTGACCACCGCGGACGTCGAGGCGCCGTCGCTGGGCACCCTGGTGGCGAGTTCCGGCAAGGCGTCCGACGAGCCGACCCACATCGGCTTCCAGGGCATCCAGTTCAGCTACGCCGCCTACACGACGTCCAACACCGGCACGGGCTTCTCCGAGATCCAGGCCACCTACCAGGTCACCGGCGCGAGCGGCTACGCCACCCAGGGTCTGTGCGACTTCGTGTCGGGAGGCACGTGCCCGTACGGCAACTGGACGAAGATGCCCGGTGCGGTCCGCTTCACGTACGACAAGAACATCCACTTCGACCACGACTACTTCGTCCATCTCGGCGCGGCCGGGCTCGATCTGGGCGACGGCTCCCAGGGCGACACGGTCACCGCGTGCGTGTTCACCGATGTCTCCGGCAACGGCCTCGACCTGGGCGGTGTCGACATCCCGCAGCCCAGCGACGCGACGCGGCACACCAGCGGCATCACCGTGAAGGACAGCCACTTCTACGACATCGCCGCGGAATACCACGGCGGGGTCGCGATCGACGCCGGGTACATCGAGACGTCGACCATCACCCACAACCAGATCGACCACGTGCCCTACACGGCGATCTCCATCGGCTGGGGCGGCTGGCCCGACAAGGTGAAGCTGCCCGCGCAACCGAACTACTCCCACCACAACACCATCTCGTACAACCTGATCTACGACCACATGTCGCTGCTCGGCGACGGCGGCGCCGTCTACACCAACGGAATCACCGGCACGTCGATGGCGACCGGTGAGCACGTCACCGGAAACGTGGTCCACGACCAGCTCAACACCTCCGGCGGCCATGTCCTGTACACCGACAACGGCGCCAGCTATGTGTCGATCCTCGGCAACGCGGTGTGGAACATCAACGTCTCGCCGTGGGGCAGCAAGCACACGAACTACACGCTGAACGACGGGACGTACGACCCGACGGACATCGAGGGCGACTACTGGCCGGCCGGTCCGTCCGACTACGACCAGAAGGGAGTCGTGATCAAGGACAACCACAACATCACGGACCCGGACCAGATCCCGTCGACCGTCATCGCGGCCGGCGGCGTCGAGTCGGCGTACAAGTCGATCCTCGGTTGGCAGCCCGCCTGACCCCGGATCGCGTCACGGCGGACGCCGCCAGGTACGGGGACGGCGTCCGCTGTGTCACGACCTGGGGAGAGGAGCCACGACCCAGCGGTGACAGGAGTCCCCATCGGTCACGGGATCGGTCCCTCGAACCCGGTGGTGTCCGAATTCGCCCAGTGGCCCGAGGGCTTGACGGCGCCAAGCAAGGAGCGCCTTGGTCGCACGCCGGGCTTGTCCGCCGACTGAACCACGCCGGGACCGGCGGTAACCCCGACGCGCTCCGGTTCTGAGGGAGGTCGGACTGCTCACCATCGGCGAACGCCGGCACGTCGGTCCACCGTTGAGTGCGGGCGCTCATTGCCCTTCCGGTCCCACGGGACACGCGGTGGCACGCCGTTGTGGGCCGCGTTCAGGGAGTGCGACGATGCGGGTCGGCGAGCGAAGGGATACCGACGTGAGGCACGATGACCAACGGCCGCCTGCTGCCGTGCTGTTCGACGCGCTGGGCCCCGACTACGAGAAGGCGTTCGCCGGTGCGCCCGCGCATCTGTCCGCGCTGGAATGGCTGATCGAGCGGCTGCCGCCCGCAGCGCGGACGCTGGACGTGGGCAGCGGCACCGGGCGGCCCACCGCGGCCGCGCTCATCGCCGCAGGGCACTCGGTGCTGGGCGTCGACGTCTCTCCCGTCATGGTCGAACTCGCCACCCGCCAGGTCCCCGAGGCCGAGTTCCGCCGCGGAGACATCCGGGATCTCCCCCTGGGGGCGGAGTCGTTCGACGGTGTCTGCGTGTTCTTCTCACTGCTGCAGATGACCCGCGCCGAGCAGTCGGCACTGACGCGGCGGCTGGCCCTGGCCTTGAGGCCAGGAGGGCATCTGGTGCTGGCCACCGTGCCGGCGGACGTGGAGGACGTCGAGGTGGTCTTCATGGGCCAACCGGTTCGCGCGACGAGCTTCGCCGAGGAAGACCTCGTCGCCATGGTGCAGGCGGCAGGGCTTACGGTGCTGTCGCGGCACGACACCGTCTTCAGTCCGGACCACCCCGGCGCAGGGCCGGAGCCTCACCTTTTCCTGTACTGCCGCCGCGACGAGGCCGGGCGCTGACGCTCAGGCGGTGGTCGGAACTCCGGCGCGACATCGCCCCGGATCCATGGACGCCGGGCCGCCGGCCCGGCTCGCTCCTCGCGATTCGGGTCCGCGGCTCCTGCCGGCCCCGGGTGTCGTCAGACCGTGGGGACCCCGCCGCTGTTCCGTACCTCGGACAGTGCCTTCTTGATGGTGACCTTCCCGAAGTACCCGGCACCGAAGAAGATGCACTGGACGACGTACCAGAACTTCTCGGCACCGGTCATCTCGACCAGCCCGTACTCGCTCAGCGCCTTCTTCACCGGGACCTTCTGGAGGTAGGCGGCACCGAAGTAGATGCAACCCAGGATGTACCAGAACTTCTCCCAGGACGTGGTGGTGCCCTGACCGAGGTACTGCCGTTCCGCCATGACGTTCTCTGCCTTCCGATGACTGTGTGATCCGGGGAAACGCGCCGATCCGGACCCTTCCGGGCAGCCTCGGGCGGCAGGCGCGTGCAGGCGCGGGCGCCTGACGGCATGCTGAGGCACGAGTTGAGATGGCGTGGGTGATGCGCACGTGTCACGGTGCTGGTCGATATTCGGCCAGCCGCCCCCCGGGAGGTGCAAGCCGCAGCTTAGAGCAATGGACCGTGATCGTCACCTTGGCCGGATCGAAGTCGGGGACGCAGCTCGCAGTTGGGCCGGGACGCGGTAAAGGTGTCTCGAACGAGGTGGAGAGCCCGGCGGCGGTCGGAACACCGCGAAAGAGGAGTCGCTTCCTCGCGCTGTCACGGGAGCGTGGTGACAGCGCTGCCCTGGGTGAACTCCCGCTCCATGCGACCATGTTGAGTGTGTGAAGAATTGACGGAAGCTGTGAAGAGCGGCCAGAATTCGCTCTACTTCGCTTTATCCACAGTGAGTGAAGTGACGCGAGTGGCGCTGTGGGCGTTTTGCGGCTCTTCTGGTCGTTTTGGTCACCCCCTCCACTCGTCAACGCCACCTCCCACACTTCGATTCATCAGAGGTTCACTTTGTCGCGTATGCGCCAATCAAGAATCGCCGCGGTGTTCACGGCGGCGGCCTTCGCCGCCGCCGGGCCCGTGCTCACCGGGGGCGTCGCTCATGCCACCGAGAGCGGGGCGTGCGAGTCAGCCACGGTCCAGTACCGCATCGTCGACGCCGACGGCAGCGCCGTCGGCGCCGACTGGACTTCGCAGGGCGGATTCCACAGCTGGGACACCATGCCCGGCACCGTCGAGGTCCGGCTGGCCCCCGGCCAGAGCGTCGGCGACGGCTGCAAGTACCCCGTCTCGCTGGCCGAATACACCACCGAGGGTCCCAACTGGTACACCTCGGGCCACCAGACCCTCACCGACAAGGCCACCGTGTACCTCACGGCCGCCGATGTCGCCGGTGCGGGCGACGAGAAGCGCACCTGGCAGAAGCTGGGGGTGAAGACACCGGACTGCTACGGCCAGATCGACCTGTACGGCGAGGACGTCACCTATGACGGCGGGACGGGCGAGGGTCACGGTCCCGCTCCCTATCAGCCGGGCAACGTCGTCACCCCGTTCCACCTCATAGCGGCGTGGAACGGCGGGGAGAAGGCATGCACTCCTACGCAGCCGAGCTCGCCCGGAACGACCCCCTCGGAGTCGACGCCCGCCACTCCCTCCACGCCCACGGCTCCCGCGAGCAGCGAGCCGCCGGCCGAGCAGTCGACCCCTCCCACGAGCCCCAGCTCATCCACCACACCGCCCACGGACTCGGACGTGCCGCCCAAGGAGTCGACCCCGCCCGCGACTCCGGCACCCTCGCCGAGTGAGAGCACGCCGCCGCTCGCGGAGACGGGCTCGAGCGCACCGGTCGGTCTGATCGCCGGTGCGGCCGCCGTGGTCGTCGCCATCGGCGCCGGAACGATGTACACCGCCGGCCGCCGCCGCCGCTCCTGACACCAGGGGAGCGCGCGGAGTTCCGACCCGCTCCCCACCCGGCTGTGGGTGTATGACCGACGGCTCCGCCGAGGGCACCGGTACATCGGTGACCCATCCCGGCGGAGCCGTCTGTCGTTTCAGGCCCCGAACGTCGGCCGGCACTGCCTCCGCGGGTTGCCCGGAGACCGACGACCGGCGTGGGGCCACGTTCAAGCGCGGAGACGGTCAACGGTGGTGGCACGACCGGCGTGGGACCGCGTTCCTGCGCGGATACGGTCAACAGCGGCGGCCCGACCGCCGAAGGACGTCATCAGGTCCGGGTGGCGCGGTGGTTGAAGCGGCGGTAGTCCGGCAACTGGTGGCTCAGAACGCGTCGGAGGCGGCAGACCGCATCCGACGCGCCCCGGGACCGGGATCGTGTCGAGCGCCGCCCAACCAGGACGTCAGCGCTCGGAGTTCACGCGCTCGCGCGCCTCGTGGTCGTCCCGAGGCCGATGTCCAGGGCAGGATGCTTGCCGTGCGCGCGCCGGTCTCCTCGGAGTGGGACGTTCTGCGTCGCCGTAGGAGTCTGCTCGCCCGAGCCTCGGACGATCAGCCGGGTGGGGACAGTGGTGGTGCGAGAGCGGGAACGGTCGCCGTCCAGGCGGGCCAGGGCGGTGGCTGCCGCCGTTCTGCCGATGTCTTCGGGGTTCTGGGCGACGACGGTCAGGGCCGGTTCGAGTGCTTCGGCGAGCGGCACGTCGTCGAAGGCGACGACGGCCACGTCCTTCCTCCTGGTGCGGGCGAGTTCGGTGACGATGCCCAGGGCGACGATGTTGTTGCCGGCGAAGAGCGCGGTCGGGGGATCCGGGAGGCTCAGCAGTTGGGACGTGGCGGCGGAGGCCCCGTGCTGGTCGTGTGCGCTGCTCACCAGGGAACGGTCGTAGGGCAGGTCCGCTTGCCGCAGCGCCTCGCGGTACCCGGCGAGGCGCTCGCGCCGGGTGTAGAGCCTGGTGGGCAGGTCGCCGAGGAATCCGATACGCCGGTGGCCGTGGGCGACCAGGTGGGCGACGCCGTCGTGGGCGCCCTCGCGGTTGGAGCTGACGACGTTGTCGGTCACCAGGCCCGCTCCAGGGCGGTCGATGAAGACGACGGGCAGTCCGGCGGCGCGGTGAGTCCTGAGGTGGGAGTGGTCGGCGCCGACGGACGGCACGACCATCAGGATGCTGACGCGGCGGGCCAGGAACTTGTCGGTCAGGGCGCGTTCGCGGTCGGGGTCGTCCGCCGAGGAGCCCATCAGCAGAGTGAGTCCGCGGTCGCGGACGGCGTCCTCGATGCTTCCGGCCACGGCTCCGAAGAACGGGTTGCCCAGGTCGGGTACGACCAGCCCGATGGTGGTGTCGGGCCCGCCGACGCGGATGTTGCGCGCCATGAGGTTCGGCTGGAAGCCGAGTTTGGCCACCGCGGCGAGTACCTGTTCCCTGGTCCGGGTCGACGCGGGTCCGTCCTCGTTGAGGACGCGGGAGACCGTTTTGGCGCTGACACCCACTTCGCGTGCGACGTCGGCCAGGGTTGGGCGGCGGTTCGCTGCCATGGAGGAAACCGTCTCCTATACTCGCCGGTTCCGGCCGCGGCCTCGGCCGGATTCCGTCGAGCGCTGAGTGGTGTGGTCAGGTGGCCTGGACGCCCGCGGCCTTCGCGGCCTCGGAATCCGCTACGACAGTACCTCCAGCCCCATCGACGGTGAGCGCGCCCGTCATGATGGCGACGACCTCCGCCATGGAGTAGTCGGAGGGTTTGATCAGAGCGGCGCGCCGGCCCAGCCGGTGGACGTGGATCCGGTCGGCGATCTCGAAGACGTGGGGCATGTTGTGGCTGATCAGGACCACCGGCATGCCCTGGTCGCGGACACGGCGGATGAGGTCGAGGACCTGGCCCGACTCCTTGACGCCGAGAGCGGCGGTGGGTTCGTCCATGACGACGACGCTGCGTGCCCAGGCGACGGAGCGGGCGACGGCCACGGCCTGTCGCTGTCCGCCGGAGAGGGTCTCGACCGCCTGGGTGAGCGAGCGCAGGCCGATCTTCAGGTCGGCCATGTGCTCGGCGGCCTCCTGGCGCATGCGCTTCTTGTCGAGCATGCGGAAGACGTTGCCGAGCACACCGGGGCGGCGCAGTTCGCGGCCGAGGAACATGTTGGAGGCGATGTCCATGGAGGCCGCCACCGCGAGGTCCTGGTACACGGTCTCTATGCCGTGGGCGCGTGCGCTCTGCGGCCCCGAGAACTGGATGGGTTTGCCGTGCAGGCGTATCTCGCCGGCGTCGGGGACGACCGCCCCGGTGAGTGCCTTGATGAGACTGGTCTTGCCGGCTCCGTTGTCGCCGATGACGGCGAGGACTTCGCCGGGCAGCAGGTCGAAGTCGGCGCCGTCGATGGCGGTGACCTGGCCGTAGCGCTTGACCAGACCGCGGGCCTGCAGAACGGGGGTGGGGGAGGCGGTGGTCGTCATCGGGCCTTCTTCCGGGAGATCTGGTCGATGGTCACCGCGAGAATCACCAGCACCCCGGTGATCAGGGTCTGGTAGATGGAGGCGACGCCCATGAGCTGCAGCCCGTTGCGGAAGACACCGACGATGAGGACACCGATGAAGGTGCCCAGCACGGAGCCCCGTCCGCCGAAGAGGCTGGTGCCGCCGAGGACCACGGCGGTGATGCTGTCGAGGTTGTCGGTCTGCCCCGCCTGCGGGTCGCCGACTCCGGTGCGGGAGATGAGCAGCAGGGCGGCGATGCCGTACAGCAGACCGGCCACGGTGTAGATGCCGATGGTCAGGCGGGAGGTGCGGATGCCGTTGAGGCGTGCCGCCTCCGGGCTGTTCCCCAGGGCGTAGACGTGCCGGCCCCAGCCGGTGCTGCTCAGCGCGTAGGCGAGGAGGAGGAACAGGGCGATGGTGACCAGGGAGCCGTAGGTGATGTCGGTGTGGCCGAGCGGGAAGGTCTGGCCGAGAGCCGTCAGCGCGCCGGGCAGGCTGGTGACGGTCTGTTCCTTGGAGTAGATGTGGGTCAGCGCGAACGCCACGTTGAGCATGCCGAGGGTGACGATGAACGGCGGCAGCGGGATCTTCTGCACCAACAGCCCGTTGAGCAGCCCGAATCCGCCGCAGACGACCAGGCCCAGAGCGATGGCGAGGAGCGGGGGCAGGGAGCCCTCGGCCGCCGTCTTGGCGATCATGATGCTGCCGAACGCCATCACGGCTCCGCACGACAGGTCGATGCCCGCGGTGAGAATGATCAGGGTCTGACCGATGGCGAGGGTTCCGACGACCATGACCTGCTGCACGATCAGTGAGAAGTTCCCGCCGGTGAGGAACTGGTCCGAGGCGAGGGAGAAGTACGCGCACGCGAGGAGGAGAGCGACCAGCGGGCCGGTGGTGGGGGCCGTGAGCAGTCTGCGGGCCGTGGTCGGTGCTTTGAGCTCGGCGTACGGCGTGGACGTCGCCGGTGGTGTGGAGGTGGCAGTCATGGGAATTCCTTGTCGGAAGACAGAAGCCCTGGGTGGCAGGACAGGGGGCGGCCGTCCTCTGCCGGGGAGGTGCGGGGCCGGCCGCCCCCGCTCGGGGAGAGGCGATGTCGTACGGTCCCGGCGGGCTCAGCCCCAGCAGTTCTCCAGGCCGTAGCCGGTGTCCTTGGACGTGACACCGGTCTGGGCCTTGTCGGTGATCAGGGTGACGCCCGTGTCGGTGTAGCCGGACGCCTTCTTGCCGTCCTTGGCGTAGGTCACCACGGCCTTGACGCCTTCGGCGGCCATCTTGAGCGGGTACTGCTGGGAAGTGGCGGCGATCTTGCCGTCCTTCACCGCCTGGGTCCCGGTGCAGCCGCCGTCGACGGAGACGATCAGAACGTCCTTCTCGCGGCCCTTGGCCTTCAGCGCGGTGTACGCGCCCAGGGCGGCGGGCTCGTTGATCGTGTACACGACGTTGATGCCGGGCTCCTTCTGGAGGCAGTTCTCCATGGCGGTCTGGCCCTTGGCCTGGTCGCCGCCCGTGTCCTGGGCGCAGGCGACGTCCGTTTCGGTGGCGCCGAAGCCCTTCAGGAAGCCCTCGTGCCGCTGGACGCCGACGGAGACGCCGGGTGCGAGGTCGAGGGTGGCTATCTTCGCCGTCTTGCCCTTCATGGCGGCCTTGGCGTACTCGCCGATCAGTTGGCCGGCCTTGCGGTTGTCGGTGGCGAAAAGGGCGTCGACCGCGCTCTCCGGTTCGGTCGGGGTGTCCAGGGCGATGACCAGGACACCCTTGGCGCGAGCCTTCTGGATGGCGGGAACGATCGCCTTGGAGTCGCTCGGGGTGATCAGGATGCCCTTCACACCGGCGGCGACCATGTTCTCGACGGCGGTGACCTGGCCGGCGTTGTCCCCGTCGAACTTGCCTGCGGCGGTCGACAGTTGCACGCCCTCTTCCTTGGCGGCCTTCTCCGCTCCCTCTCGCATCTTCACGAAGAACGGGTTGGTGTCGGTCTTGGTGATCAGCCCGACCTTGACGGTGCCCGAGCCGGAACTCGCGGAACTCGACCCGGAGCCGGAACCGCAGGCGGTCAGGGCGAGGGCGGCCACTGACGTGCACGCGGCGACTCTGAGAAGGGAGGAGGTGGGACGAGAAATGCGGGACATGACGAACTCCTGCGGGTTCACGAGCGGCAGTCGGCATGCTTCATGCCGACCCGTGGTGTCATCGTTGACTTATGTCATCGTTGACACCGCATGGCGAGGATGATGGACTCCGCTTCCCGGAAACGTCAATGCCTTGTGCTTGTCACAAATCGGCAAACCCGGCGGTCGCAGTCCCGCAGGAGTGTCCGGCAGTCCTCGCGTGACCGGGGTGCCCGTAGGCCCGTCAGAGAAGAGCAGTCCATGAGCCCGCGTCAGATCACCGTCCTGGGGGAGTGCGTCGCGGACGCGTTCGCCCAACCCGTGAGCACCTCCAACGAACTCGCCCTGCGTGTACTGCCGGGCGGCGGACCTGCGAACACGGCAGTGGCCCTGGCCCGCCTCGGCACGCCGGCGCGCTTCCTGGCGCGCCTGTCGGGCGATGTGTTCGGACGACTGTTCCGAGCCCATCTGGAAGCGTCGGGCGTGGACCTGGCGGACGCCGTCCCAGCGGAGGAGCCGAGCACACTGGCTGTGGCGGAGCTGGACGCGCGCGGGCAGGCCACGTTCTCCTTCCACGCGCAGAACACGGCCGACTGGCAGTGGACCGCAGCGGAACTGGGCGGCGTCGATCTGACCGGGACCGCCTGCCTGCACACCGGGTCGCTGGCCCTGGTCCGGGAACCCGGTGCGGCGGTGGTGGAGGACTTCCTGGCGGCCGCGGCGCCTCACACGACCATCAGCATCGATCCCAATGTCCGGCCGCTGCTCGTCCACCCCGACGTCTACCGCGCCCGGCTCGCTCGCTGGTGCGCCCTCGCCGACGTGCTCCGGCTGAGCGAGGACGACCTCGAACTCCTGCTGCCGGGCACGGCGCCCGAGCGGGCCTGCGACATCTGGCACGCCGCCGGAGCACGGCTGGTCGTGGTCACGCGCGGTGCCGACGGCGCTCTCGCCTCACTCGACGGTGAACGGGTACGGGTTTCCGCCGTCGCGACATCCGTCGTCGACACCGTGGGGGCGGGGGACTCCTTCACGGCCGGGTTGCTGCACCACCTCGGCAGCAGCGGCCTTCTCGGCGGTCGACTTGCCGAAGTGCGCCTCGACGACGTAGCGGAGGCGTGCCGGTTCGCCGCCCGCGTCGCGGCCCTGACCTGTTCGGTCGCCGGCCCCAACCCCCCGTGGCGGGACCAGCTGGAGCGCCTCGCGGCCGTCAGCGGCACATGACGGGCCGCTGGACCGCGAAGGAGTGATCGCGCGACAACCGTTGACGAGTCGACCGCAGTGCGTTCATCATCGGGCCACTCGATGTCATCGCGAAACATGTCATCGATGACACTCATGGTGGGCGCCGCCGACGACGGCGCTGGTTCCGGGGCGTCACTGTCGGCCTGCCTACGCCGTGCGGTCCGGCCGCGTGGGCGGCCCGCAGCACAGGAGAGACCCATGAGTTCTGGACGTGTGTTCCGCCAGGCCCGCCCGCGGATGATCGCGGTGGTGGCAACCGTCCGCTCCCTTCCTCCCGGACCCCGCCGGCCGGGGAGTCCAGGTCTTCGCCGAGAACGGTTCGGTGATGCCGGACCAGGCCCGCGTCCGGCACCCCAGCTCCCACCGCGACTGACCCCCACCACGAAGGACACCACACCGTGAACAAGACCCTGCTCGCCGAGTTCACCGCCCGCGAGGGAACCCAGGAGGAGGTCGACCGCCTGATCCTGGCCTACGCCGAGAAGGTGCGCGACGAAGAGGGAAACCTCGCCTTCGACGTCTACACCAAGGCCGCCCACCCGCGCGCCTACTGGATCTTCGAGGTGTACCGGGACGAGGACGCCTTCCAGGCGCACCTGAAGGCTCCGTACGGCGGTCCGTTCAACGCCGCCCTCACGCCGCTGATCGAGGAGGACGCCTCGGTGCTGACCTTCCTCGATCCGGTGAGCTGACAGCGTCCGCAGCGGTGACTCTCCTCGGGCGGCCCCGCTCTCGGGCCTGGTTCGCGCCGCTGCGACCAAGCCGTCGGCCGCCGTCGGCGCCGTCAGCCAACGCCCCGTCCGCGAACTGCTCGCCCAGCGGGGCGAACGCGAGCCGCATGGACAGACGCACCTGGGCTCGGACCAGTTGAAGCCGGCGCCACGACTGCCCCCCGCGCTGACCAGACGACAGCCGGCCAGCGGACGGCGCGCGGACAACAACATCGCTGGACGACCTCATGGAGACGCTTTCGCTGGAGGACCGGCTGGTGTTGGCCCGCCGGGTTGGGGTGGGCTCCCTGACGCTGCACGTCGGCGACCGAATGGAGGCTCGACGTTGGCTGCGGGGCCCGTGAGGGATCGGACGAACGCCTGGAGGCGGGGTGGGGAGGGGGCTGGCGGACTACTGCGTCCTGTCGCGTTGCCAGCGGGAACGCTCTGCCGGGTGACGCTGGTTGGGACGTACATCAGGATCGTGGAATGCGGCAGCTGTACCGAACAGCCACCGATCCAGCCCACGCCGGCTGTCACAGGACTTCGGGGTCCGTCGACTCTGCGTCGGTCGAGCTGACCGGGCCGACGGCCCCTACGGCGACCTCGCCGCCACCAGCACCAAAACCGGTGGCACCGTCCTGCAACTCGCCAACCTCCACGGCGACATCACCCTCCAACTCCCCCTCGACACCAGCGTCGCCCCGTCCGTCCTCGACGCCGACGAATACGGCAACGCCCGTGCCGGGCAGCAGCCCGCCCGCTGCGGCTGGCTCGGAGTGAAAACCCGCTCCACCGAGACACCCACCGGCCTCACCCTCATGGGCGTCCGCCTCTACAACCCCACCACCGGGCGCTTCCTCACCACCGACCCCGTGCCCGGCGGCAACCCCAACGCCTACACCTATCCCGTCGACCCCATCAACGCCTACGATCTCGACGGTCGCTATGGGTGGCACTGGAAGGCTCCATGGCACCGCGACCGCTGGTCGCCCTTCCGTTACAGCTGGCACGTGCCCGGCTATGCGCGCGCCAGGCACTATCACCATCGCGTCCGAAACCGCATACATCGAAACCAATACGTCAGGCGGTATTACCACAACCCCTACGTCCAAGCCTGCTTCTTCGGCGGCGTCGGGAATGGATTGGTTGCGTGGGTGACCAAGGCTGCCCGCCGATCGTGGTATGCGGCCGGTATAGGTTGCGGCATGGGCATAGCGGCCCGCCGCTGGCAACGGTAACGCAAGCCGCACACTGGTAGTTGGCCGCGTGACTCGTAGATCGCGTTCTGGCATGGCGGTCCGCGGCTGGAGCTGGAGAGGACTGAGAGGATGAGGAGTCCACGACGGATGAGTGACCGGCCCAAGTCGGGAGAAAGTAAACTCCAAAATTATGTCGGAGTGGGTTGCTGCATTGCATCCATGACGGCTATTGGGGTCACTTTTGGGCGCAGCCTTTCTGTGTGGGCGCCAGCGGCCTTCGGGGCGGCGATCGGCTATGCATGCTGGCTGGCGTACCGGGCGTACCGTTCGTGGAGGAGCAAGATGTCCCCTTCGAAGTGACGAATCCGGAAGGCACGTGGGGCGCCGTACCCGCACCAGTGTCGTCGGCGACAACGGCGCCGTGGCGATGATGCCAATCAAAGCCAGCGCTACGCGCTGAACGAGGCTGGCGGGGGGGGGGGGGGGGGGGGGGGGGGGGGGGGGGTTTTTTTTTTTTTTTTTTTGGTTTCTCTCTTTTCGCGGGTGGGTTTTCAGGAGA
>NZ_JBWKDW010000036.1:0-67629 GCF_056435735.1 Streptomyces sp. NPDC043878
CCTCTCTCCCCCCACACCCTCTTTCCGGGGTGGGGGGGGGGGGGAGGGGGCCCGGGGGGTGTCGGGGGGGGGGGGCCCCGCCGGGCGCGGCCCCCCCCCCCCCCCCCCCCCCCCACTCGGGGGAGACCGGCCCCTTCACCGCGGGCTGGGACCGCGCCCGTGGAGTGCGTACTGTGGCGGTCGATGCCGTGGGGCTTCGAATGTCACCGTTTCGTCGCAGCGCGCTCGGTGCTACAACCGCGTGGGCCGGTGACCGGTCTAGGTGACAGAGGTCGCAGACCGGACCAACAGCGTCGTATGAAGGGAAATGACCCACCATGGGGGACATACGCAGGCGGGGAGCCGTCGTACTGGGGATCACCGGACTGGTGGCACCGCTCACTCTCGCGCTCGGCACGGCTCCGGCCCAGGCCGCGAGCTGCACCACGGCGGCCGGGCCGTACCAGAAGCAGGTGGAGAAGTTCCTCGGCCGGCCGGTCGACGGAAAGCAGTCCGCCGCCGACTGCACCGCCATCCGTGCCTTCCAGAACAAGCACGGCATCACGCCGAACATCGGCTACGCGGGTCCGGTCACCTGGGGCGTGATGGACCTGATGAACAAGCAGAAGGCCGTCGGGAACAACCCGAACAGAGACGGCAAGTGCCCGGTCAACAAGGGCCGGATCGCCTGCGTCAACCTGACGCTCCAGCTCAGCTGGATCCAGGACGGCAGCCGGCTCGTCTACGGCCCGGTGCCGGTGCGCACCGGCCGCGACGGCTACGAGACCCGTACCGGCCTGAAGAAGATCTACTGGCGTGACATCGACCACGTCTCGGACATCTACAACGTGCCGATGCCCTACAGCCAGTTCTTCGACGGCGGTCAGGCCTTCCACTCGGTCGGCCTCAGCATGTGGAACCCGCCCGGCTCGCACGGCTGCGTCAACATGACCACCACCACCGCCAAGAAGTACTGGTCGCTCCTGAAGAACGGCGACGACGTCTTCGTGTACGGCCGCAAGCCGGGCACCTGAGAGGGCTGAGGCACCCGGCCCGCCGGGTCACGCCGTGGGCGCGTCCCCGAAGTCCGGGATCCGCAGCCTCGCCCCGCCCTGCCGTGCCGAGTCGTGCGCGACGATGCCCGGCAGGGTGTAGCGGGCGGCCACCCACGCGTTGACGGACGGCAGCGTCCGGGTGGTGACGGCGGTCACGAAGTCGTCCACCAGGAAGTGGTGGCTTCCCTCGTGACCGTTGTGCAGCTCGTCGAACTCGCGGGGCAGCCGCGCCCGGTCGTGCACCGGCGCCGAGCCGGACGTGAAGGCCGCCCGCAGTTCCGGCGCGATGTGCTGGAGCGAGGGGTCGGACGGCGACATCGTGGGCTTGGGTTCGAGGAGTTCGCTGATGTCCTTCACCCCCTTCTTGTCCTGCCACAGCGCCACCGTGGCCAGCTGCTCCATGCTCGCCTCCGTGCCGAAGAAGCGGAAGCGGGACTCCCGGATGTGGGAGGGGTAGCCGACCCGCCGGAACTCGTTGGTGCGGAACGAGCCGCCGCCGGCGACCTCGAACAGCGCGCTCGCGTTGGAGAAGTCGTTGCCGAACTGGCTGACGTCCTTGTCGAAGACGCCGTCACCGCGCTCGTCGACCACCCCGATCGCCGACACGCTCACCGCGTGCGTCTGCCAGGCGCCGAGCACCCCGCCCACCGAGTGCGTCGGGTAGAGCAGCGGGGGATAGCTGGCGGTCGCCTTCCAGTTCTCGCCGCCGCTGTACTGGTAGGCGTCGTAGAAGCCCAGGTCCATGTCGTGGACGTAGTCGCCCTCGGCGTAGAAGATCCGCCCGAAGGCGCCCTCGGCGATCTGGTTGCGGGCGTGCACGGTCGCCGGGTTGTACTGGCTGGTCTCGCCCATCATGTACGTCAGTCCGGTCGCCCGGACCTTGTCGATGATCGCCGCGATCTCCTCCGTGGTGATCGCCATGGGGACCGCGGAGTAGACGTGCTTGCCGGCGTCGAGCCCCTGGAGCACCAGCGGCCCGTGCGTCCAGCGCTGGGTGAAGATCGCCACCGCGTCGACCGCGTCGGACGCCAGCATGTCCTCGTACGACGGAAACGTTCCTGCGAGTCCCTGGGCGGCGGCGAGCCGTTCGGCCCGTTCCGGCAGCAGGTCGGTGACGTACACCTCGCCCACGCCGGGGTGGGCCTGGAACAGGGTGGCGAACTGTCCGGAGAACTGGCCGGCGCCGACGATGCCGAGTGTGAATGTCATGGAACGCGAGTCCTTCTGTGGTCGAGTACCGGGAACGCGGCCGGTGCGGCCGCGATGCCGTCGGGCGTGGCCGGGAGGGCGATGCCGCCCACTTACTTTTGTTGCGGAACAATCCAGCCGTCAAGAGGGCGGCACAACTCTTCTCGGACGGGTTTCCGTCCTGAGGAGTGGCACGGTTCCTTTCACGGTGAAAGAAAACATGTGGGAGTCTGACCTCCATGACCGCAGCCGCCGCCAGCTGGCTTCCGCTGAGCCGACAGGAGCGCTCCGTGGCGATCGAGGTGCTCGTCCACGGGCCGCTGTCGCGCACCGACCTCGCCCGCCGACTGCTCCTCTCGCCGGGCAGCCTCACCCGGCTGACCAAACCACTGATCGAGTCCGGCCTGCTGGTCGAGGTCCCGGAAGCGGGCACCACCCCGGCGGAGACCCGCCAGGGCCGCCCCTCGCAGCCGCTCGACGTCGTCGCCGACTCCCGCTCCTTCATCGGCTTCAAGATCACCCAGGACACGGTCTACGGCGTCGTCACCACCCTCAGGAGCGACATCGTCGCCCGGCACGACCGGCCGCTCTCCACCCACGACCCGGCCCGGGTCGCCGACCTGCTCGCGGAGATGGCCGCCGAACTCGCCGCCGCCCACCCGCGCTTGGCCGGTATCGGCATCGGGGTCGGCGGCCTGGTCGAGGACCGTGCCGTCGTGGGGGAGTCACCGTTCCTGCTGTGGCGGGACGTGCCCCTGGCCGAACTGGTCGAGGAGCGCACCGGTCTGCCCGTCGTCGTGGAGAACGACGTCGCGGCCTTCGTGGAGGCCGAGACCTGGTTCGGCGCAGGCCGCGGACTCGACCGCTTCGTCGTCCTCACCATCGGCGCCGGACTCGGCTACGGACTCGTGCTGGGCGGCCGGCGGGTGCCCTGCGCCGAGGAGGACCGGGGCTTCGGCCGGCACTGGATCCTGCGGCCCGACGGACCCCTCACCCCCGACGGCGAGCGGGGCAGCGCCGTCTCCCTGCTGACCATCCCCAGCATCCGCTACCAGATCCGGGCCGCCACCGGCCGCGACCTGAGCTACGAGGAGATCCTCGCGCACGCCGCCGACGGTGAGCCCATGTCCGCCCGCGTGGTGGAGGAGGCGGCCCGGGCGCTGGGCATCCTGGTCGCCCACATCGCCAACTTCGCCATGCCGCAGAAGATCCTGCTGGCCGGAGAAGGGGTCGGTCTGATGGACGTGGCAGGCGGGACGGTGGCCGACACCCTGCGCTCCCACCGCCACCCCATGGCGGCCCCGGTCGACCTGGAGACCAAGGTCTCCGACTTCCACGACTGGGCCCGCGGCGCCGCCGTACTGGCCATCCGTGTCCTGGTCCTCGGTCACACCGAGGTGTGAACCGCGTTACATACCTTGACAGATGACGTGATCAGCAACACGGTCCGAAATGTCTGTATCGCTCCTACTTACTCACATCGCCTTCACCCGTCTCGCCGTATGCTTCACGGCATGTCCACCACTGTTGAACCCGCCTCCGATCGCTCGGCTGACGAGGTCAACGAGGAGATCAGGGCCCTGTGGCGCCGGTCGGGCGGGACACTGAGCGGCGAGCAGCGTGAGGAATACCGACGCCTCGTCCTGGAGTGGGCCGCCGCCGTCCACCGGCCGGTGCACGCGGCCTGAACGACCCGGAGCCCACCGGCTTCCGGCCCGCCCCGGTGCCCGCCACCGGACCGGTCGTCTCCTCGCACCGACCTCCGTCCCCGCGACACACAGACCGTCGGCCTCGCCGGCGGTCTTCGTCATGTCCGGTCACGGGGGGGCCGTCCCGCTCAGCCCCAATTCGTCGAGTAGTGGCGGCGGTAGGCCTTGCGGTCCTGCTCCGCGCGGATGAACCGGGTGGCCACCAGGGCGACCAGACTGCCCGCGAGGACCAGCAGACCCGGCCCGATGTTCCGGGGGTCGGTGAGCCGCGACAGCAGCGTCGACGTCTCCGCGCCGCCGGTCACCGTCGCCGACGAGCCGGGCGAGGCGGCACCGGGAGCGATGGCGCTGTGCGTCGCGGACGCCGCAGGCGCCGGAGCGGCGCTCTGGCCGGCCGCCGACCCGGCCTGCGCCGACACGATCATCCGGACCCCGAGCGCGGACAGCGCCTTCGTCACCGGCTGGAAGAACGTCGTGCCGCCGGTCGTGCAGTCGCCGCTGCCGCCGGAGGTGACCCCGAGGGCGACCCCCTCGGAGAACATCGGGCCGCCGCTGTCGCCGGGTTCGGCACACACGTTCGTCTCGATCAGGCCGGTGACCGTGCCCTCCGGGTAGTTCACCGTCGCGTTGAGACCCGTCACCTGGCCGTTGCGCAGCCCGCTCGTGCTGCCGCTGCGGAACACCCGCTGGCCCACCGTCGGGTCGGCCACGCCCGTGATCCGCACGCCCTTGCCGCCGCCGACCGCGACCACGTCGGCGCCGTCGCCCGCCTTGCCGCTCGCGTACTGCACCAGGGACCAGTCGTTGCCGGGGAAGCTCTGCTGGACCGTCCTGCCGATCTGCTGGGTGCCCTGGTTGTCCGCGAACCAGATCGAACCGGAGGGCCCGCAGTGCCCGGCGGTGAGGATGAAGTCGGACTGCCCGTTCGTCACGTTGAACCCCGCCGAGCAGCGTCCGCCGGTCGACAGGATCGGCTGCGCGCCGTTCACCCGGGTCGTGAAGGAGCCCTTGACGCGTTCCGTGCGGACGAAGCTGCCGATGCCGTCCGCGACCCGGGTCATGCCGGACCAGTCCGAGGCCGAGACGGAACTGTCCGCCTGGACCACCACCCGATTGTTCCGGTAGTCCATGACCCACGCCGTGCCGGCCACCCGGGGCGCGGAACGCAGCGTCGAGGCAGCCGACTTGAGCTCGTTCATGCTGTGGGAGACCAGCTTCGCCCGGGCGCCCGCGCGGCGGACCTCGGCAGCCGCGCCCTGGTCGGTGACCGCCACGACCGGCCGCCCGTCGGCGCCGAGCCAGGTGCCCGCGGTGCGGGAGGTGCCGAGCTTCGAGACGAGACCGGTGCCCATGGCCGCCGAGGACTGCGCGAAGGTGCGGGGCGCGGTGGTGGCGGACGGTTCGCTCGCCACGGCCCGTGTGACCATGGCTCCTCCGAGAAGGAGTCCGCCGACGGCCGCCAGCCGTGTCACTCGCCGGACGGCCCGTCGTCGTGCGTGCCTCATGCATGGCTCCCGAACCCGAACGCGCGGTGTCAACACCGCGGGGCCCTCCGGTCGTTGAGTGCCCTCCTCCCATACGCGGCAGGGGGCGCCCGCGTTCAGCGTGCGGGTGATCTCCTCGCCTCCGGCCGGGCATCGCGTCGTACGAGAGCGCGGCGGGGTGCGGTGCCCGGCCCGGCGGGCCCGTCCCGATCCGGGCGACACTAGACTGGTCGTCATGGACGGCACCCAGCTGGAGCGGCTCGGCGCGGGCAAGTACCTGCTGATCACCAGCTACCGCAAGAACGGCACCCCGGTCTCCACCCCGGTGTGGGTGGTGCGCGACGGCGACACCCTGGGCGTGTGGACCGTCGCGGACTCCGGCAAGGTCAAGCGGATCAGGGCCCGCGGCGACGTCCTCGCGGGGCCATGTGACGTGCGGGGCAATCCGACCGGCGACCAGTTGCCGGCGACCGCCGAGCTCGTCGACCAGGCCACCGCCGACCGCTACCGCCGGCTCCTCGCCGCCAAGTACGGCGTCACCGGCCGCCTGATCCTGTTCGGCAGCAGGCTGCGCCGGGGCAGGAAGGGAACCGTGGGTCTCCGGGTGGCCCTCACGCCCTGAGCGGGGGGAGCGGCAACCGCGCGGCCCGGCCGGCGGCCGGTCAGGTCCAGGCCCGGTAGGGCTCGTCGAGGAGCTGGAAGACCGGCTCGCCCCGGACCGGGTCCTTCGCGGTGGACAGGCGGACCCGGTCCCCGCTGTGGATGCCGATGGGCGGGCCGATGACCCGGCCGCGCACGACGAAGCCCTCGGTCATCTCGATCAGGGACACGTTGCGGGCGGCGGGGGTGTTGCGGTGCACCACGGTCGAGTGCCGGACCGTGCCGGTGCCCTCGCTGCGCTCGGTGCGCAGTTCGCTGCCCTGACAGACCGGGCACAGCAGCCGGTGGTACATCGCGGTCCCGCACCAGGCGCAGCGCTGGAAGAGCATCGCGTCCGAGTCGGTGGTCCTGGGGTCCAGCAGGGCCGCCGCGAAGCCGGCCGTCTCCCGGACAACGCTTCCTGAGTGGTGGTACACGCTGGTCAACTCCCTGCGCTCGGCCCGGAATCCCGTGTGCGTGCCGCAGCGGCGCACGCACGTGCCCGGCTCACCGTGCAACCGTGCACGCCCACAGGGTATGGCACTCAGTGTCATGCGTAAAGGCACTCCGTACCCCGAAAATTCCGTGAGACGGTCCGTACCCGGCCTCCGGCCGGCCGGCCGGAGGCCGTCGGGTTCAGTCGCGTCCGAGCGTGGTCTCGATCTCCTGGACGACCCGCCACAGCGGGGCGCCGCGCCGGGAGACGACCACCACGACGTCCTCCGGCTGCTCGGCGGGCGCCGGTGCGGGCGCGGGCGCGGGCGTCGGCGGGGTGCCGCCGAAAGCGGCCTGCACGTATCCCAGCGCGTGGTCCACCGTGAGGGTCGCGTCGTCCTGTCCGTCCGAGCGGAGCCAGGACCGCAGCGCGTTGTTGTGCGCCGCGACCACTGCCGCGGCGATCACGTCGGCCTGGAGGGTCCCGTCACGCCGGTCCGCGAAGCGGCCGCGCAGGTAGTGGGCGAGGGCCCGCTCGTAGCGCCACACCACCGACAGCTCGTAGGCCCGCAGGCCCGGCACCTTCTTGGTGAGCCGGTAGCGCTGCACGGAGAAGGTGGGGTTCTCGGCGTACATGCCGAGAACCAGCCGGGCCGCTTCGCAGACCCGCCGCACCGGTTCGTGCGTGTCGTCGCCGGCGGACAGGAAGGCCGTCATGTCGGCCAGGCATCGCTCGTGGTCGGGGAAGACCACGTCCTCCTTGGACGGGAAGTAGCGGAAGAACGACCGCCGTCCGACCCCGGCGAGCGCCACGATGTCGTCCACCGTGGTCTGCTCGTAGCCACGTTCCGGGAACAACTGGAAGGCCGCCGCCACCAGGGCGTCCCGCATGGGCGGCTTGGTGGCCGCGGCCCGTGCCTTCCGGCCGTCGCGTGGGGTCGCGCTGCTGGAGCTCATGCCCCGGAACGTAGCACCCGGCCGGAACCGATGGCACTCGGTGCGCTCCTCGGAGGGAACTGAGTGCGCTCGGCCCGTCGGCGGGCACCCCTACCGGGCGTTTGCTGACGTGGGGCCGCCGCATACGATCGGCGTCCCGCCGCCGAGGAGAGCCGCATGCCGTCCGTACGACCCCGTCTCCTGTACGTCACCGACCTCGCGTACCCGGCGCGCGGCCGCCGCTACGGCGACGAGGACGTCTTCCTGACCGCCCGCCTCCGCGAGGACTTCGACCTCGCGCTGTGCCATCCGCGGGACACGGTGGCTCTGATGGACGCCTTCGACGCCGTCGTGGTCCGCAACAGCGGCCCCGTCCTCGGCTACCAGGCCGCCTACGACGCCTTCCGCGCGCGTGCCGCCGAGCGCGGCACGCGCGTCTACAACCCGCTGACCGGCCGGGCCGACATGGCCGGCAAGCAGTACCTGCTGGAGCTGAGCGCCGCCGGACACCCCGTCATCCCCACCGTGGACCGTCCGCAGGACGTGCGCCTGCTGCCCGGCGCGGACGCCTACGTCGTCAAGCCGAAGCTCGGCGCGGACTCGGCCGGCCTGCGGATCGTGTCCGCCGGCCGGGCACGCGAGCTGGCCGACGGAACCGTCCTGGTGCAGCCGCGCGTCGACTTCCTCCACGAGGTCTCCCTCTTCTTCGTCGACCACGACTTCCAGTACGCCCTGTACGCCCCGCGCCCCGACCGGCGCTGGCAGCTGGAGCCGTACGAACCCTCCCGCGCCGACCTGGAGTTCGCCCGCGGGTTCATCGACTGGAACGGCCTCGGCCACGGCATCCAGCGCGTCGACGCCTGCCGGACCCCGGACGGGCGGCTCCTGCTGGTCGAGCTGGAGGACCTCAACCCGTACCTGTCCCTGGACGCGCTGGACGAGCCGCGCCGGGACGCGTTCGTCGACGCGCTGAGGGCGTCCCTGCACCGGTTCCTGACGGGTCCGGCCGTGGGCTGAACCCCGCCGGCGCCGGCCACGTATCTCTCCCCGGGGGACCACGCAGACCCTGCGCACGGGGTCGGAAGGAGACCAGCGTGCCGACACGTCCCGACCGGGAGCAGCCACCGGACAACCCCGTGCTCGAACCGATCCGCGTGCTGCGCCCGCGCCGCACCGACGCCCTGGCCGAGTTGTTCCGGGAGTTCGAGCAGGACGGCCTCACCTACGAGTCGGTGCCGCTGGACCCGCCGTCGCCGGGGGCCGAGGACGCCACACAGGAACTGCCGCCCGTCACCGCCGGGCGCGGGCGCCCCGCGCGGACCGGCCGCTCGACCGGCCGGGTCCGGGGCCGGCCGTACACCGCCGCCGTGGCCGTGGTGGGCGCGGCGGCGGTGATCGGCTTCGGCTGCGCGCTGCTGCTGCCCGGCCGCGGTGCCGCCTCGGCCGCCCGGCCGCCGGCGGTCTCCGCGGTGCCCAGCCCGGCCGTCACGACCGCCCCGGCTGCCTCCGCCGCGGCCGACCCCGACGGCGCCGGCACCCTGCGCGAGGGGGACAGCGGCCCCGAGGTGAGCGACCTCCAGCAGCGTCTGCTGCGCATCCCGGACGTGTACAAGGACGGCGCCACCGACGGCCGTTACGACACCGTCCTGACCGAGGCGGTGGCCCGCTTCCAGCTCTGGTACGGCATCCGGGGCGACGAGAACGGCGTGTACGGCGACGACACCCGCCTCGCACTGGAGTCCCGCACCCAGGGCGACGGCTGAGACGGCCCGGCCCTCGCCGCGGTGCGGAGGCGACGCGGGCCCGCGGCGTGCTCGTCGTGGCGTCACTCGGCATGCAGCCCCGACTGGGCGGGCGGATAGGCGACTTCGACGCGCAGTCCGGCCGGCAGCACCGGCCGGGTGGGCAGCGGAAGCAGCGCGTGCTGCAACCGGGCGGCCACGCCCCGCTCGGCGGTCAGTGGGGACACGCCCGGCCCCCCGCGGTCAGTGCTCCGGCGGTCCGTGGTCCGGCGACCCGTGCGGCCACTGCCGGTACAGGCCGCTGAGCCGGGGCGTGACCAGGTGCGGCGGGCGGCGCGGGTCACGCCCGCCGCGGCTGCGGACGGCGGTGCCGGACGGGGTGACGGCGCGGGGTCAGCGTCCCTGGTTGTGTTCGGCCAGCGCCCGGCTCACCGCGCGGACGCTGCGGGCGATGTGCTGCAACTGGAGGACCTCGGCCGCGTACAGCTTGATGGTGTGCTCGATGACCGACTCCGGCAGACCGAGCCCGGGCAGATCCGCCCGCGCCGTCTGCAGGGCGGTACGCGCGACCCGGATCTCCTGCTGCACCTGGAGCTGCGCGTGCCGGGCGAGGAGCACGGGGTGGCGGATCAGGGCCGGGTAGCCGGCGTAACGGGCCGGTACCAGCTCGCGCAGCCACTTGGCGGCCGAGCGCTCCCAGTCGTAGCTGCCGGGAATCTTGACCTGGCAGGGCCAGTCCTGGGTGATGCGCGTGGTCGTCAGGGGCATGGTCATCGCTTCCGGGGTGTACGGCGTCGAGCGGGGTGGTCCGACGGGGCTGGGCGGCCCCGGTCTAGGGGATGACCGGGGCCGCCATGGGCGCTCGCGCAGGCGAGGCCCGACCGAACGCCCTGGGCGCCGACGCGGGTAGGAGACGGCGGCTTCGGGTGTTCGTACAGGAGCCCGGGAGGGGTGACGGGGCCCGCGCGGCGGTGGGAGCTTTCGTGCGCATGGGCGGACCGTCGGCTTTCTCCGGGCGGATGCGGGGTGTGAGGACGGGGGTGCGGAACGTGTCCCGGAGCGGCCGGGGCGTGATCCGTGAGCAGTATTTATATATGCCGAGCCGTTTGCAAGGCGTATGAAAACATTCATGCGTGATTGATGATGCCTTGTCCCCGCGTGAACCGTTTGGCCGAACCGGTCAGTCGCGCAGGAAGAACTGGTGTTCCTCGGAGATCTGCTCGTAGTCCTCCAGCCGTGCCTGGGTGCGCTCCGGATCGGCGTCGGTCATGGCCTGCAGCAGCGCGGCGGCCATCACCCCGGGCGCGGCGTAGGAGTCGAAGACCAGCCGGGACCCGGTGCCGGTGGCGAAGACGACGTCCGCCTCGTCGGCGACCGCGCCGAGCGCCAGGTCGGTGATCAGGGCCACGCGCAGTCCGGCGCCGCGCGCCACCCGCAGCGCGGTGAGGGTCTCCTGCGCGTGCCGGGGCATGGAGAACGCCAGCACCCAGGTGCCGCCGGCCTCGCGCGACTGGAGCAGGGCGTCGTAGGCGACACTGCCGCCCCGCGTCACCAGCCGTACGTCGGGGTGGATCCGGCGGGCCGCGTAGGCGAAGTACTCGGCGAGGGAGACGGAGATGCGCAGCCCGAGGACGGTCAGCGGGGTCGACAGGGACAACTGGCGGCCGGTGTCGATGACCTGGTCGGGGTCGGCGAAGTCCCGCCGCAGGTTCTCCAGGTTCTCCATCTCGGCGTCCACCGCCGCCTGGAGCTCGTTACTGCCGTTCTCCTCGGTCGCCCCGGGGCCGCCCGCGAGGGTGCCGAGCGCGATGGACTGGAGCTTCTCCCGCAGCGCGGGGTAACCGCTGAAGCCGACGGCCGCGGCGAACCGGGTCACCGAGGGCTGGCTGACACCGACGCGCTCCGCGAGATCGGTGATCGACAGGAAGGCCGCCTCGGTGATGTGCTCGATCAGGTACTGCGCGATGCGCCGCTGGCCCGGCGACAGCCGCGGCCGGTCGAAGAGCGTCCTGAGCTGGGAGGCAGGAGCGGCCTCCGCCTCCGGCGCGGTCTTTCCCGAGGTGATCGATGACGCCTGTGCGCGTGCCTGTTGCGACGATGGCACCGACGCGCCTCCTTTGTCTCCCACGGGAAGTCAACATAGCCCACGCCACCGGCGTGACCAGGGGTTGTGGCGGATCGTCCGACGACCCGCGCCGGGCGTGGATATCCGCCCGCCGACCGGGAACCCGCCTCTGCGGCGACGGGGACGCCGTCCGGAGCGTCCCGGCACACGACACCAGATCTCTCGGCAGGTGAGACGGAATGAACGCACTGAGCGCGCTGGAACAGGCTCTCGAACGACGGTGGGACTCGCTGTGGGCGCGGGTCTGCGGCAAGGGACCCGTGGAACTCGTCGACGCCCTGCGGCGGGAGTGCGACAGCCACGCCGTCGTGTGCAGCGGGAGCCTGGTCGTGGTGCCCAACGCCTACGACGTCGAACTCGCCGACGAGGTGCACGACGAACTCACGCGCCACGACAGCCGGGTGGGTCAGGCCCTCACCGACAGCCTGGCCCGGCACGGCGAACGCAAGGGCTACGAGTGGGCCGGCCCGCTCACCGTGCACCTCACCAGGTCCGCTCACGTGCCCAACGGCCGCTACCGGGTGGCCAGCACCGTGATGGCGAACGTGAGCGCGCGGGCGTTCCAGCAGGCCACGCGGTAACGGGCGGCCTGCCGGGCATCCGGGCGACCGAGCGGACACCCGTGTCACCTGCGGTAGATGGTGATGGAGTGGCCGACCTCGTCGACCGGCCGGCTGCCGGCGATCAGTTCCCTGAACCGCCCCTGGGCCTTGGCCACCGCCGAGTCGGACACCACCAGCAGTCCGCGCACCTCGGCCGCGGGCACCCGGCGCGGGTCGGACGCCTCGATACCGTAGTAGGACGGCACCCCGCTGCCCTTGTACACGAGCCAGACCCGCTCTCCCGGATATCTCTCGCGCAGCCGGTCGGCGAGCCGGCCCAGGTCCTGGCCCCAGTCGACGTTGGAGTCGTGCAGCCGCAGGTGCGTCGTGCCCGGGCCGCCGAACGCCTCGTTGGAGTACGGCAGGTAGTAGGGGTACGCCAGCAGCGAGCTGACCGCGACGAACAGGGCGAGCGCCCCCGTCACGACCGTCGCCCACCGCCGCCGTACCGTCAGGACGCAGCCGGCCGCCACCGCGAGGAACATCGGCAGGAAGACCACGTAGCGGGTGCCGAAGTCGCGTGAGCCGTCCATGGCCGCGGCCAGCAGCACACCGGAGGGGACCAGCAGATACGGCGCCGCGGGCCGCAGCCGCCGCACCGCCACCACCGCGACGGCGCCCGCCGTCCACAGTACGAGCAGGCCGAGCGGGGTCTTCACCAGCAGCGCGGCCGGCAGGTAGTACCAGAGCGACCCCGTGTACAGCCGGCCGAAGAGGAAGCCCTGCCACGGGTAGTTCTCCAGGGCGAACTGCACCCGCATCCCGTCCCGGTACGCCTCCGGGAACGGCAGCAGGTCCACGAGCAGCCCGCGCAGCCCGTGCACGGCGGGTACCGGCTGCTGCGGCGACCACCGCAGCCGCGGGTCCACCACGAGATACGTCGCCCATACGACGGCGACGGCGGCCAGCGCCACCACGCACGCTCCGGCGGCCGCCCGCAGCAGCCGTCCGCGCCGCTCTCCCGGAACCGCGCACCACACGGACACCGCGGCCAGCGCCGTCAGGACCGGCAGCGCGGGCAGCGCGCTCATCTTCGTGGCCAGCGCCGCCCCCAGGGCCGCTCCGGCCAGCGGCACATGGAGGCGGGGCCGCCGCCGGGCCCGCCACACCAGCCACACCGACGTCAGCAGGAACCCGGCGGTCGGCACGTCGAGCGTGGCGAGGGAACCGTGGGCGATGAGGTCGGGGGAGAAGGCGTACAGCGCGAGGGCGGCCACCGCGCCGAGCGGTCCGGCCAGGTCACGGGCGAAGGCGAAGACGACCAGACCGAACAGCAGCGTCAGCACGATCACCGGGAGGCGGGCCCACAGCATCAGGCGCCACGGGTCGTTGCCCGACTCGTACAGCAGATGCCGGCCCAGCGCGCCCTGGTCGCCCTCGAAGGACGGGTCCACGTGCGGACCGGCCAGGGCCACCCCGGCGGCGATCACCAGTTTGCCCAGCGGAGGATGCTCCGGGTTGTAGCGCACCTCGTGCGCGTGCAGGTAGTCCGCGGCCGTGCCCACGTAGACGGGCTCGTCGATGGTCGGCGTCTGCCGGACAGCCGTGGTCACCATCGCGAAGGCCATCTGCCCGAGCAGCAGGAACACCAGCAGCGCCACCGGCCATCGCCGGGCGGCGCGGCGGCCCGGCCCGGGGGCGGCCGCCGGCGGCGGCGCGCCGCCGCCGGGCGTCGCGGGGTCGAGGACCGAGTGCAGTTCGCGCGTCATCTTCCGCACCGCGGTGACACCCGCCGCGTAGCGGCGGAGGCGGCGCGGAGGACACCCCGGGGGTTTCCGCGCCGGCTTCCGCCGCTCCGGGCGTCACCGCTTCAGGAGTCGTACCGACAGACCTTCCGCCGTACAGACGGGTACGGCCCGCAGCCGGTCGGAGTTCAGCTCGACGCGGTCGAACTGGCCGCGCAGCACCGGCGCGCTCACGACGCGTACCGTGCTGCCCGCCGCCGGCGGCTTGTCGGGGTCCAGCCGCAGCGACAGTACGCTGCCCTGCCCGAGGACCGCGCGCCGGGTGACCTCCAGGGCCGGCTCGTGGCCCGCGCGCAGGGTCACCTCCAGCCCGGCGGACTGCTGGGTGTACGTGCCGTGCACCCGGACCGGCCGCGCGACCCGCAGCGTTCCGCCGGTCACCCGCACGTCGCCGTGGCCCAGGGCGTGCGGGGAACCGGCGACGAGGACACCGTCCGCGACGAGCGTGCCGCCCGTGTAGCGGTTGTGGCCGGTGAGGGCCAGCGTGCCGGTGCCCCGCTTGGTCAGTCCGCCGTCGCCCTCGATGTCGTTGCGCCAGCTGTCGGCGGCACCGAAGCCGCCGGCCGCCGCGTCGAGGGTGACCGTCACGTCCGCGTCGAACGCGGCGTAGCCGTCCGCCGCGGCGAACAGGTTCAGCCGCCCCCACTGCTCGAAGCCGTCCAGCAGGACGTACCCGGAGGGCAGCGCCGTCGTCCGCAGCACCTCGCGCCGCTGCGCCGCGTCCAGGTACGGCAGCCGGGTCTCCAGGAGCACCTCCGCGCCCTTCGGCGCGGTCAGGGGCTCGCTGCTGCCGCGCCGGGTCAGCACGTACGTCAACCTCGGCGCCACCGCACGGGCGTTGGCCTCGCGGTCGGCGTACGGGTCGGTGCCCGGGCCGGCCGCGTGGGCGTACGCGTACAGGGTGTCGGCCGTGGTTCCGGTCTGCTGCTGGAAGTAGGCCAGGGCCTGGGCGCGGGCGGCGGCCTTGAGGGCCGCGTTCGCGGGGTCGGCCAGAGTGGCGGCGGCCAGGGCGGTGGCCATGATCCGGCCGCCGAGGACGTCGACCGTGGAGTGCATGCCGGCCATGATCCGCGTGTGGCTCAGTTCCAGGGCGCGCGTCACCAGCTCCTGGAAGCGCTCGGGAACCGCGTACGCGTAGGCCAGTGCCGCCAGGTGGAAGGCGTTGGTGTGGCCGCTGGGGAAGCCTCCGTCGTCCACCGGGGACATGCTGCGCTGGCGCAGCAGTTGCGGCGCGACGACCACCCGCGAGTCGTAGACCGGGTAGCCGAGGGAGTCGGTCCTCCCGGTGTCGACGACCTCGCTGTCCTCGTTCATGCGCCACGGGCGCGGGTACTGGAAGGCGTACTTGCCCGGGTTGCCGGAGGCGTAGGGGCCGCGCACGGTGTCGACCAGCCTGGCGACCTGGCCGAGCGCCGAGTCGTAGGAGCCGGCGCCGAGCGCGGAGCCGGCGGGCGCGTCGGCCGGGACGGCGTCGCTGACGGTGGTGGCCGGGGTGGAGTCGGGCGCGGTGGTGATCGAGGTGACCGCCCTGGCGCCGGACCGGTACAGGTCGGCCAGCGGGCCGAGGCCGGCGATCATCGCGTAGCTCTGGTGCTGGCGGTCGTAGACGAACGCCTCCTTCGCCTGCGCGTCCGTGCGCGCGGAGGTGAGGCGGGCGCAGTAGCGCATGTTGGCGCGCAGGACGTCGGGGCGCAGGGGCGTGCCCGTGTTCCAGGCGGCGCCGGTCCGCCACACCTGGGCCATGCCGCCGAGGGCGCGGACCACGGCGTTGGTCTCGGGCGTCAGGTTGGTGGCGACGTTGGACCTGTAGTCGTCGACGAACGCGGCGAGGCCGGTGGCGGCCTTCGCGTCCGCGGCGGCGAGCCAGGTCACGAGGGTGGGGGCGGCCAGTACACCGGCCGAGGCGCCCAGTGACGTCTTGAGGAACCCCCTTCTGTCGACGGCGCGTTCACGGACCGGCGCGGGGGAGTGGTGCCCGGCTGGAGACGGCATGCGTCTGCCTCTCTCGAGTTCTGTGGCTGGGTTCCCCGGCCCTGTGGCCGGGGGAGTTCGTGCGAGCGACGGTGCGGGAGGCCGCACGTCGCACACGAGCCGAGTGGGGGACCCGTGGTCCGTGGTGCGTACGAGTGAAGATCTACGGCCGGCTCGTGTCCCGTCGGCACTGGTCCGGCGGCCGGGACGTGTCCTGCGGGTGAACGAGGACCGCACGGCCCACGGGCACCGGCCGCCCGGCCCGGCCCGCGGGGCCGTGCCGGGCGGCACGGCCGAGGGGAAGCGGTCGACTTCCGGCGGCGCCCGCGACCCGTAGATGTCCGGCGGCGCCCGCGCCCAGTCGACGTCCGGCGGCGCCCGCGCCCCGCCGATGTCCGGCGGCGCACGCGACCCGTCGGGCGGCAGCGCGCGGCTTCACAGGAGCGACCGCGCCAGTGCCACCGCGCCCTCGACCGGTGCCGTGCGCAGGGCTCTGGGCCGGGCGCCGGGTACCGCTTCGGCGAGGGAGGACACGAAGGCGTCGTAGAGCGCGGGCTGGGCGAGGACGGTGCTGCCCGCCACCACCACGTCGTCCACCGCCACGCCCCGCGCGGCGAGCCGTTCGACGAGCGCGGACAGCGCCCGGCCCCCTTCGGCGATCACCGTGCGGGCGAGTTCCGAGCCGGCCCCGGCGGCGGCGAACACGGCCGGCGCGTGCCGGCCCCACTCCGCCGAGATGTCCGTGGCGCTCTCCAACGCGGCGCCGAGCGCCGGTACTTCGCTGACACCGAGCGCGGCGACGAGCCCTTCGGCGAGTGCGTCGGGGGCGGCTCCGCGGTCGTGCGCCGCCCACACCGCGCGGGCGGCCTCGCGGACCAGACCGGCCGAGCCGCCCTCGTCGCCGAGGACCGCGCCCCAGCCGCCGACCTGGACGAGGCCGCCGTCCGCGAGCCGGCCGACCGCCACGGAACCGGTGCCGGCGACCAGGCCGACGCCCTTGTCCAGTCCGGCCGCGGGAACGAGCAGTTCGGCGTCGCCCACGACCAGCGCGGGCACGTCGAGACGCGCTCGGAGTGCGGAGCGGATGCCGGAACACTGGCGGGGAGTCTCGCAGGCGTGCCCGCCCACGGCGACCGCCGCCGGGCGGGCGCCCGGCGGCAGGGCGTCGGCGATCAGGGCGGCCAGCCGGCCGGCGGCGGCCTCGGGGTGGTGCGGCCGCCAGCCGCTGCTCGGTCCGACGTGGTCGGCGACGAGGTCACCGCCCGCGTAGGCGCGCACGTGGGTCTTGGTGCCGCCCACGTCGATGCCGACCACGAGAGGGCACGAGGGGGAAGTGTCCTGCACGGATTCTCTTTCGTCGTTGCGCGCGGGGCTGCGACGGGTGGGCGAACCGTGTCTGAGAAGGGGGATCGAGAGCTAGGGAAGCCCCGGGACGGGCCTCGTGCGGAGCACGGCAGACGCGTACCGTGCCCTTCGTTAGGAAGTTAACTAACGAAGTACAGTGCGTGTCAAGAGGCTTCGCGCACCCACCTCCGGGACGGCCACAGCAGGGCCGCCGGGCGGAAAACCGCGACGCCAGGGCATCCCATCGCCGCCTCCCGCCGAGCCGACCGACTCGGGAGCGCGGCCCCCGACCTGTGTGGGAGAACTGTGGAACACGACGTGGCGAACGCCCCCCGCCTGACCGAGAGCGCCAGTGCGGTGTTCGCCGTGCTGGCGCGGGCGGGCACGGCGACCCGGCCGCAACTGGCCGGCCTGGCGGGCCTGTCGAAACCGACGGTGTCCTCCGCCGTGGCGGAGCTGGAGCACGCCCGCCTCGCCGCCTGCTCCGGCACCGCGTCCAGCGGCACCGGCCGCTCCGCCGCCGTGTACACGCTCGGCCGGGCGGCCGGCACCGTGCTCGCCGTCGACCTCGGCCCCGTCCTCACCCGGGCGCGCGGCTGCGCCCTGGACGGCACCCTGCTCGCCGAGGCCACCGGCCCCCGCGAGGACGCCGCCGACGTGGTGCGCGAGGCGCTGGCCGCGCTGCCCGCCGACGCACCCCTGCGCACCATCGTCGTCGCCATCGGTGACGTGACCGCGCGGGCGGAGGGCGCCGGGGTGCGTCCCGCGACCGCCAAGGCCGGACCCGTCTTCGACGCCATGGCCGTCGCGCTGCCGCCGGGTGTCCCCGTCCACCTGGAGAACAACGTCAACTGCGCCGCGCTCGCGGAACTGCACGAGGGCGCGGCGCACGGCCGGCACACCTTCGGCTATCTGCGCATCGGCGTGGGCATCGGCCTCGGCATCGTGGTCGGCGGCCAGGTGCTGCGCGGGGCCAACGGCGCCGCCGGTGAGCTGGCCCGGCTGCCCTACCCCTGGGACGACGGCCGCGAGCCGCGCCACGAGGCGCTGGAGGAGTACATCGGCTCCCGTTCGCTGCTGCGCCGGGCGGCGCGGGTCTGGCCGGACACCGACGGGCCGCGTCCCGACACGGCCGAGCGGCTCTTCGCCCTCGCCCGCGAGGGCGGACCCACCGCCCGCGCGCTGGTCGCCCGCCATGCCGCGGACGTGGGCCGGCTCGCCGCCGCCGTGACCGCCGTACTGGACCCGGGACTGATCGTGCTCGGCGGCAGTACCGGCGCGGACCCGCAGGTCCTGCCCGGTGTGCGGGCCGAGCTGGCCCGGCTCAGCTGGCCCACCGAAGTGGTCAGCAGCACGGTCGGGGACCTCGGCACGGCCGTGGGGGCCGCCCGGCTCGCGGTCGCCCGGGGAGTCCAAACCGTGACCGAGGCCGCGCGGACCAAGGATTGACGGCCCGCGACTCGGTCTGCCAATGTCCGGACAAGCGCTTTCTAAGTCGGTCGGGACGCCGGCTTGGGGTGAGCGTCCCGACCGTACGAGACGTACGGCAGCCACGCGAGGGCGTGCTTGCGCGGCATCGGCCGTGGTGGCCGGGGACCGCACCCCGTGAGGACGACGCGGCCGGGCGAGGCCGTGCCCCCGGAAAGCAGAACTCGAACAGAATGTGCCCGTGCCGCATCGACCGGCCGGGAAATCCGTCACGCACATCCAGGGAGGACCCGGTGGGTCACCAGATCTCGCGCAGAACCCTCTTCCGCACCGCGAGCGGGCTGGCCGTCGCCGGCGCGCTCGGCAGCGCGCTCAGCGCCTGCGGCGGAGGCACCGGCGCAGGCAGCACCAGCAGCGACCTGACCATGACCTGGTGGGGCAGCGACGACCGGCACAACGCCTACAAGAAGGCGCTGAAGTACTTCCAGACGAAGAACCCGAAGATCAAGATCCGGGAGACCTACTCCGGCTACGACGGCTACTTCGACAAGTTCAACACCAACATCGCCGGCGGCAGCGCCCCGGACCTGCTCCAGATGGACACCGCGCTGGTCGCGCAGTACGCCCGCAAGGGGGTGCTGGCCCCGCTCGACGAGTACATCGGCAAGACCCTCGACCTGAGCGGCTTCTCCAAGACGAACCTCGCGGCCGGCACCGTCGACGGCAAGTTCTACGGCGTCCCCTCCGGTATCGGCGTCAACCAGCTGACGGTCAACCGCAGCGGCCTGGAGAAGCTGGGCCTGAAGCTGCCCGACCGCGAGTGGACCTGGGCCGACCTGAGGAAGATCTCCACCGACGTCCACAAGAAGAGCGGCGGCAAGGTCTACGGCGTCGACGACGGCGGTGGCGGCACCCTCCAGTGCTTCGAGATCTTCGCCCGTGAGAAGGGCCAGCAGTTCTTCTCCGACGACGGCAAGAAGCTCGGCTTCACCTCCGACGTGCTCCAGGAGTGGTGGGAGTACTGGGCCGACATGCGCAAGGCCAACGCCTGCCCGCCGCCGGCGATCACCTCGGCCGCGCACAACGACCTCACCAAGAACGCCGTCGTCATCGGCAAGGCCCTGTTCACCTTCGACTCCGGTGTCTACGGCGCGGGCGGCTCCATCACCGACGCCCAGCTGGACTTCCTGCCCACCCCGCAGGGCGACTTCTCCGGCGCCCGCGAGGGCAACTTCGTCAACGGCGGTGTGCTGCTGAGCGCCACCAAGGCCAGCAAGAAGGTCGCCGACTCGGTGAAGATCATGTCGTTCTTCGCGCAGGACGCCACGGCGATCAAGGACATGCAGCTGCTGCGCGGCATCCCGCCGACCCAGAAGGCCCGCGACCTGATCGTCTCGGGCCTGACCGAGACCGACAAGCTGAACATGGAGAACGCGGACTACATCTCCCAGCGGGTCTCCAAGGCGACCAACGCCCTGCCCGCCCCCGTGCCCCCGCCGCAGGGCGCCGACCAGATCTGGGACCTGCTGTTCCAGTCCAACCTCGCCATCGCCTTCGGCAAGAAGTCGATCAAGGCGCAGCTGGGCGCGTTCTTCGACCAGGCGGCGGGAATCCTCGGCGGCTAGGCACCGCACGTACGCACCACCGGGAGAGGCCAGGGAGAGATGAGTATGACCACCACCAGGACCGACGAGGTCGTGAAGGAGCCGCCGGCCCCGGCGACCCCCTCGGACCAGCGGGAGCGTGACCGTATGCGCCGCCGTCTCGCCAGACGGCGGGGCGGGGGATGGTGGCCGTACCTCTTCCTGGCCCCCTGGTTCGTGGGCCTGTTCGGGCTGACGATCTACCCGATGCTCGACTCGCTGTACCTGTCGTTCACCAACTTCGACCTGCTGACCCCCGCGCAGTGGGTCGGAGTGGGCAACTACGACCGCATGTTCACCGAGGACCCGGTCTTCTGGGACTCGGTGCACGCCACCCTGATCTACGTGGTCGTCTCGGTGCCGCTGAAGCTGGCGCTCGCCCTCGGCGTCGCCATGCTGCTCAACCGCGACATCCGGGGCATCGGCCTGTACCGGGCCGCCTTCTACCTGCCCTCCCTGCTCGGCGGGGCCGTGGCCATCGCCATCGTGTGGCGGCAGGTGTTCGGCGGCGACGGCCTGTTCAACGACTTCCTCGCCTGGTTCGGCATCAAGGGCCAGGACTGGATCTCCAGCCCCGACACCGCGCTCTACACGCTGGTCCTGCTGGCCGTCTGGCAGTTCGGCACCCCGATGGTGATCTTCCTGGCCGGCCTCAAGCAGCTGCCCAAGGACGTCTACGAGGCGGCCGCGATCGACGGCGCCTCGCCCGCGACCCGCTTCTTCCGGATCACCCTGCCGTTGCTGACGCCGATCGTGTTCTTCAACGTCGTGCTCCAGATCATCGACGCGTTCAAGACGTTCACGCCCGCCTTCGTGATCAGCAACGGCTCGGGCGGGCCGCTCAACTCGACCATGCTCTACTCCCTGTACCTGTACAAGAAGGGCTTCACCGACCTGCAGATGGGATACGCCTCGGCACTGGCCTGGGTGCTGTTCCTGGTCATCGCGGGGTTCACGGCGGTCAACTTCATCGCCAGCCGCTACTGGGTCCACTACGACGACTGAGCGAGGAGTCCTTCACCCCATGTCCGTCTTCACCCCGTCCGGACCGTCGACGTCCCTGCTGCACAAGCTGCGTTCGGCCACCGGCTCCCGCCGTATCCTCCTGCACACCCTGCTCGTCGGTGTCGCGGTCGTCATGCTCTACCCGCTGCTGTGGATGCTCAGCAGCTCCTTCAAGCCCGACACCGAGATCTTCACCCACCCCGGGCTCATCCCGACCGCGCTGCGCCCGAAGAACTACTCCGAGGGCTGGAGCGGTTCCGGCAACTCCTTCTCCCTCTACATCACCAACTCGCTGATCGTCACGATCGGCGCGGTGATCGGCAACATCATCTCCTGCTCGCTGGCCGCCTACGCCTTCGCCCGCTTCGAGTTCCGGGGCAAGAAGATCTGGTTCGGCCTGATGCTCGGCACGCTGATGCTGCCCACGCAGGCCGTCCTGATCCCGCAGTACGCGATCTTCTACAACCTGACGTGGATCAACACGTATCTGCCGCTGATCGTGCCGAAGTTCCTCGCCACGGACGCCTTCTTCATCTTCCTGATGGTCCAGTTCATCCGCTCCATCCCGCGCGAGCTGGACCAGGCGGCCATGATGGACGGCGCCAACCCCCTGCAGATCTACTGGAAGATCATCCTGCCGCTGATGAAGCCGGCCCTGGTCACCACCACGATCTTCACCTTCATCTGGACCTACGACGACTTCCTGCACCAGCTCGTCTACCTCCAGCAGAACGACAAGTTCACCGTCCCCCTCGGCCTGACCCTGTTCCTGGACCAGACCAGCGGCTCGTCCTACGGCGCGATGTTCGCCATGTCGACACTCGCTCTCCTGCCGACCCTCATCTGCTTCCTCGTCTTCCAGAAGCGACTGGTGGAGGGCCTGGCGACCTCCGGCCTGAAGGGCTGATCCCGCGTGCACCTCCTCCACCAGCGCGGCCCGCTGCACGACCTGCCGGACACCCCGCAGGCGTACGACGCCGTCCTCGCCGACGTCACCGAACAGGCACTGGCCCGCCTGACGGCCGACGGCAACCTCGAACACCCGGACTGCCTCGACGACATCGGCGACACCTCGCTCGGCGTCACCTCCCTGCTCGCGCTGACCTGGCACCGCAACCAGGACCCGCGGCTGCCGGCGGCGGTGCGCCGCAGCCTCGCCTTCCACCTTCGGGAGCGGGTCCACCGCGAGGACAACCCCGGCTACCCGAACCTGCGGATCCGTGACTCGGGCCTGCCGTACGCCCGTTACGTCCTGGCGCCCGGCGCGCACCCCGTCGGCGACTGGCCGAGCACGGTATGGGCGCTGCTCCAGGCGGTGAACGTGCTGGAAGCGGCGGACGGCCTGGTGGACGAGGGACAGCGCGCCGAACTGCTGGCGGTGGCGCGGGGCTACTGGAGGTGGCTGACCGAGGCGACCTTCTTCAACCCGCAGGAGGCCGGCAACCAGGCGATCGGCTGCGTGGTCGGCGGCCTGATGCTGGCGCGTCTGCTGCCGCCCGGGCAGGGGAAGGCGGTCCGGGCGCGGGCGCTGGCCCTGTACACGGACGAGATCCGGGCCCACCGGGTGCGTGACCGCGGCGCGCTGCTGCCGCCCGAGCACGGCGGCGCCTACGACAACAACTACGGCCCGATCTCCCTGTCCTTCCTCGCCCAGGCCCACCGCGTCAGCGGCGAGGACGTCTTCGCCGAGGACGGCGACGCCCTCGCCCGGTACATCGACGCCCGCCTCACCGGCGGCGGCTTCGACACCGGCGGACCCCGCTACAGCGAACAGCACTCCGCCTTCGAATCGGTCCTCGGCCTGCGCTACTTCAGCCACCGCATCGGCTCCGACCTGGGCCGCTACCGGGGCGACAGCCGCTGGTCCCGGCACGCGGTGAAGGCGGACGGCGGTCTCGACGGGCACTTCGCCTGGATGCTGGTGTGGCAGATCCAGGACACCACCTCCTGGCACCGCGAGCCGTCCCGCACACCGGCCCGGCACCAACTGCGCGCGGGCACCGTGTCGGTGGCCTTCGACGACCGGATGACCCCCGCCGTCGTCGAGGCGGGCGGCACCTACTACCTGCCCGCCGCCGTCAACCGCCAGCACGGCTTCGGCCCCGTCACCGACGGCTTCCTGCTGTGCCGCCCGATGGGCGAGGTCCGCGTCCGCGATGTCAGCGCCGAAGGACTGACGGCCAAACTCGTCACCAAGCCCGTCGTCGGCCGCGACCACGTCCTGCGCCACGTGCGCTCCCTGTACGTCACCGACGGCACGTGCCTGTGGACGACGGTGGCCGTCGAACGCCTCGCCGGAACGCCGTACCTGCTGGCCGGGCTCCCTTACGCGGAGGACGACGGCGACCGCGTGCGGCGCACCGCCGACGGGGCCGTCGCCTCGGCCGGCACCCTGCGCCTGACCCACCCCGACACGCCTGGCGCCGAGTACTTCGACGCCCGCGCGGACCTCACCCAGGAACAGGCGGCCTTCGCCCTGGCCGCCGACCCGCGCGGCTACGGCAACCCCGACGAGGGCTGGCGGCACCTGGTGGGCTCGACCGCGCTGGAGGCGGGACCTGTCCCGGACGCGCCGGACGACCTGCACGTCTTCGCCGTGCGCTACGGCTCGCGGGAGCCGTTCACCGTCATCGCCGAGCACGGGCAGGACGGCCTGACCCTACGGACGGAGGCGTTCACCGCCGTACTGGGGGACATCGCGGGCGACGCCCGCGGTGAACCGGAACTCACCCTGCGCGGCTGAGGCCCCACCGCCGCGGACGGGGAGGCCGCGCCACCCGGCCGGCCCTCCCCGCGGGCCTCACGTCCCGGCGCCTGCGCCGGGCATCGGGCTTCGGGTCCCGGAGCCCACGCCGGGCATCGGGCTTCGGGTCCCGGAGCCCACGCCGGGCACCGGGCCTCGGGTCCCGGAGCCCACGCCTGGCATCGGGCGTCAGGTCCCGGAGCCCACGCGGGGCATCGCCGTCACCGGTACGACGAGATCCGCAAGGTCCCGCGTCGCGGCGACCAGTTCCGCGTTGGGCCGGTCGCTGCGGTCGACCCACGCCACCGCCTCCGCGTGCCCCTTGCCGAACGCCTCGTGCCGGGCCACCAGGCGGCGGACCCGCTCCGCCTCGTCCAGCTCGCAGAACCACACCTCGTCCAGCTGCGCCCGCACCCGTGCCCACACGCCCGTGCCAAGCAGCAGGTAGTTGCCCTCCGTGACGATCAGCCGGGCGGCAGGCGGCACGGGGACGGCACCGGCGAGGGCCTGCTCCAGGACGCGTTCGAAGCCGGGCGCGTACACGACGTCGCCCGCCTCGCCCTCGTCGCCGGGCTCGCGCAGGCGCCGCAGCAGCGCCGCGTACCCCGCCGCGTCGAAGGTGTCCGGTGCGCCCTTGCGGTCCCTGCGGCCGAGGCGCTCCAGCTCGGCGTCGGCCAGGTGGAAGCCGTCCATGGGCACGTGCGCCACGCGGTGCGTGCCGTCCGCGCCGAGCGCGCGCACCAGGTGCTCCGCGAGGGTCGTCTTGCCCGAGCCGGGGCCGCCGGCGATCCCCAGGACGGCGCGGCCCCGTCCGGGGGTCAGCGCCCGGGCACGGGTCAGCAGATCGTCGAAGGTAAGCGGCACAGAGCAGAGTGTGCCACCCACCGGTACGGCTCCGGCACGGCCGGGCACCGGACCCGGAGACCCTCCGGGCCCTCCGTGTGGCGTGCGCCACTCGCTGGACTCGCCGTCATGGGGAACGGTGTCCTTATGACGCAGCTCGGTCTCCCCGAAGAAATTGTGGCCTGCCTGTTCGACCTCGACGGGGTCGTCACCAAGACTGCCGTGGTCCACGCGGCCGCGTGGAAGGAGACGTTCGACGCGTTCCTGCGCGAGCGCGACGGTGCGGACTTCCGGCCGTTCACCTCCGCCGACTACGACGAGTACGTCGACGGACTGCCGCGCGCCGACGGCGTCCGCAGCTTCCTGACCTCACGCGGTGTCGAACTGCCCGAGGGCGATCCGGGCGACGCGCCCGACGCCGCCACGGTCAACGGGCTCGGCAACCGCAAGAACGACCTGGTCCTGGCGAAGATCCGGTCCGGCGGCGTCGAGGCGTACGACGGCACCCTGCGCTACATCGAGGCGGTCCGCGCGCGGGGGCTGCGCACCGCGATCGTCTCCTCCAGCGCCAACTGCCGGGACGTACTGCGGTCGATCGGCGCCGAGGACCTCTTCGACGTACGCATCGACGGCGTGGTCGCCGCCGAGCGGCATCTGCCGGGCAAGCCACACCCCGACACGTTCCTGGCCGCCGCCGAGGACCTCGGCACCGACGCGGCGCACTCCGCGGTCTTCGAGGACGCGCTGGCCGGCATGGACGCGGGCCGGGCCGGCCGGTTCGGGTACGTCGTCGGCGTCGACCGGGTCGGACAGGCCGACGCGCTGTCCGCCCACGGCGCCGACCGGGTCGTCAAGGACCTCGCCGAGCTGGGAGGCAGGGCGTGATCACCCAGAGGTCGTACACCGTGGAACCCTGGGCCGTGCGCGAGACCGAGCTGAACCTCGACGTCCTGGCGCAGAGCGAGTCCGTGTTCGCGCTCTCCAACGGCCACGTCGGCTGGCGCGGCAACCTCGACGAGGGCGAACCCCACGGCCTGCCCGGCTCCTACCTCAACGGCGTCTACGAACTGCACCCGCTGCCCTACGCGGAGGCCGGCTACGGCTACCCCGAGTCGGGCCAGACGGTCATCAACGTCACCAACGGCAAGGTGCTGCGGCTGCTGGTCGATGACGAGCCCTTCGACCTGCGCTACGGCCGCCTCGTCGCGCACGAACGGACACTGGACCTGCGCCGGGGGGTGCTGGAGCGGGTCTGCGACTGGGTCTCCCCGGCCGGCTCGCGGGTCCGGGTGCGCTCGACCCGGCTCGTCTCCCTCACCCAGCGGGCGATCGCCGCCGTCTCCTACGAGGTGGAGGCCGTCGACAGCGAGACCCGCGTGGTGATCCAGTCGGAACTCGTCGCCAACGAGACGCTCCCCGGGGCGAACGGCGACCCGCGGGCGGCCGTGGCGCTCAAGTCGCCGCTGGAGCCGGAGGACGACTTCGCGGCCGGCCGCCGGCTGCGCCTGGTGCACCGCACCCGGCAGAGCGGTCTGCGGGTGGCGGTGGCCGCCGACCACGTGGTCGAGGGGCCTGAGGGCACCGCCACCGGCGCCGAGAGCAACGTGGACGTGGCCCGGCTGACCGTCACCTCGGTGCTGGCGCCGGGGCAGCGCCTGCGGGTGGAGAAGCTGGTGGCCCACGGCTGGTCCGGCGTGCGGTCGCTGCCCGCGATGAGCGACCAGGTCGACGCGGCCCTGGCGGCGGCCGCGGTCGGCGGCTGGCAGGGGCTCGCGGACGAGCAGCGGGCCGCCCTCGACGACTTCTGGGCGCGCGCCGACGTCGAGGTCGACGGGGACGAGGAGATCCAGCAGGCGGTCCGCTTCGCCCTGTTCCACGTGTTCCAGGCCGGCGCCCGGGCCGAACAGCGGGCGATCCCCGCGAAGGGCCTGACCGGCTCCGGCTACGACGGCCACGCCTTCTGGGACACCGAGGCGTTCGTGCTGCCCCTGCTGACCTACACCGCGCCCGACGCCGTGGCCGAGGCGCTGCGCTGGCGCCAGGACACACTGCCGGAGGCCCGCGAGCGCGCGGCCCAACTCGGCCTGCACGGAGCCGCGTTCCCCTGGCGGACCGTGACCGGCTCCGAGGGGTCCGCGTACTGGCCGGCCGGCACGGCCGCCTTCCATGTGAACGCCGCCGTCGCGGACGCCGTGGTGCGCTACACGGCCGCCACCGGCGACGAGCGCTTCGAGCGCGACACCGGGGTCGAACTGCTGGTGGAGACGGCCCGGCTGTGGCGCTCGCTGGGCCACCACGACCACCACGGCGTCTTCCACATCGACGGCGTCACCGGCCCCGACGAGTACAGCGCGGTCGTCGACGACAACACGTACACCAACCTCATGGCGCGGGCGAACCTGCTGGCCGCCGCCGACGCCTGCGAACGCCACCCCGACCAGGCCGCGCGGCTCGGTGTGGACGAGGAGGAGAGCGCCGCCTGGCGGGACGCCGCCCTCGCCGTGCACGTCCCCTACAACCACGAACTCGGCGTCCACGAACAGCACGCGGGCTTCACCCGCCACCAGCGCTGGGACTTCGCCGGCACCCGTGCCGACCAGTACCCGCTGCTGCTGCACTTCCCCTACTTCGACCTGTACCGCAAGCAGGTCGTCAAGCAGGCGGACCTGGTGCTGGCGATGTACACGTGCAGCGGCTGGTTCGAGGAGTTCAGCGACGAGGAGCAGATCGCCCGCAACTTCGCCTACTACGAGCCGCTGACCGTGCGGGACTCGTCCCTGTCCGCCTGCTGCCAGGCCGTCGTCGCCGCCCAGGCCGGCCATCTGGACCTCGCGTACGACTACGCGTCCGAGGCCGCGCTGATGGACCTCGCGGACCTGGAGCACAACACCCGCGACGGCCTGCACATCGCCTCCCTCGCCGGCACCTGGACGGCGCTGGTCGCGGGCTTCGGCGGACTGCGCCGCGACGGCGACACCCTGGGGTTCGCGCCGCGCCTGCCCGAGCGGTTCAGCCGCCTCGCCTTCACGCTCCAGATCCTCGGCCGCCGCCTGCACGTGGAGATCGACCGCGACAAGGCGACGTACACCCTGCGGGCGGGCGGTCCCCTGACGATCCGTCACCACGGCGTGCCGCTGACCCTGCACGACGACAGCCCCGCCGTCCGCGCCGTGCCGGCGCCCAAGGGCCGCCCGGCACCCGGCCAGCCCCCGCACCGCCGGCCCAACGCCCGCTGAGGGGACGGGCGGTCGCGCGCCGGTGGCGTGCCGCGACCGCCCGTCGCGCGGCGGTGAGGAGCCGCCGCCGCCCGCCGCCGTCACACGCGCAGGCGCAGCTCCTTGCGCCACCTGACGAACTGTTGCTCCGGATCTCCCGTGTACGACCAGGGAATCCGCGTGGCCCGTGGCCCGAGCAGCCGCGGCATCGACACGGCGACGTCCGAGACGCCCGCCTGACAGGCCGCGTGCGCCAGGTAGTTGAGGTCGCGCAGCTCGCCGGGCCGGACGTCGTCGCGGTCCCGGCTCACGATCCAGCGCTGCCAGGTGCGGCGGGCGTCGCTGACGGCGCCGTCGTGCCGGAAGTGCTGGCCCAGTCCCACCGCCGCCGGGCCCCCGTTCGTGGCGTCGACCGCGTGCCGGTACTCCTCGACGCGCGCGTACTGCACCAGCACCGGCAGCGCGCAGCCCGGCGGCGCCACCCCCGCCGCGTCGCGCGCGAAGTCGTACATGAGGCCGTGCGAACCGTGCCAGCGCGAGGAGTAGTAGTACAGCACCTGGAGGTGACCCTCCGTGTTGTACGGGTCGCGCTCCTGCAACTCCTCCCACCAGCGGGCCAGTTCCTGCCGGCGCACCCCCGTGGGATAGAGCCGGGCCACGGAGATCAGGGAGGTCCACGGCGTCGGGTCGTCGGGGCACGCCTCGGCTGCCTGGAGGAAGGACGTCACCACGGTGTCGACGCGGTGCGGGGCGATGGGCACGCCCCGGCCGGCGGCGATGGCCAGGTTGAACGCGCGGGCCGTCTCCGTCGCCGCGCGCAGCACCAGCGCGTCGGCGTCGCCGGGCTCGGCGGTCAGCCAGGACTCGGCGGTGGAACTCCCCGCGCAGGTGTGCGCCAGGAGCCGGACCCGGTGGCCGCGGGAGACCCAGTCGGGGCCGGTGGCGCGCAGCAGCGCGCGCAGGCCCTGCCAGCGGCCGATGACGATGTCCTGGCGGGCGGAACTCAGGTCCGCGTCCCCGCAGTCGGGGTCGAAGTCGGGAGCGAAGGTGTCTCGCGCCATCGGGTGCTCCCTCAGAAGTCGGTGGAGAGACCCTGGTGGACCGGGGAGTCGGGCAGGGTCGCCCCGGTGGGGACGTGGTCGGCGGCCACGGTGCGGGTCGCGTCGAGTCGGGCGGGCCGGTAGTAGTCGCTGCCCTGCCGCCAGTACCGGAGCATGGGGACCAGGCCGACGGCGAGTCCGCCGAGGCCGATGGTGATCGCCGTGGTGCCGAGTTGGCCCAGGGACTCGAAGAAGAGGCGGCGTGGGGGCGGGGGCGAACCCGTCCGCAGCCGGAGAGGGGTGGCCTCGGGCAGGGGCGGTGACGGGCGAGAACGGGGTGGATGCGTGTCTCGTTGTCGACAGCCGGTCACGCCGTGTGTGCGAGTGATGATAGCCGTACTCATTGAGCTTTCAAGATTGACCGGAGAGTAATCTTCCGGGCCGCGGTATGCCCTTCGCCACGTGCTCGTGAGGTTGGGGAGCGTGTATGGGGAAACGCGCATCAGGACACCGCAGACACACGATCCGCGCAGCGTGAGGGAGGCAGCCCATGGGCACCGAGCCGATGGCCGACGACGCTTACCAGCCCACCGGCAGCAACGAGGAGCAGGAGGACGCGGCGCCGCTCGACCTTCAGGACGCCGTCGACGAGCGGAACTACGACGACATCCTCGACGAGGGCTACTCGCCGCCGGAGAAGCCACTGGGCGTCACCAGGCACGGCGTCACGGCCGCCGAGCAGCAGGAGGGCGAGACCCTCGACGAGCGGCTCGCCCAGGAGGTCCCCGACGCCGGGGTGGCGGCCGGGGACGGCATCGGCGACCTGGCCGGGGGCGAGGGCGAGCGCGTCGACCCGGAGGCGGGCGCGGACCGCGCGGGCCGTCTGGTCGCCCCGGACGAGGGCGCGCACGCCGACACCACGAAGGAGGCCGTCGCCGCCGACGTGGGTATCGACGGGGGCGCCGCCGGCGCCGAGGAGGCCGCCGTGCACGTCGTCGAGGACGACACCTGGCTTCCGGAGGACGATCCGGGCACCCCCTGAGGACTCGGCCCGGCCGACGCCCGGTCCGCCGCTCCCGAAACGGGCGGCGGGCCGGGCGGTGACCGGTGTGAGCGCGGGGCCCGCCGGGTCCCGTAGCCGCGATGGCGGGCGCCGTTCGCGTCCGTCCGCTCAGTCCGCGATGTGGTCGATCTGGCGGAGCTTGTTGGTGGCGTCCAGGGCCGCGACCTTGTACGACTCCGCCAGCGTCGGGTAGTTGAACACCGCGTCGACCAGGTAGTCGACCGTGCCGCCACAGCCCATCACGGACTGCCCGATGTGGATGAGCTCGGTCGCGCCGGTGCCGAAGCAGTGCACGCCGAGCAGCGTGCGGTCCTCGGGGGAGACCAGCAGTTTCAGCATGCCGTGCGAGTCGCCGATGATCTGCCCGCGGGCCAGCTCGCGGTAGCGGGAGATGCCCACCTCGAACGGCACCCGGTCGTCGGTGAGCTGGTCCTCGGTCCGGCCCACGAAGCTGATCTCCGGGATGGTGTAGATGCCGATGGGCTGGAGGTTGTGCATCTGCCCGACGGGCTCCCCGCAGGCGTGGTACGCCGCCGAACGCCCCTGCTCCATCGAGGTCGCGGCCAGCGCCGGGAACCCGATGACGTCGCCGACGGCGTAGATGTGCGGCACCTGCGTGCGGTAGTGCTCGTCGACCGTGATGCGGCCGCGCGGGTCGGCGGACAGGCCCGCCTTGTCGAGGTCGAGGTCGTCGGTCAGGCCCTGCCGGCCGGCGGAGTACATCACGGCGTCGGCCGGTATCTTCTTGCCGCTCGCCAGGACGGTGAGCGTGCCGCGGGCGTGCCGCTCGACCGCGGCGACCGTCTCGCCGAAGCGGAACGTCACGGCGAGGTCCCGCAGGTGGTACTTGAGCGACTCGATGACCTCGACGTCACACATGTCGAGCATCCCGGCCCGCTTCTCCACCACGGTGACCTTGCTGCCGAGCGCGGCGAACATGGAGGCGTACTCCATGCCGATCACGCCGGCCCCGACGATGACCATGGAACGCGGCACCCGTTCGAGGGCCAGGACGTTGTCCGAGTCCATGATCGTGCGGTCGTCGAACTCGACGCTGTCGGGCCGCGCCGGCCGGGTGCCGGTCGCGATGACGATGTGCTCGGCGCTCAACTGCCGTTCCTGGCCGCTGATCTCGCGCAGGGCGATGGTGTGGTCGTCGACGAAGCGTCCCGTACCGCCGTACAGGGACACGTGGTTGCGGGAGAGCTGGCTGCGGATGACGTCCACCTCGCGGCCGACCACGTGCTGGGTGCGGGCGGTCAGGTCGGCGACGGTGATGTCCTCCTTGAGCCGGTAACTCTGGCCGTAGAGGTCGCGCTGGGTCAGGCCGGTGAGATAGAGCACCGCCTCCCGCAGGGTCTTGGAGGGGATGGTCCCGGTGTGGATGGAGACCCCGCCGACCATGTCGGGGCGGTCGATGACGGCCACCCGGCGACCCAGTTTGGCCGCGGCGATGGCGGCCTTCTGGCCACCCGGACCGGATCCGAGGACGAGCATGTCGAAGTCGGGCACTGCAGGAGTCTGTCAGCCGTGGGGCCCACTCCGGAAGAGTGAACCGGCAACCACCGGCCACGGCTTGCGTTCCGGCGCCGCCGATCACACCGGACGGACGTCCGTGAGATCCCTCCGGGGTCTCCCGCACCCGCCGCGAGAGACCCGGGTCCGCCCGTGCCCGTCCCCGGCCGGCTCGGTGTCGCCCGTGCCCGTCCCCGGGCCGCTTCCGGGCCCCGGGCCGGCTCTGTGTCGTCCGTGCCCGCCCGCCAGAGACCCCGGTGCGCTCGTGCCCCTCCCCGGTCGGCTCGGTGTCGCCCGTGCCCGTCCCCGGGCAGGCTCCCTGTCGCCCGCACTCGTCCCCGGGACGCCTCCGTGTCGCCCGTGCCCTGACGGGACAGGGGGCGCGGCGCGATACTGGGGGCATGGGTCCTCGACTCGGTGACGCGAGCACTCCCGCACGGCTGGCCGCCCCCGACGAGGGCATCGGCCGGGACGAACTGGCGCTCGCCGCCCGCAACCACGGCCTCCCGCTGGAGGCGTTGCGCTACGACCTCACCCCGCCCGGCCTGCACTACGTCCTGACGCACTACGACATGCCGTACGTCCCCGAGGGCTCGCCGTGGCCGCTGACCGTCGACGGCCGGGTGCGCCGCCCGCTGCACCTGGACGCGGCCGGCCTGCGGGCGTTCCCCCGGGTCACCACGCGGGTGACGATGGAGTGCGCCGGCAACGGGCGGGCCCTGCTCAGCCCCCGCCCGGTCAGCCAGCCCTGGCTGGTGGAGGCCGTCGGGACCGCGGAGTGGACCGGCGTTCCGCTGCGGCTGCTGCTCGCGGAGGCCGGCCTGGAACCGGACGCGGTCGACGTGGTGTTCACCGGCGCCGACCACGGGGTGGAGCGCGGCGTCGAACAGGACTACCAGCGCTCCCTGCCCGTCCGGGTGGCCACGGGCACCGAGCCCGAGGTGCTGGTGGCCGACGAGATGAACGGTGCCCCGCTGCCACCGCAGCACGGCAGCCCGCTGCGCCTGGTGGTCCCCGGCTGGTACGGCATGGCGCACGTGAAGTGGCTGCGCACGGTGACCGTCACGGACGCCCCCTTCACCGGCTTCCAGCAGACCGTCGCCTACCGGCTGCGGCAGCACCCCGGGGAGGAGGGCGAGCCGGTCACGCGGATCGCGCCGCGCGCCCTGCTCGTCCCGCCGGGCTTCCCGGACTTCATGTCCCGGACGAGGGTCGTACGGCCGGGTCCGGTGACGCTGGAGGGACGGGCCTGGTCGGGCGCGGCACCGGTGGTGCGGGCCGAGGTCAGCACGGACGCGGGCCGCACCTGGCACGAGGCCCGACTGGAGCCGGACGGCGGACACCGGTGGGCCTGGCGGCGCTGGCGGTTCGCGTGGACGGCGCGGCCCGGGGAGCACGTGCTCTCCGCGCGGGCCACCGACGCGGAGGGACACCGCCAGCCGCTGCGACAGCCCTGGAACCGGGGCGGGTTCGCCAACAACCTGGTCCAACAGGTCCCGGTCGTCTGCCTGGAACCCGGGGACGGGGACTGAGCGCGGCTGACCGGACCGCGCGACCCCCGCACCGTGACGGGGGCGCCGGAGGCCGCGCGGACGGGTCGGTCAGGGCAGGATCTTGTCGAGGGCGGCGGGCCCCTCCGCCTCCAGCTTGCGCCTGGCCCATTCCAGGCTCTCCGGGGTGAGGTCCTTGCCGGAGGCGAGCACCAGGTCCTCCGGTGACACATCGGTGCCGGTACGGGTGTGGAGCAGGGCGTCCGGGGTGGCACGGTCCTCGGGCGGCCCGGACTCTTCGGGCTGTGACGTCGGCATGGTCTGCTCCTCGGATCCGGGTCGGTCTTCGGGCCCGGTGCGGTCATCGGGTCCGCTATCACCATTCAACGCCCGAGCGCGGCGTGCATCCCGAGACGTCCCGCGGGCGGGACGGCCGGTGCCGCGCAGGGCCGGAGTGCCGTCCCCGGGCGGGGCGTAACCCTCCCCTGGCCCCGGCTCCGCGCCGGGATGCCCGGACGACCCGGCGGGCGTCTAATGGGGATATCGAGCGACTCGGCCGACAGGGAAAACGAGGGCCATGTCACCCACCCGCGGCGGCACAGGGGGCGGGGGGAACGAGACTCCGGGGGGACTGCGACGACTGGGCGAGTGGTGCGCCCGGCACTTCGTGATCGTCATCGTGGCCTGGCTGGTCGCGCTGGTCGCGCTGCAGGTCGTCAACCGCGCCTTCGGCGGCACCTATTCCGACAACTTCTCCCTGCCCGGCGTGCAGTCCCAGCAGGGCCTGGACATCCTCAAGCAGCACGACCCGGCCGCCGGCGGCTACAGCAGCCAGATCGTCCTGCACGACGGACAGAAACAGCTCACCTCGCTGAGCTCGCAGATGTCCACCACGGTCACGGACCTGCAGAAGCTGCCGCACGTCCTGTCGGCCCAGAACCCGCTGACGGCAGCGTCTTCGTCTTCGTCGTCTTCTTCGTCTTCATCCCAGTCCTCGCAGTCCTCGCCGAACGTGGGACCGCTGTCCACCGACGGCAAGACCGCCTACATCACGGTCCGTTTCGACGTGCAGCCCTCGACCCTGGGCGACGGCTACCTGCACGGTGTGGACGACTCCGTGAAGCCACTCCGCTCGGCGGGCGCCGACGTCGAGTACGGCGGACCCCTCGGCGAACTGGCGCGGCCCGCCGCCGACGACCGGGTCAGCGAACTCATCGGCTTCGCCGTGGCGATCGTCGTCCTGCTGATCGGCTTCGGCAGCGTCATCGCCGCCGGCCTGCCCCTGGTGACCGCCCTGATCAGCGTCATCTGCGGACTCGCCGGGCTCGGGCTGCTCGCCGCCGCGTTCACCTTCGCCACCGTCTCGCCGACCCTGGCCACGATGATCGGACTCGGCGTCGGCATCGACTACGCGCTGTTCCTGATCACCCGTCACCGGCAGAACCTCATGAACGGCAGGGATCCGGTGCGCTCGGCGGGCCAGGCCACCGCCACCAGCGGCCGCGCGGTGCTCGTCTCCGGCTGCACGGTGATCATCGCCCTGGCCGGCCTGTACGCCTCCGGTGTGTCCTTCATCGGCAAGCTCGGTCTCGCCGCCGCGGTCACCGTCGTCTCCGCCGTGCTGGGCGCGCTGACCCTCGTACCCGCCCTGCTGGGTCTCATCGGCCGCCGGATCGACCGCTTCCGGGTGCGCCGGCCCGTCGCCGAGACGGACGCCGCCGAGGGCGAGCCGGCCCACGGGACCTGGCACCGCTACGCCCAGCGGGTCGAGCGGCGGCCGTGGCGCTACCTGGCCGCGGGCGTGACGACCGTCGTGATCCTCGCCATCCCCGTCTTCTCCATCCAGCTCGGCCACATCGGTGACGGCGCCGATCCCACGTCCTTCACCGACCGGCGGGCCTACGACCTGATGACCAACGCCTTCGGACCCGGCTCCAACGGCCCGCTCACCGTCGTCATCGACCAGACCTCGGCGTCCTCCTCGCAGCGCTCCACGCTCTCCTCCCAGGCCCAGAAGACGCTCGACGCGGTGGCGGGCGCCGCGAAGGTCACCCCGCTGACGCCGACCCAGGACGGGGACCTGCTGATCTCCACCGTCTACTCCAAGCGGTCCCCGCAGAGCGCCGCCACCACGGACCTGACGAACCGGCTGGTCGACGACACGCTGCCCGCCGCGGTCGCCGGTACGGGTGCCAAGGGCTATGTCACCGGGACCACGGCCGCGCAGGTCGACTTCCGGGACATCGTCGCGAGCCGGCTGCCGCTGATCATCGGTGTGGTCGTCGCCCTGGCCTTCCTGATCATCCTCGCCGTCTTCCGCGGGCTGCTCGTCGCCGTCAAGGCCGCCGTGCTCAACGTGCTGTCGATCGCCGCGTCCTACGGCGTGGTCGTGGCCGTCTTCCAGTGGGGCTGGGGCGGTCCCGCGCTCGGCGTCAACGGCAAGGTGCCCATCGAGAGCTACGTCCCGATGATGATGTTCGCGATCATCTTCGGGCTGAGCATGGACTACGAGATCTTCCTGCTCTCCCGCGTGCACGAGGCGTGGACGCGCACCGGCGACGCCAAGGCGTCGGTCGCCCACGCCCTGGAGATCACCGCCCGGGTCATCACCTGCGCGGCACTGATCATGGTGAGTGTCTTCGCCGCCTTCATCGTGAGCGACAACATCGTGATCAAGATGATGGGGCTGGGGCTCGCCGTGAGTGTCCTCATCGACGCCACCGTCGTCCGCCTGCTGATGGTGCCGGCGGTGATGACCCTGCTCGGGCCGCGCGCCTGGTGGACACCGCGTTGGCTCGACAGGGTCCTGCCGCACATCGACGCGGAGGGCGAGAGCGCGGAGCCGGCGGGCGTCAGTGACGCAGCCGAACCGCGGGCCTCAGGACGAGCATCGTGACGTCGTCGTCCAGGGCCGCGCTGTAGCGGACCAGGTCCGTCCACACCCGCTCGGCGAGCCCGTCCGGACCGTCGCCGCCCCCGTCGCCCCCGTCGACCTCGCCGCCCCCGTCGCCCTCGCCGCCCCCGCCGCCCCCGCCGCCCGCGCCGACCTCGCCGGCGAGACGGGCGAGCCGCTCGGTGAGGGGGTAGAACACGCCGTTGCCGTCCCGGGCCTCCCCGACGCCGTCCGACGCCAGGAAGAGGCGGTCCCCGGGGCGCAGCCGCACGGTGCGTCCGGTGGCCGGCCGGACGTCGGACAGGCCGAGGCCCAGCGGGACGCACGGCGGGACCTCCAGCGTCACGGCCGTGCCCCGGCGCAGCAGGACCGGCGCCGGGTGCCCGCAGGAGACGATCCGTACCGTGTCGGCGTCGGGGGAGAAGTCGAGCAGCACGGCGGTGGCGAACAGTTCGGAGTGCCGTGCGTCCGCGGAGTCCACCACGAGCCTGCGGTCGAGGCGCTCGGCCACCGACTCGGGGTCCGGCTGGTCGAGCACCGCCTCCCGGAACGCCCCCAGCAGTGCGGCGACCGTCGCGACGGCGGCCAGACCGTGGCCCCGCACGTCGCCCATGACCACCCGTACGCCGTGCGGGCCTTCGCGCACCTCGAAGAAGTCGCCGCCGACCAGCGTCCCGCGTTGCGCCGCCCGGTACAGGCCCGCACAGCGCACCGCCCCCACCCGGTCGGGAAGGGGCGGCAGGACGGCTCGCTGCGCGGCCTCCGCGACCGCGCGTTCGGTGACCAGCTGGGCGTCCCGGCGGCTGCGGACGAAGGAGACCCCGACGCTCAGGGCCGCGACGAAACAGACGGTGAGCAGGTCGGTGTCGCCGGGATCGTTCAGGTGGAAGAGGGGAACGGTCAGCACGGCCACGACCAGGCCGCCCAGCACGGCGGTTCCGGCGACCCCGTACGACAGGACGGCCAGCGGCGGGATCGAACCCAGCAGGAACCCGATGTCGAGCCGGTGTCCCCAGGCCAGCGTGGCGGTGCACACGCCCAGCAGGAGGGCGACGGGCAGCGCCCGGATCCACACCGGCGGCGGCGCGCCGCGCAGCCAGCTCTGCCGGTCGCGGTCGCGCACCGCCGCTCCGCCGCGCTCTCTGCTCACCCCTCCACGCTGCTACGGCCGACCGGTGGCCGCACGCGGGGAGCTGCCTAAGTCACTATCGTGTTTGCCTAACACCTTTAGGCAAGCGCATAATCGAGACCGCCGACAGGGAGGACGACGATGGCACGCGTGGGGCTGACCACGGAACGCCTGGTCCGGGCGGGCGCGGAGCTGGCCGACGAGGTCGGCTTCGACCAGGTGGCCATCTCGGCACTCGCCCGGCGGTTCGACGTCAAGGTGGCGAGTCTCTACTCGCACGTCAGGAACTCCCAGGACCTCAGGACGCGGATCGCCCTGCTCGCCCTGGAGGAACTCGCCGACCGGGGCGCCGCCGCGCTGGCCGGCCGGGCCGGCAAGGACGCCCTGGCCGCCCTCGGCAACGTCTACCGCGACTACGCCCGCGACCACCCGGGCCGCTACGCCGCGACCCGGCTGCGGCTCGACCCCGCCGCGGCCGCGGCCGGCGCCGGCGGCAGACACGCGCAGATGGCGCGGGCGATCCTGCGCGGCTACGACCTGACCGAGCCCGACCAGACGCACGCCGTCCGGCTGCTGGGCAGCGTCTTCCACGGCTACGTCAGCCTGGAACTCGGCGGCGGGTTCAGCCACAGCGCGCCCGACTCGCAGGAGAGCTGGTCGAGAATCCTCGACGCGCTCGACGCCCTCCTGCGCACCTGGCCGCCCGCGGCCTGACCGGCCCCGTACCGGCCGTGGTCCGCCTCCACGACGGCCCGTGCGGCCCGCGGCCCGCAGCGGCCGGCCGGAGCGGACCCGGCCCCGAAACACTCCGATCGACAGGTTGAGGCCATGCACACCAAGGACGACTGGATCACCACGCCCCTCACCGCCGACCTCCTGCGCGGAGCGCTCGACGTGGAGCACACCGAGCACGGCATACTCCCGCACCGGCTGCCCGCCCGGGCCCGCGCCCAGTGCGCCGACGCGCAGCTCGCCACGGCCGAGTCCCAGCCCTCCGGCGTACGGCTGGTCTTCCGCACCCGGGCCACCGCCCTCGAACTGGACACCATCCCCACCAAACGGGTCTACGCCGGTGCCCCGCCCCGTCCCGACGGCCAGTACGACCTGCTCGTCGACGGCCGCCTGGCCGGCCGGGCCGCGGTGACGGGCGGCCACACCCTGACCGTCGACATGAGGACCGGGGCCACGGAGCGCAGGCCGGGCCCGCCCGGCACCCTCCGCTTCACCGGCCTGCCGGAGGGCGTCAAGGACATCGAGATCTGGCTCCCGCACAACGAGACCACCGAACTCGTCGCCCTGCGCACCGACGCCCCTGTCGAACCCGCGCCGGAGTCAGGCCGCCGGGTGTGGCTGCACCACGGCAGCTCGATCAGCCACGGCTCCGACGCGGTGGGCCCCACCGCGACCTGGCCCGCGCTCGCCGCCTCCCTCGGCGGCGTGGACCTGATCAACCTGGGCCTCGGCGGCAGCGCCCTGCTCGACCCGTTCACCGCCCGCGCCCTGCGGGACACCCCCGCGGACCTGATCAGCGTCAAGATCGGCATCAACCTGGTCAACGCCGACGTGATGCGCCTGCGCGCCTTCGGCCCCGCCGTCCACGGGTTCCTCGACACCATCCGCGAAGGCCACCCCGACACACCCCTGTTGGTCGTCTCACCGATCCTGTGCCCTATCCACGAGGACACACCCGGCCCGAGCGCCCCGGACCTCACCGGCCTCGGCGACGGACAGCTGAAGTTCGTGGCCATGGGCGACCCGGCGGAGAAGGCGAGCGGGAAACTCACCCTGGGTGTCATCCGGGAGGAGCTGTCCCGGATCGTCCGGCAGCGGGCGGCCGAGGACCCCCACCTGCACCACCTCGACGGGCGCGAGCTGTACGGCGAGCGGGAGTTCGCCGAACTGCCGCTGCCCGACCAGCTCCACCCGGACGCCGCCGCCCACCGCCGGATCGGTGAGCGCTTCGCCGCGCTGGCCTTCGGGGGCGACGGTGCCTTCGCCGACGGCGCGGCACCTCCCGCCCGTTGACGTCATCGTCAACAGCGTTGCCGTGCCCGCTCGTTGATCGGTCGCCGTACGCGTTCGTCAAGCGGTGGACGCGGTCCGGCAGGCGACCCTAGGGTGTGAGGCCACGCCCCAGACCGACGGAAGGAGGCGAGTGCCGTGCCGTTCCCCTCGTTCCCGCGCTCCCCTCCCGTCGACCCGGCGTGCACGATCACCTGACCGGGAGCGCCCCCGCAGTACGCATCCCGGAGGAACCCGTGACCGATCTGGTCATCCGCGCGCTCGACGCGAGCGACGTCTCACTCTTCGACACCCTGCCCGACCCGCTGGACGCCCGTACGGCGCACCGCACCACCCGGCACCGCCCCGACTGGAAGCGGGTCGCGCTGCGCGACGGCCGCGTCGTCGCGCGCGGCGCCTGGTGGGGCGGCCCCGACGACACCGAACCGCTCGTGCTCAACTGGTTCGACGTGGCGGAGGGGGAGCAGGAGGCGGGCGCCGAACTTCTGCGCTCCGCGCCCTGGCAGGTGGAGGTCGAGATGAACCTGCCGGCCGGCTGGCGCGAGGACCTGTCCCTGCGTGCCGCCGCGGACACCCGCTTCGCCGCCCTGCGGGCCGCCGGGCACCGACTCCTCGTGGAACGCCACCTCTACCGGTGGACTCCCGGGTGCGGCCTGCCCGAACGGCCCGGACGCCTGGTCTTCGCCCCGGAGCCGGACGACGCGGTGTTCCTCGACGCGCTGCGCCGCATCCACTCCGCCACACTGGACGCCCACGCGCTCGCCGCGATCGAGCAGGGCGGGGTCGAACAGGCCGCCCGGGAGGAGCTCGACTTCTTCAACTGGTGCCCCTCGCCACGGGAGTGGTGGCAGGTCGCGCGCACCCCGGCCGGAGACCCGGTCGGCATCCACATCCCCGCGCACAATCCCTCGGGGCCCTGCGTCGCCTTCATCGGGGTGCTGCCGCACCAGCGGGGACACGGCTACGCCTATGACCTCCTCGCGGAGTGCACCCACTTCCTCGTGGAGCACGGCGCGGAGTTCGTCGCCGGCGCCACCGACCGGGGCAACATCCCGATGGCCACCCAGTTCGCCCGGGCCGGCTACCCGGTGGTGAGGGAACGCGTCAACTTCCGGCCGTCCGGCGCCGTATAGGGCGGCCGCCGGGGCCGCGACGGGACGAACGTCGCCCGTCGCGGCACCGGGCCCACCCGCGGGGGCCGCCGGGCCGGTGCGCGCCGGGCCCCGGGACCGGCGCGGCGCGGGCCGTCCGAGACGAACGGCGGCGGCCCGAAGCACGGGACCGCCCCGCCTCTGACCCGCCGCTTCTCTTATTTGAGGTTTATCTTCGCCGTCTCGGCGCATTCGGCTTGTGAACGCAATTCCAGATGTTCGAGGAGGAGACGTGGGCATCATCGCCTGGATTCTGATCGGCCTGCTGGCCGGTGCCATCGCCAAGCTGCTGCTGCCCGGCAAGGACCCGGGCGGAATCATCGTCACCATGCTGATCGGTATCGTCGGCGGCCTCCTCGGAGGCTGGCTGGGCAAGGTGATCTTCGGAGTCGACTCCATCGACGGTTTCTTCGACCTGTCGACCTGGATCGCCGCGATCGTCGGTTCGCTGATCCTGCTCGTGCTCTACCGGGTCGTCACCGGGAACCGTCGTTCCCACCGCCACGCCTGAGGCACCCGCCTCAGCCGGCCTCGCCGTTCAGGGCGAGATCCGCGCAGGCGAGGATCTCCGTGACGCGCATACCGAACGCGGCGTCACACGAGTGCGGCCGTCCTCCACGGGCGGCCGCACTCAGTGCGTCCACGGCCCGCATCAGGGCCGGTACGGCGCCCTGCGCACGCTCCGGGAGCAGGGTCACCCCGGCCTCACCGCGCAGCTCGACGGCGACGCCGGCCGCAGCCGGCGGAGCCGTCAGACTGAGGGTGAGCGTGCTGTACGCGCCACCGTCGTGATCGAGGACGAGATGGACGGTGTCCCGCGGGCCCCGCGCGGCGGCCGCCACCCGTCGCACGTCACCCAGCACCGGCAGGAGCACCGACAGCGCGTGCGGACCCACGTCCCACAGCGCCCCGCACTCCTGCCGCCAGGGTGAGTCCGCGAAGGGGCTGTCGCCGGCGAACACCGAACCCAGCCACTGCGCCCGGGCGGTGAACCAGCCCGGACGGGCCGCCTGTTCGGCGATCCACGCCTCGGCCTCCGGCTGGAAACGGGTGGTGAAGAACACCACCGACGCCACCCCGCTCCGCCGCACCGCCTCGACCACGGGCCGCGCCTGCGCGACGGTCGGGGCGAGGGGCTTGTCGAGCAGCAGATGGCAGCCGGCCCGCGCGGCGCGGGCCGCGAGACCGGCCTGGACCGCCGGGGGCAGGGCGACGGCGACGGCGTCGACGTCGGCGAACAGGGCGTCGGCCTCGTCGTAGGAGCGGGTGCCGTGCCGTTCGGCCAGTTCCCCGGCGGCCTCCGGGCGGCGGCCCCACACACCGGCGAAGTCCACCTCCGGGTGCTCGCTCAGAGCGGGTGCGTGAGCCATCCGGGCCCAGGGCCCGGTGCCGAGCAGTCCGATGCGCATGCCGCCGCCTTCCCCGCCGCCGAGTCCGTGGGCGGCCGTCACCGTCAGGGCCGTCCGCCCCGCAGCGTTTCACACGCGCCCGGTTCGCGGTCACCCCGGGCACGGCAAGCGGACCAGGCCCCTGCGCCGGTGGCGGGGGCCCGCGGTCGTACGTCGCCGCGGCTCAGGCCGCCCGGTGCCGCCGGACGCCGTGGTCCGCGGACGCGTCGCCTGCCTTGTCATCGTCCTGCTGCTCCGGTCCGGGTGCCGCGTCGGCGCGGCCGCCCCGGATCAGGCGCAGATGCCGCTTGTGGACGGCGTGCCTGCGCCGCTCGGACCCGGGGGCGAGGAGGCGGTCCTCCAGACGGTCCGTGACCATCAGCAGCGCGGCGAGCAGGGGGAGCAGGAGAACGGCGACGACGACCACGACACACCTCTCGACCGGTCCGGGGGTTCCCGGGTGCTCCGGCGGCGGCAGTTCATGGGTGAGGGGTGCGTGAAGAACAGGTCACGGCTCGCTGACACACGCGCGTCCGCCGGCCCACGCACCCGGCCCGCGCCGGAGACCGGTGAGATTGCCGGTCCCATGAGGGCGCCCGGGCGCCCACAGTGGCACCGCCAGCCCAACGGCGGCGGCTCCCGGCCGAGTTCACGGATGTGTACCGCGCCCCCGTGCACTGCTCCCGGCCGGGCCGCTCAGCCACGACAGAGAGGACGACTCGTCGTGCGACCCCCACACCCCGGCGTTGCCCCCCGGCACTCCAGCACCGTGCGTCCCACCGGCCCCTCGCCGGCCACACCCCGCCGAGGCCGTCCGGGCCGTCTCGCGGCCCTGGTGACAGCGCTCGCCGCGGCCGCCGGCCTCGGCACCCTCGTGAGCCCCGGCGCCCACGCGGCGGACAACCCGTACGAGCGCGGCCCGGCCCCCACCACCGCGAGCATCGAGGCACAGCGCGGCCCCTACGCCGTGTCCCAGACGGCCGTCTCCTCCGCCGCCGTCACCGGGTTCGGCGGAGGGACCGTCTACTACCCGACCAGCACGAGCGACGGAACCTTCGGCGCCGTCGCCGTCGCACCCGGCTACACCGGCACCCAGTCGTCCATCTCCTGGCTGGGCCCGCGCCTGGCGTCCCAGGGCTTCGTCGTCTTCACCATCGACACCCTCACCACGCTCGACCAACCGGACTCACGCGGCCGTCAGCTTCTGGCCGCCCTGGACTACCTCACCGACCGCAGCTCGGTGCGCGGCCGCGTCGACGGCAGCCGGCTCGGCGTCATGGGGCACTCGATGGGCGGCGGCGGCACCCTGGAGGCCGCGAAGTCGCGTCCCTCCCTCCAGGCCGCGATTCCCCTGACCCCGTGGAACACGGACAAGACCTGGCCCGAGGTCAGCACCCCCACGCTCATCTTCGGCGCCGACGGCGACACGATCGCCCCCGTCGCCGGCCACGCCGAGCCCTTCTACACCAGCCTGCCCAGCTCCCTCGACCGTGCCTACCTGGAGCTGAACAACGCCACCCACTTCACCCCCAACTCCTCGAACACGACGATCGCGAAGTACAGCGTGTCCTGGCTCAAGCGGTTCATCGACAACGACACCCGCTACGAGCAGTTCCTGTGCCCGTTGCCGCGGCCGAGCCTGACGATCGACGAGTACCGGGGCAACTGCCCGCACACGTCCTGACCCCACCGGCCCGACAGGCGCCGGCACCCAGCGAGGCGGTCGCGCGGGTGCGCGACCGCCGTCCGCGTTGTGCCGGCGCACGGCCCGGGGCCGCCCGGACTGGGCGGCGGCACAAGCCGTACCGCCGCCGGGCCGGCGAAGACGCTGGTGGCATGCCGGTCGGTCACCCCGGCCCCGCGGACGCACGGCTTCCGGGTCGCGTTACGCGCGCGTAACGTCGCGGAATGACCCCCCACAGGACCGAACCGCAGGCGACATCCCGGACGCCCGGCGACGACACGCCACGACGGGCCGTGACCGAACTGCTGGACCGGATGAGGACCGGCAGCGCGGTCCTCGTGCTCACCGGCGAACCGGGCCTCGGCCGAACGGCACTGCTCGACGAGACCGCGCGTCGCTGCACGGCCGGGCCCGTGCTGCGGACCAGGTGCGAGCGGCCCGGGTACGGCCGGCCGTACGACGGGATACGCGCGCTGGCCCGAGCGGTGGCCGTCCTCACCGGAGACCCGCCGGCCGACCCGCCCGGGTCCGGGGCGAGAGCGGACGACGTGCTCGCGGCACTGCGGACGGCCGCCGCCGAAGCCCCCCTGCTGGTCTGCGTCGACGACGCGCACCGCTGGGACCCCTCCTCGCGCGCCGTGCTGCGGCACGTGGCCGACCGCCTCCACACGGCCGGACGCGTGGGCCTGATCCTCTCCGTCGCCCGACACGGCCGTCCGGACGCCGAGTTCACCGGTCTGCCGGTGGCCGAACTGGAGCCGCTCGGCCCGTCCCGGGCCGCCGCCCTGCTGGACCAGGCCACGGGCGACACCATCGCCCCGGGCGTCCGGGACGCCCTGGTGGAGGAGGCCGAGGGCAATCCGGCGCTGCTCCAGGCCCTCGTACGCGGGCTGTCGTCCGCACAACTGCGCGGCGGGCGGGCGCTGCCGTCCCCGCCGGCCGACGCCGACACGCTGGCGAGCGTGCTGGGCGAGCCCCTCGGCGCGCTCGCGCCCGCCCGGGACGACGTGCCGCTGACGGCGGCCGCGGCGCTCCGGGACACGGAGGACACGGACATCGACGCGGAACTCGTCCTGCGGGCAGCCGGGTTGATGACAGCAGGCGCCGTGCCCGGCGCCGGCTCCGGGTCGCTGTGCCACGGGCTGAGCCTCGACGGCGGACGGCTCCGCTTCACCAGCCGGCTTCTTCGCAGGGCCGTGTACGCGGGGGCGGCCCCGGACCGGCGGCGGCGCGCGCACCGCGCGCTCGCGCACCTGCTGCGGGCACGGGGGGAGGAACTGCCCGCGCTGCTGCACCGGGCCTGGTCCCTGTCGGGCCCCGCCGCCCGGCCGGCGGCCGAACTGGCGGCCGCGGCGGCCGACGAGAGGGCCGCGGCCCCGCACCGGCTGCGCTCGGCGGCCTTCGCCCGTGCCGCGGAGCTGACGGCGGACGGCGCGGCCCGGGCCGAGCGGTACACGGCCGCGGCCGAACAGGCGCTGCTCGCGGGGCGCCCGCACCGGGCGCTGCGGCTGCTCGCGGCGGCCCGCACCTGTGCCGCTCCGGCCGCGGTGCACGGCCGCGCCGAACTGGTGCGGGGCCGGGCGGAGTTGCGCGACGGCCCGGTCGCCGACGCCCACGCCTCCCTCCTGCTCGCCGCGCACCTCCTCGACACCGGCACCGATGCCGACACCCACCGCCTGGCCGCCCTCGCCAGGCTCGCGGCCGGCGACGCGGCCTGGTCGGCGGGCGACCGCGAGGCGTGCCTCACCGCGCTGGGCGAGGGCGGCGCGCGCGGCCCGGGGGAGCGGAGCGGGTCGGCCACCCCGGCCGGCCCGGGGGCCGCCCCGGTGGCCCTTCCGGCCGTAACCGTTCCCGCCGCGGACGCGTCGGGCGGCATCCCCGGGACGCCCCCGGCGGGGGCCGCGGGCGTGAGTGAGAACGCCGCCGGCAGTCCCGCGCGGGCCGAACCCGACGCCGTACGGGACTACCGCCTCGGTATGCGGGCCGTGCTGGAAGGACAGTCGGCCCGGGCGGCCGGCCCACTCGGACGGGTCGTGAGCCGCGCCGGCGGCGAGGACGACCCCGAGCGGCTGCTCCGGTCGGCGTCCGCGGCGCTGGTGCTCGGGCGGATCGGCGCCGCCCGCCGGTTTGGGGCACACGCGCTCGCGGCGGCCCGCGCCAGGGGATCGGCCGTCCTGGTACCGCAGGCCCTGGAGTACCTGGCCTACGCGGAGCTGCGGGCCGGCCGGCACGCGCAGGCCCGCACGCACGCAGAGGAGGGACTGCGTGCCGCGTACGCCACCGGGCAGCGGAACACGGCGGCGCATCACCACGCGGTGCTGGCGCTGGCGGCGTCGATCGAGGGACGCACGGACGTCGTCGCGGAGCAGGTGACGGCCGCGCTGGCCACCGCCCGGCGGCACGGGCTGGCCCAGGCGGCCACCCTGGCCGTGTGGGCGGCGGCCCGCTTCGACCTGGGCCGCGGCCGTCCCGTCGACGCCGCCGACCGGCTCGGGCCCGAGGTGCGCCCCGGCCCCGGCCGCGGTCACTTCGCGGTCTGGATGCTCGCGGCGCCCTGCTTCGTGGAGGCCGCGGTGCTCGCCGGCCGGCCCGGCGACGCCCTGACGGTCGTGGCGGACTTCGCGGCGTGGGCGGAGTGCGGCGCCGACCCGCGGGCCCCCGCCCAACTCGCCCGCTGCGCGGCCCTGCTGGCCGAGCCGGACCGGGCCGGCGCCCTGTACGCGCGGGCGCTGGCGCTGCACGAGGTGGCGGGCGGCAACTTCGAACGGGCCCGGACCGCCCTGCTGTACGGCAGGTGGCTGCGGCGCCGCCGCCGGCTGCGCGAGGCCCGTGGCCACCTCGGGGCCGCACTCGTCGGCTTCGAACGGTGCGGGGCGGCCGTGTGGGCGGAGCAGGCACGGGCCGAGCTCCGGGCGAACGGCACCGCTCCGCGCGCGACGGACGCGGGCTCGCTGCGCCGGCTGACCCCGCAGCAACAGCGGATCGCGCGGTACGTCGCCCAGGGCGCCACCAACCGGGAGGTGGCCCTGAGCCTGGCCGTGAGCACCCGCACGGTCGACTACCACCTGCGGAACATCTTCGCCGTGCTCGGGGTCAGGTCCCGGATGGAACTGGCCCGCATGGTCGAGCAGGCCGAAAAGACCGCTGCACAACCCTAGGGACCGACCGGACGGTATGTCATCCTTCGGGGCAGGACGACTCAGGTGGCGGGCACCGCGCGGGCACACGCGGCCGACCGGGCGCCGTACACGGCCCGCGCCGGGGCACCACCGCGAAGCCGAGCTTGGGAGGACCGCGATGCATCCCGCCGTACGGTCACGAACAGCGATCCGCCTCGGACCGGCGCCCGTGCCGCAGCCGCGGACACGGCGCGTGCGGTCGCTGATCGACGCGGACGCCCTGCGGGTGCTGCACCGGGCGGCCCGCGTGCTCCTCCAGGACCTGCCGGAGCTCACCGACCGGCTGCTGGCCGTCCTCCAGGAACAGGAACCCGCCTACCGCGCGGCGGTGGAGAACGACACCGCCGGCACCTGGCAGGAGGTGCACCGGTCGCTGCGGTACAGCGTGACCTCGCTGCTCGACCCGCGTGGCGCGCGGGACGCCGCCCGCCGCTGCTCGTGGAAGATCGGCGCCACACGCGCCGAACAGGGGCTGCCGCTGGACGCCCTGCTGCACGCCTTCCGGCTGGGCGGCTCGCTGGTGTGGCAGGGGCTGGTCGAGGAGATCTCCCGGACGGCTCCCGAGGACGTACGCCTCCTCGTCCATGTGGCCGCCGACGTGTGGAACTTCGTCGACGAGCACTGCACCCTCGTCGCGGACGCCTACCGGCAGGTCGAACGGCAGCTGGCCTGGCGGCGCGAGAACCGGGTACGGCTGCTGGCCGCCGCCCTGCTCGACGGCACCAGCCGCATCGCCGACCTGCCCGAGGCGGCCGAGGTGCTGGACCTGCCCGAACAGGGCCGCTACGTCGTCGTCGCGATCGCCGGCGGCCACCCTGCGGGGTGCGCGGGCGCCAGGGCCGCGGTCGTCGCGGACGGTGGACGCGTGCACTGGCACACCGGCGTCGAGGTGGACTACGGGATCGTCCTCGCGGGCGGCGGCGACCCGCCCAGACCGCAGCCCGGCCCGGCCGGCCTGGCTGCGGGCACCCGGATCGGCGTCGGCAGCGTCGTGGAGGGGCTGGCCGCGGTCGGCGAGGCCCGCAGGCTCGCGGACACGGCCCTGAGCATCTGCCCCGGGGACGGCGGCACCGTCGTCCTCACCGATCACCTCCCCGCGGCCCTGGTGGTGTCGCGCCCCGAACTGGGCAGTGCCCTCGCCGACCGGGTCCTCGGCCCGCTGCTGGCGCTGGAACCCGCCGACCGGGAGGTGTTGCTGGACACCCTGGCCATGTGGCTGGCCTGCGACGGATCGGCGCAGCGGGCCGGGGAACGGCTCTACTGCCACCGCAACACGGTCCTGAACCGGCTGCGCCGCTGCGAGCAGCTGACCGGGCGCTCGCTGGCCCGCCCTTCGGACGTCGTGGAGATCAGCCTCGCCCTGACAGCCCACCGCCTGCTGCCCCACTGACCCCGGCCACCTCCCCCTCTTCGACACCGCCCACCTCTGCCGTCGTGCGACGGGTCCGCTCCCGTCCACGCGGCCCGGGCCGTCGGGCGGCCGCTGCCCGGCGCGCCCTCCGCCCGACCGCCGCGGTGGCGGGGCCCGTCCGCCCGCCCTCACCAGCCCCTTGGGCGGCCGCACAGACCCGCCGGGTCCGGGTTGGGACGGCGCAGCGAGCCCGCCGTGGGACCTGTACCGGTGCCCGGCGTCCGTGTTGTCGTGAGCGTCCCTTCCCCCGACGCGCCGAGCCCGCCGGCACGGCCCCGAGGAGCCGCGATGCCCGCAAGACCACCGGACGACGAGTCCGCCCTGCACGTCGAGGGTCTCGACGTGACCTACGGCCGTGCCCTGTCCGCCCTCCGGTCGGTGTCCCTGACCGTCCCGCACGGGGGTGTCGTCACCCTGCTCGGCGCGAACGGCGCCGGCAAGACGACCCTCCTGCGGGCGGTCTCCGGCACGCTGCGCCTGCACCGTGGCAGTGTCACGGCCGGCCGGGTCCGCTACGGCGACACGGTGCTCGACGGCCGGGATCCGGTCGCCGCCGTACGGGCCGGAGTCGTCCAGGTCCCCGAGGGCAGGCGCGTGTTCGCCGGGCTCACGGTCGAGGAGAACCTGCGCAGTGGCGGACTAGGTCTCGGCCGGCGCGGCCCCGCACTGGTCCGCGAGTCCCGGGACCGGGTGTTCACCCTGTTCCCCCGGCTCGCCGAACGCACCCGGCAGGCGGCCGGCCTGCTGTCGGGCGGCGAACAGCAGATGCTGGCCATCGGCCGGGCCCTGATGGCGGCGCCGCGCCTGCTGCTGCTCGACGAGCCGTCGCTCGGCCTCGCCCCGCAGATGGTGTACCGGATCGCCGAGGTGATCCGCGAGATCAACGCCCAGGGCACCGCCGTCCTGCTGGTGGAACAGAACGCCGGCATGGCGCTCTCCCTCGCCGACCACGCCTACGTCCTGGAGGTCGGCGAGGTCAGGCTGTCCGGGCCCGCGGACGAACTCGCCCGCACGGACGCGGTCCGCCGCCTCTACCTCGGCGAGGAGACAGGCGAGACCGGGGAGGCGGGAAACACCCCCGCCGACCACCCGCCCCTCCCCGGACAGGGGGCCGCGTGAACAGCCCGCGCCTCCGCGCCGGTCACCCCCGGACCGGCCGTACCGGCCCGCCGCCCGTGCTGCGGGTCCAGGACGTCACCGTGCGTTTCGCCGGCCTCACCGCGCTCGACGCGGTGTCCTTCACCGTCGCGCCGGGCTCGGTGCACGCCCTGATCGGGCCCAACGGAGCCGGCAAGTCGACCTGCTTCAACGTCCTGTCGGGCCTGTGCCGGCCGGCCGGCGGCACGGTGCGGCTCGGCGACGACGAGCTGACCCGGCTCGCCCCGCACCGGATCGCCGCCCTCGGCGTGGCCCGGACCTTCCAGAACATCGTCACCACCGGCGGTACGGTCGCCGACAACCTGATGCTCGGCCGGCACGCCCTGTCCCGGGCCGGCTTCGCCGCGAGCGCGCTGCGGCTGCCGGGGGCCGTACGGGAACAGCGGAACCACCTGGTCCGGGCCCGGGAGATCGCCGAACTCGTCGGCTTGGAGCGGCACTTCGACAGGCCGGTCAGCCTGCTGTCGTACGGCGACCGCAAACGCGTGGAGCTCGCCCGCGCCCTGTGCCTGGAACCCGCCGTACTGCTCCTGGACGAACCGGTGGCCGGCATGAACGCGGCCGAACGGGCCCGCACGGCCGAGGTCGTCCGGGACGTCCGCGCCCGGCTCGGCCTGTCGGTGCTGCTGGTGGAGCACGACATGGGCCTCGTCATGCGACTCGCCGACGAGGTCACCGTCCTCGACTTCGGCCGGCCCATCGCCCACGGCACCCCCGACGAGGTCCGCCAGGACCCCGAGGTGCTCCGCGCCTACCTCGGCACCGAGACCCCACGAAAGGACGTGGCATGACCGGCGTCCTCGACAACCTCCTCGACGGCCTGGCCCTCGGCAGCGTGTACGCGCTGGTCGCCCTCGGCTTCGTCGTCATCTTCAAGGCGTCCGGCGTACTGAACTTCGCCCACGGCTCCCTGCTCCTGCTCGGCGGCTACCTCACCGCGGTCCTCCACGACGACCTGGGTTTCGCCGGGGCGCTCGCCGTGGCCGCCCTGGCGACCGCGGCCGTGGCCGGGGCCCTGGACCGGCTGCTGCTCCAGCGCGGCGAACAGGACGCGCACGGCCCCCATGTGCAGACCATCGTGACCATCGGCGTCGACATCGTCCTGCTGACCGACCTGTCCCGGCGCATCGGCGGCGACCTGCTGTCCCTCGGCGACCCCTGGGGCGACTCGGTGAGCCGTCTCGGTCCGCTGACCGTCGCCGACAGCCGGCTCGCCGCCGTCGTGGTGTCGGCCGTGGTCATCGGCGCGGTCTTCGCCCTCTTCCGGTTCACCGGCTGGGGCCTGTCCCTGCGGGCGTCGGCCGAGGACCCGGAGGCGGCCGCCCTGATGGGCATACGGCAGGCCCGCGTGCGGACCCTCGCCTGGTGCCTGGCCGGCGCGCTGGCCGCCCTGGCCGCCGTCTTCCTCGCCGCGTTCCCGGCCCCCGGACTGGACCGGACCACCGGGCAGATCGCGCTGAAGGCGTTCCCCGCGGCGATCCTCGGCGGCATGGGGTCACCGGGCGGCGCCCTCGCGGGCAGCCTCCTGATCGGTGTGACCGAGGCGCTGGTCGCCGGCTACCAGACCGAACTGCACGTCCTCGGCGAGGGGTTCGGCGACGTCGCGCCGTACGCCGTGATGGTGCTGGTGCTCCTGGTGCGGCCCGCCGGGCTGTTCGGCGGGAAGGGAGCGGTCCGTGTCTGACCTCGTGTCCGGGCGGCCGGCGGTGCGCCGGGCCGCGGTGGTCGTGACCGTCCTGGTCCTGGGCGCCCTGCCCTTCTACCTCGACGTGTTCTGGCTGCGGATCGGCCTGTTCTCCCTGGCGGCCGCCATCGGCGCCGTCGGTCTCGGACTGCTGACCGGAAGCGCCGGCCAACTCTCCCTCGGCCACGCCTTCTTCCTGGCCGTCGGCGCGTACGGCTATGTGTGGCTGGCGGGCGAACCCGGGCCCGCGCTGCCGCCCGCGCTCGCCGCCGTCCTCGCGGTGCTCCTCGCCGGCGCGGCGGGCGGACTGTTCAGTCCCGTCGCGGGCCGGGTGCGCGGTATCTACCTGGGCGTCGCGACGCTCGCCCTGGTCTTCCTCGGCCACCATCTCCTGCTCACCGCGGAGTCCGTCACCGGCGGCTTCAACGGCCGTTCGGTGCCGCCGCTCACCCTGGGCGGCTTCGGGTTCACCGCCGACGACCCCCAACTCGTCCTGCTGGGCGTGCCGTTCGGCGCCGAGGAACGCCTGTGGTACCTCGGTCTGGCCCTGTTCGCCCTCACCTGGTTCACCGCCCGCGGTCTCCTGTGCGGCCGGCCGGGCCGGGCACTGACGGCGCTGCGCGACAGCGAGACCGCGGCCGCCGTGATGGGCGTGCACGTGGCCCGCTACCGTTCGGCCGCCTTCGTCACGTCCTCGATGTACGCCGGACTCGCCGGGGTGCTGCTCGCGCTGGCCTTCCGCCGGGTCGTGCCCGACTACTTCGGTCTGGCCCTGTCCGTCGACTACCTCGCCATGATCGTGCTCGGCGGCCTCGGGTCCGTCGCCGGCGCCGCGGCGGGAGCCGTGTTCGTGACCGCGCTGCCCCTGCTGATGACCCGCTACGCCGACCAGTTGCCGCTGGTGACGGCTCCCGGCTCCGGAGACGGCGCGGTCGGCCCGACCGAGGCGGGCCGCTACCTCTACGGCGCGGCGATCGTCCTGGTGCTGCTGTTCGCACCCGACGGCCTGCACGGCCTGACCCGGCGCGCCCTGGACCGCGCACGCAGCCGCCGGCCCCGTATCCCGCCCCCCGCCCCGACCGCACCCCGACCACCCGCCGAAGCCGTACGACCCAGGGAGCACACCCCGTGACCACCACGCACCACAGACACCGCCCCTCCCAGCTCGTCGCAGCCGCGGCCCTGGCCCTGCTGCTCGCGGGCACCGGCTGCAGTTCCAAGGCCGGGAGCCAGGACGGCGGAAGCGGCGCCGACGGCGTCAAGACCGGGCCCGGCGTCACCGACAAGACCATCACGCTCGGCGCGCTCACCGACCTCACCGGCCCCTACGCCACCCTCGGCAAGAGCATCGTGCAGGCCCAGCAGATGTGGGCCGACGAGACCAACGACAGGGGCGGCATCTGCGGACGCCGGATCGAGATCGTCGTCAAGGACCACGGCTACGACGTGCAGAAGGCGGTGACCTCCTACGCCGACATCGCCCCGGACGTGGTCGCCCTGCCGCAGGTCATCGGATCGCCGGTGGTCGCCGCGCTGCTCGACGACATCGAGCGCGACCACCTGCTGACCTTCCCGCAGGCATGGGCCGCCTCCCTCCTCGGCAAGGACTCCGTCCAGGTCCTGGGCACCACCTACGACGTCGACATGCTCGCCGCCGTCGACTTCCTCATCCGCACCAAGGGGCTGGCCAGGGGCGACACCATCGGGCACGTCTACTTCGAGGGCGACTACGGCGCCAACGCCCTGCAGGGATCGACCTGGGCGGCCGGCAGGGCCGGTGTGAAGGTGGTCGCCCAGAAGATCAAGGCGACGGACACGGACCTGTCCGCGCAGGTGTCCGCGCTGCGCAAGGCGAAGGTCAAGGCGATCCTGATCAGCGCCGGCCCCGCCCAGACCGCCTCGCTGGCCGGTGTGGCGGCCTCCCGGGGGCTGCGCGTGCCGATCGTCAGCAGCGCACCGGGGTTCGCGCCGCAGCTCATGAAGACGCCCGCGGGGGCCGCCCTGGACGCCATGCTCAGCGTGGTGAGCGCGGCGCCGGCCGTCAGCTCCGACCTGCCGGGGATACGGCGCATGGTCGCCGCCTACGAGAAGAAGTTCCCGGGCTCTCCGGTGGACTCCGGGGTTCTGTCCGGCTACAACGCGGCCGAGCTGACCGGCGCCGACCTGAAGAAGGCCTGCGCGGCGGGCAGCCTCGCCCGGGAGGACGTGGTCGCCGCGCACCGGGCGCAGAAGAAGGCCGACACCGGACTCGGCAGCCCGCAGGACTTCTCCGACAACTCCCGGCCCGCGAGCCTGGAGACCTATGTGCTGCGGCCGGACGCGAAGGCGGCAGGCGCCCTGGTGAAGGTGGAGGACGCGCACCGCGCGCCCGGCGTGGAGGAGTACCTGAGGTCCCGCACGTCGTGAGGTCCGGTCCGGCCGGCGGGAGTGATTCAGTCGCGCCGGCACTGAATCCGTTCTCCTTCCTCTATTGGACCTGAGGCGACCGGCCAGCGAGGCTGGGGTGCGTCCGGCGTGCCGCCCGCACGGGGCATGCCGGACGCCAACGGTTCCGCACGACAAGCCGGAAGAGGTCACGCGCACATGCACACTCGCCGCATCGGTGACGTCGACGTCAGTGCCATCGGTCTGGGCGGCATGCCCATGTCCATCGAGGGCCGGCCGGACGAGACCCGCTCCCTTGCCACCATCCACGCCGCGCTCGACGCCGGCGTCACGTTCATCGACACCGCCGACGCCTACCACCGTGACGCCGACGAGGTCGGTCACAACGAGACCCTGATCGCCAAGGCCCTCGCCTCCCACGACCTGGGCCGCGATGTCCTGGTCGCCACCAAGGGCGGCCACCTGCGCCCCGGTGACGGCAGCTGGACGCTGGACGGCAGCCCCGAGCACCTCAGGCGGGCCTGCGAGGACTCCCTGCGGCGACTCGGCGTGGAGGCCATCGGCCTCTACCAGTTCCACCGGCCGGATCCCAGGGTGCCCTACGCCGAGTCGGTCGGCGCGCTGCGGGACCTCCTCGACGAGGGGAAGATCCGGATGGCGGGCATCTCCAACGCCGACCCGGACCGGATCAGGCAGGCCGCCGAGATCCTCGGCGGCAGGCTCGTCTCGGTGCAGAACCAGTTCTCCCCGGCCTTCCGCTCCAGCGAGGCGGAACTGCGCCTGTGCGACGAGCTCGGCATCGCCTTCCTGCCCTGGAGCCCGCTCGGCGGCATCTCCCGGGCAGGTGAACTGGGCTCCTCCTACGCCCCGTTCGCGCGGATCGCGGAAGCCCACGGAGTGAGCCCGCAGCGGGTGTGCCTGGCCTGGATGCTCGCCGCCTCACCGGTGGTCGTGCCCATCCCGGGCGCGAGCCGGCCCGAGACGATCCGCGACTCGGCCGCCGCCGCCGAACTCGTGCTGAACGCGGGCGAACTCGCCGAACTGGACGCTGTCTGAGACGTCCGGCGCCTGTGGTGACGGGCCGGCGGCCTTCCGGCCGCCGGCACTGTCCCCCGTCAGCCCGTCAGCCCGTCAGCCCGTCAGCCCGTCAGCCCGTCAGCCCGTCAGCCCGTCAGCCCGTCAGCCCGTCAGCCCGTCAGCCGTCAGCCGGAAGGCCGTCGGGCCGCCGGACGATGGCCGGGATCGTTCGTTGGCTAACACCGTCGAAGGACCGTTCCCTAGGATGGACTCCCTGTCATGCCAGTCCAGTTGGCGCGGCGCGCACCAGGGGGAACGATGACCACCGGCAAACAGTTGTCCACGTCGATCGACGCCACCGTACCGACGGCCGCGCGGATGTACGACCACTACCTGGGCGGCAAGGACAACTACGCCGCCGACCGGGCCGCGTGCGAGGAACTCGACAAGGTCGTGCCCAGCACGCGCCGGCTGGCCGTCAACAACCGGCGCTTCCTCCAGCGGGCCGTGCGCACGCTGTCGGCGGAGTACGGAATCCGCCAGTTCCTCGACCACGGATCCGGCCTGCCCACGCAGAACAACGTGCACCAGATCGCCCAGGGCATCAACCCCGACACCCACGTGGTGTACGTCGACAACGACCCGATGGTCCTGGTGCACGGCCGGGCCCTGCTGGAGCAGGACGAGCGCACCGCCGTCATCCACGCGGACATGCGGGAGACGGACGCGATCTTCTCGCACCCGGAGACCCAGCGCCTGATCGACTTCTCCCAGCCGGTCGCCGTGCTCTTCAACTCGGTGATGCACTGCATCCCCGACAGCGAGACGGACGGCCCCCTCGCCCTGGCCCGCAGGGTGGCCGACCGGCTGGCCCCCGGCAGCTTCATGCTGATGTGCCAGCTGGTCAGCGAGGACCCCGAGGTCCGGAAGTTCGTCACCGAGTTCATGGACCAGGTCACCCAGGGCCACTGGGGGCGGGTCCGGCAGGAGAAGGACGTCGCCGAGCTGTTCGAGGGCCTGGAGATCCTCGACCCGGGCCTGGTGGAGGTGTCGACCTGGCGGCCCGACTCCGAGGTGGCGCCCCGTCAGCTCACGCAGGAGTGGATCGAGTTCGGCGGAGTCGGCCGCATCCGCTGACCGGCCGATCGTCGCGCGGCCCGTCCGTGCGGACGGGGGGTCCCCCGGACCTCTGACGGCCTTTCGGGCCGGTCACGGGCCCGGCCCTCGTGCCGGTCAGGGATTGGGGTAGCGCTGTTCCATCGTCTCCCGCAGCAGCTCCAGGGACGCACGCGGGGTGAGGGCCTCGTCGGCGAGCCGGTCGAGGGCCACCCGGTACTCCTCGGTCTCGTCGCGGTCCTCGAGGAAGTTGGCGCTCTTGATGTGCTCCAGGTAGACGACGTCGGGCAGGTCGAGGCCGCCGAAACGCAGGTAGGTGACCGGGATGGCCGGTGCCGACGCGTTCGTCACGTCCAACGGCACGATCTGCACGGTCACATGGGACCGCTCGGCCATCATGACGAGGTGCCCGAGCTGTTCCCGCATGACCTCGCGGCTGCCCAGGACACGCAACAGCACCGACTCGTCGACGACAGCCCACAGCTGCGGGGCGTCCGCCCGATGCAGCAACTGCGCCCGGCGGGTGCGTAGTTCCACCCGGCGCCGGACCTCGCTCGCCGGTGCCGACGGCAGACCCCGTCGTACCACCGCCTCGGTGTAGGCGGGGGTCTGCAACAGGCCGGGCACGTACTGGATCTCGAACGTACGGATCGCGGCGGCAGCCTCCTGGAGCCCGACCAGCCGGTCGAACCACTCCGGCATCAGCCGCTTGTCGTAGCGCTGCCACCAGCCCGGCTCGCCGGCGCGCTGCAACAGCTTGAGGAGCACCGACGCCTCGTACTCCTCGGTGCCGTACAGCCGCAGCAGCGCCTGGACGTCGGTTTCCGCGGGGGGCCTGCGTCCCTTGCCCGACTCGATGCGGGAGAGTTTCGCCGCGCTGAACCCGAGGGCGCGCGCCGCCTGGTCCTGGGCGAACCCGGCGTCCTCGCGGAAACCCGCCAGTTGCACGCCGACCAGCATCTTCAGCAGGGTCGGCGCTGGTTCGGGGCGGTCCAGGTACGGTTCCAGGCGGGAGATGCGATGCGATTCGGCAGACACCATGACTCCCAGCAGTCCGGCACAGAGACCATTCACCCTAGCGCACGGCGCCGCAGGCACCCCATCCCCCGTGGTAAACAGGGGAGTTGCCCTCCGCTTCAGCCGGGGCGACGGGCGCCGCCGTCACAGCAGATGATCGAACTCGCCGTCCTTGGCGCCGGCGAGGAACGCCGCGACCTCGGCCGGTGTGTAGACGAGTGCGGGACCGTCGGGATCGCGGGAGTTGCGCAGGGCGATGCCTCCGCCGGCCAGGGTGGCCACCTCGACGCAGTTCCCCTCGGCGTTGCTGTGCCGGCTCTTGATCCATCGGGCGTCCAACGAGCTCGCCCGCACTCCGTTGCGCACTGGTGACACTCCCTCTCCTCGCTGTTCACGTTCTCCGCCGGGCGCTGGGCCCGGCTCCCCGGGCGGACGGAGGGCGGTTTCGCCGGCCTCTTCCGCCTCACGCGTCTGGCGCGCAATTTCTCGTGCAATTGCACACGAGCGCCTTCAGCGTGGATAATAGCCGTGGCGTCAACCCCCGGTTGGGCGCTACGTATTGACGTCGCATCAGGGAGATGCCGTGTCAGCACCTGCGCACCACACGCTGCGGCCTCTGGGGCGGACTGTGTCCGGGGCGGGTGCGGCGGCCTGGAACGGCGGGCTCGCGCGACCGCCCCGGCCGGCCGAGCCGGTCGAGCCTTCGTTCTCGGGGCCGCCGCAGGGGAGCGGCCCCGTCGAGTCCGCCGCCCTGCGGATCGGTCGCAGCGGCGAGGGGTTCGCCCGGGCCCGGGACTTCACCCGGGACACGCTGCGCTGCTGGTCGCTCGGTCACCACGAGGACGACGCCGTCCTCGTGATCACCGAACTCGCGGCCAACGCGGTGGCGCACGGGGTGCCGCGAGCGCCCGGGGCCGAACCCGAGGTGTGGCTGTGGCTCACGCTCGACCCCGCCCATGTGACGCTCGCCGTCTCCGACCCCGGTGACGCCCCGCTCCCCTCCCGCCCCGCCGACGACTCGCGACTGCGGGAACACGGCCGGGGCCTGTGCATCGTCGACGCCCTCGCCGAGGAGTGGGGCTGGAGCCCGCATCCCCCGGACGGCAAGACCGTGTGGGCCAGACTCTCGGCCCTCCCTCCCCCCAGATGACCGCCGCGGAAAGGCCCTACGCCATGCGCACCGCTCCGACGCACGAGCCGAGCACCGAGCGCACCGACCACGCCACGCCCCAGAAGAAAGTGGCCACGAGCACGCCCCTGATGTCCCTCGGCCAGGTGCCCTGGCAGGAGATCCAGGACTCCACGGGCTGCGCGGCGGCGATCCCGCTGCTGCTGAACGGCGTCGCGTGGGGCGATGCCGCCACCGCCCGGACCGCCCTCGGCGAACTGCGGAAACGCATCTGCCAGTACGGCTTCGTCGTGGAGCAGGCCACCGCTGCCACCGTCCCCTTCCTGTGGGAACTCGCCCAGCTCCCGCATGTGACCTGCCGTGCGGAGATCATCAAGCTGCTGAAGAGCATCGCCGACGCCCGCCAGTGGGAGAGCACCGCGGCCGTCTACCCCAAACTCCTCAACCACCGCGAGAACCACGTGGTGTGGGAGCGGGCCGCCCGCAAGGCGGTGCGCGCCCGGCGGGGTGTCCTGCGCAGGCTGCTGGACGAGGAGGACAGCGCGATCGCCCAGGCCACCACGGAACTCGCCCGCACCCTGGGGGAGTAGGGCGCCCGCGCCGTGGGGTGTCCCCGGTGGCCGGCCGGGGCGGTGAGCGCTGCCCCGCCCCCGGGAACCGGGAGGACCACCACCAACCCGCGAGAACGTCGCCCGCGGCATGGACGACGCCGACGAGCCCATGGTCCGCGTGACGCCGAAGCGCTGGAGTCCCTCGAACAGCTCGGGCTGTCCGCCGTGCGGGGCGCGTACCGGATCGTGGTGATGGACGACGGACGGATCCGGGAGATCCGCGCGCACGAGGAACTGCTGCCCCCGGACGGGGCCGCACCGCCCTGTACGGCGGACAGGTCGCGTGCGGGCGTGCGGCCGGACGCCCGCACGGTGCCCGTGGTGCGGTGTCGGCGTGCCGGTGTCGCGGCGACGGAATCGCGCCATTCGTGTACGTGATCGCCGTGATGGTGAATGGTTCCGCCCGAGCCGGGCACACGAAGCGAAACACGAGAGAGGGGCGCTTCGTGCTCGTTCCGGACCCAAAGGTCGTCAGAAAACTGCTGACGCGTTACGCATCGCTGCGGATCGCTCAGGCGCAGCGGGAGAACACGGCTGTGGCACGTGAACTGGAAGACGTGAGCTACACACTGTGTGTGACGATGGGCACTGCGAGTCTCCATGAGGCGGTGGCCCGCGCCGACGCGGTGCTCGTCGCCGCGGAGCGGCGGTCGGTCGCCGCCGTGCACCCCGTCACCTCGGCGGACTCCGCCAGGGCGACGGACTCGGACGGCGAGAACGACCTGCTGGCCGTGTGACGTACGGGTGGGCGGCAGCAGATAGGGCCGCCCACTGGGGTGCCGCTCCCGCCAAGTCCCCCAGGGAAAACACACCCCGCCGTGCGGGGGCCCCTACACTTGACAGTCGTGCCCATGCGCGTGGGCCACGACTCGAAAGGCGCGTGCACGGGTGTTCCAGGATTCCCCCATCTACGACCGGCTCGTCGCGGAGCGCGGCGACATCCCCACTCAGACCCGCAGGGAGGCCGAGCGCGTGACCAGGGAACTGGAGTACGTCATGCGCCCGCTGCAGTCCTTCGGCGGCGCCGCGCCGGCCCCCGAGCGCCAGGCGGCCCCCGGTACCGGATGGCAGCGGGCGGCCCTGCCGCCGCCCCCCGGACACCGCCCCTACTGATCCCCGCCCTTCCTGGTCCCGCCCGTCCTGATCCCCGCCCCTCCTGATTCCCGCTCAGGACACCGTCGTGTTCGCGCCGTTGGTGTGGACATCCCGGTCCGGCCCGGGATCGGCCAGCCACTCGGCGATCGCGCGGGCGATCGGCTGTTCCGTCTCCACCTCGACGAAGCCGAACTGGCCCGACTGGTTGCATTCGAGGAACCACCAGGTCCCGTCGGCGTCCTCGGCGAAGTCGAAGGCCCCGTAGGTGAGTCCGGCCTGGTGGAGGTAGGCGAGGACGGCCGGGGCGATCCTGGGCGGCACCTCCGTTGCCTGCCAGGGCGTGGCGTTCACGGCGAACCGGACGTCGACCTCCTCCGGGTCCGCCTCGGGGGGAACCGCCTTGCGGGCGGCCAGTAACCGCTCGCCCACCGCGGTGAGCCGGATGTCGGCCCGCTTGGCCACCCGGCGCTGGAGCAGGGTGGGGCCGAACGCCACGGCGGAGAAGTCCGCGTCGGGGGAGACCCGGCTGGTCGGGACGGCCCTCGGCGGATCCTGCGGATGGGCACCGGAGACCGGCTTGACCACCAGGTCCGGATAGCGCGCCGCGAACTCCCGTGCGGCCTGCGGGAACGTCGTGATCAGCGTCGCGGGCACCGGCAGGCCGCAGCGCTGGGCGAGCCGCAACTGCCAGGGCTTGTGACGGGCCCGGCGGGCCGCGTCGGGGTGGTTCATCCAGCGGGCCCGCGAGCCACGGAGCATGCCGTAGAGCGCCTGCCCGGACTCCTCCGTCAGCCAGTCGGAGGGCGCGGGAGCCCGGGAGGCCGCGAGACCCGGCCTGCGTACCCAGACGGAGCGCAGGCCGCCGATGCTCACCAGGCGCCCCGCGACGGAGAGATGACCCCGGAACGCGCCGTGTACGTACTCGCCGGACAGCGCGACGCCGCCGGTCAGGTCGGCGGGGTCGAGCCGGACCACCGGGACGGACGACGCGTTCAGATGAACGATCACCATGTCCGCGGTGACATCCTCTTCACAGGTCAGAATCAACACGGTCATATCGGGCGGTTCCGTGTTCAGTCGTCGAAGTGCGTCTTGGAGCCCGCCGTGGAGGTGGTGGTCCCCAGCTCTCTCAGGAGGGCCTTGTCGCAGGCGGCCGGCCGTCCGTCGAAGAGCACGTTCAACTGCAGCCCGGAGTCGTAGACATATGGCACAACGGCCTCCAACTCCGCTGCCGGACGTGCGTAGTTGAGCGTGAACGGTTGCATCGTTTTCCCCTCGCCGGTGTTGCTTCGGTCAGGCGGACGTCACCCTTCGACGCCGCCCGGTCCGCCGACTTCCTTCGGCTTCCTCAGACTTATACGAATCGAACGGGTGATTGGTTTCCTTACTCTCCGTGATCAGAGTCGGTCCAGCTCCTCGCCGGTCCGGTCCGCGGACGGCCCGCGCATGGAACGCAGGGCGAGAAGCAGTACACCGATGTCGTCCAGATAGATGGGGTCGGGCAGCAGGTCCGTCGGCAGCACGAAGTAGAGCAGAGCACCCCAGAACACCCAGCGCGGTCCGGTCGGAAGTCCCGCCCGCCGCAGTCCGCGCCGGGCCCGTACGAGTCGTACGAACAGACCGATCGCCACGGCCAGTACGAGTGCCGCGGCGATCGTGACGACGACGATCAGCGCTGTGGTCGAATCCATGGCAACCCTCCCTCTGCCCGGTGCGCCGCGCAGCGGGCGCTGGTACTCGGATTCCCGCTGGGGGCGCCGGCAGGCACTCATACGCGCGGATCACCCGAGTGGCGTGCGGGGACAAGGGGCCCTGGCAAGGGGGAGCGTGACGTCGCGGTCGCGCGCCGGGGGACTGGAGCGTCCGACGGCCCGACCTGCCCCGAGGCCCCGTTGCCCCCGGACCACCGGCTGCCGCCCAAGGTCAGGCGCCCGCCTGCCGAGGTGCGGCCCCCGGCGAGAGCTGACCGCGGGGCGGACTGATTCCCGCCCGGCGGCTGTCGCTCACCCGACGCCCGTGGACCGGTCGGCCAGACCGGCCAGGACGCGGTCGGGCGTGAGGGGCAGTTCGCGGAAGCGGACACCGGTGGCGTGGTGCACCGCGTTGCCGATGGCGGCGGCCGTGCCCACGATGCCGATCTCGCCGATCCCCTTGCTGCCCATGGGGTTGAGGTGGGGGTCGTCCTCGTCGATCCAGTGCGCCTCGATGTCGGGTACGTCGGCGTGCACCGGCACGTGGTACGACGCCAGGTCGGTCTCCACGAAGTCGCCGAACGCCGCGTCCATCGTGCTGCCCTCGGTCAGCGCCATGCCCAGGCCCATCGTCATGCCGCCGACGAACTGGGAGCGCGCGGTGCGGGAGTTGAGGATGTGCCCGGCCGCGAACACCCCCAGCAGGCGGCGGACGCGGGTCTCGCCGGTCACCGTGTCGACGGCGACCTCGGCGAAGTGCGCCCCGAAGGCGTGCCGCGCCCAGGGGCTGTCGGCGTCCGCCCGGCCGGCGGTGTCGGCCCGGACGGTGACGCCTTCCTCGGGCAGCGGTGCGGGCCGCGCGGCCAGACGGTCCACGAGCCCGGTGCACGCGTCGTGCACCGCCCACCCCCAGGACGCGGTGCCCGAGGACCCGCCGGCCACCGAGGCCCGGGGCAGCTCGCTGCTGCCGATCTCCGTCCTGACCCGCGCGAGAGGCGCACCGAGGGCGTCGGCGGCGATCTGCGCGAGGACGGTACGCGCGCCCGTGCCGATGTCGGCGGCGTTGACCCGGACCACGAACGACCCGTCGGGCAGCGCCTGCGCGGTCGCCGTGCAGGGCTGCACCAGGACGGGGTAGGTGGCGGCGGCCACACCGGACCCGAGGAGCAGCGGCCCGTCGGTCCGGGAGCCCGGCCGGGGGTCGCGCCGGGACCAGTCGAAGCGCCGGGCGCCCTCGCGCAGACACTCCACCAGATGCCGGCTGCTGAACGGTCTGCCGCTGTCTGGCTCGGTACCGGGTTCGTTGACGATCCGCAACTCCACGGGATCCATGCCTAGTTCGCCGGCGAGTTCGTCGATGGCCGACTCCAGGGCGTACATCCCCGGCGCCTCGCCGGGGGCCCGCATCCAGGACGGCGTGGGCACGTCCAGGGCGGCGACGCGGTGCAGCGTACGGCTGTTGGGCGCGGTGTACATGACGCGGGCGGGTGTCGCCGCCTGCTCCACGAACTCCTTGACGCGGGAGGTGTGGGTGACGACCTCGTGGACCACGCTGGTGAGATGCCCGTCGGCGGACGCCCCGAGCCGCAGCCGGTGCAGGGTCGGCGCGCGGTGTCCGACGGAGGCCGGCATGAGGCGCCGGTGCAGGGCGACGGTGACCGGGCGCCCGGTCTGCCGCGCCGCGAGTGCGGCGAGCACGACGTCGGGGCGGGGCGTGCCCTTGGACCCGAAACCGCCGCCGACGTGCTCGGCCCGCACGGTCACCTGCTCCGGCGGCAGGGCGAACAGCCCGGCCAGCACGGCCTGCACGACGGAGGAACCCTGGCTGGAGGTCTGCACGGTGAGCCGGTCGCCGTCCCAGTGGGCGGTGGAGGCGTGCGGCTCCATGGGGTGGTTGTGCAGCGGCGGCACCCGGTAGTCCACGTCGACCTGGACCGCTGACGAGCCGAACGCGGCCTCGGGATCGCCGTGTCGGGTGCGGGCCGGATAACCGCCGTTGGCCTCCTCGGGGACGTACGCCGCCGGATGGGTGTCGGTGAGCGTCACGTCGTGCTCCCGCACGTCGTACTCGACGCGGACCGCGGCGGCGCCGGCCCGGGCGGCCTCCAGGCTCTCGCCCACCACCAGGGCCACGAACCAACCGCGGTGCGGCACCGACGGGTTCTGCAGCAGGAGGAGGGTGGGATCGTCCGCGTCGCCCAGTCGCGGCGCGTTCTCGTGGGTCAGTACGGCGAGGACGCCCGGCATCGCCAGGGCGGCCGTCGTGTCGATCCGCGTGACGTGTCCCCGGGCCACCGTGGCGGGCACCGGCCAGGCGTGCGCCCGGCCCGGACGCTGGTACTCGGCCGCGTAGCGGGCGGTGCCGGTGACCTTGGCCCGTCCCTCCCTGCGCTCGACGGGGGCGCCGACGGCGGTGGTGCCGGCCATGAAGTCCTCCTCGGGATACCGGTTCAGGTCCTGGCGGCGGCGGTGAGCCGGGTCAGGACGTCCAGGGCGAGCCCGCGGGCCAGGGGCACCTTGTAGGCGTTGTCCCGCAGGGGGCGGGCCGCGGCCAGTTCCAGGTCGACGGCGTGGGCGAAGGCGGCCGCGGTGGGCGCCGCGCCGACCAGCGCCTCCTCGGCCCGGCGGGCCCGCCAGGGCCGGTGCGCCAGCGCGCCGAACGCGATCCCGGCCTGGGTCACGACGCCGTCCCGCACCCGCACCACGGCCGCCACGGACGCGAGGGCGAAGGCGTACGACGCCCGGTCGCGGGCCTTGCGGTACAGGGACGGCACGCCGCCCGTGGCCGCCGGGAGCAGCACCCCGGTGACGAGCTCGCCGGGCCGGATCTCGGTGTCACGCTCCGGCCGGTCCCCGGGCAGCCGGTGGAAGTCGGCGGCGGGAACGCTCCGGGCGCCCTCGTCGCCGTAGAGCTCGATCCGCGCGTCGAGGGCGGCGAGGGCCACGGCCATGTCCGAGGGGTGGGTGGCGACGCAGTGCGCGGAGTGTCCGAGGACCGCGTGGTCGCGGTGGACGCCGTCCAGGGCGCCGCAGCCACTGCCCGGCTCCCGCTTGTTGCACGGTTTGGAGACGTCCTGGAAGTAGGGGCAGCGGGTCCGCTGAAGGAGGTTGCCGCCCGTGGTCGCCGCGTTGCGCAGCTGTCCGGAGGCGCCCGCGAGCAGGGCCTGGGACAGCGCGGGGTAGCGGTCGCGGACGCGCGGATGCGCGGCGAGGTCACTGTTGCGGACCAGGGCGCCGACGCGCAGCGAGCCGTCGGGCAGTTCCTCGACCTGGTCCAGCGGGAGGCGGCTGACGTCGATGAGGGCGGCCGGCCGTTCGACCCCGAGTTTCATCAGGTCGACGAGGTTGGTGCCGCCGCCGAGATAGCGGGCGCCGGGGCGTGAGGCGAAGGCGTCCACGGCCTCGGCCACGGTCCCGGCGCGTACGTAGTCGAAGGGCTTCACGGGATCACGTCCTCGACGGCCTCGGCGATGCGGGGATAGGCGCCGCAGCGGCAGAGGTTGCCGCTCAGCCGTTCGCGGATCTCCTCCCGGCTCAGCGGCACCGGCCGGCCGGAGGGTGCGGCCGGGTCGGTGACGTGGGAGGGATGACCGGCGGCGGCCTCGGCGAGCGCGCCGATCGCGGAGCAGATCTGCCCGGGGGTGCAGTACCCGCACTGGAAGGCGTCGCGGTCCACGAACGCCTGCTGGAGGGGGTGCAGCGACTTCCCGTCGGCGGCCAGGCCCTCCACGGTCGTGATGTCGCAGCCGTCCAGGCTGATCGCGAGCAGCAGACAGCTGTTGACCCGCCGCCCGTCCACCAGCACCGTGCAGGCGCCGCACTGGCCCTGGTCGCAGCCCTTCTTCGCGCCGTGCAGGTCGAGGTCCTCCCGCAGGACGTCCAGCAGGACCCGCCGGTGGTCGACGTCCAGCGTGTGCGGTTTCCCGTTGACGCGCAGCGTCGTCCCGGAGTGGTGGCGGGTGGCGGCGGTGCCGTGGGGAGCGTCGTCGTGATGGTTGGAGCCCATGTCGTGGATGCCCTTCCGGAACGGGCCGTGATGCCGTGCCCACCGCGTATCCACCCAGCGGAATCTGACACGTCCGGACGCGTTCCGCGAGGGGCGCCGCGGACCGGAGGCCCGGGGATCAGGGGCCGGGCGTCCCGCGCGAGCCGTCGGCGCCGCTCTCCTCGGACGCGGGGCGCAGCGCCTTCGTGGTGCCCCTGAGGCGTTCGAAGGTCCGGGTCAGCTGCTGGAACGGGGAGGCGGCCTGCGGACCGGACGGGTTCTGCCGCTGCTCGGCCGGGACGGGCGGGAGGGCGGCGGCCGTTTCCCGGTAGGCGGCCAGTGCCTCGCCCGCCCGCTCGGCCGCCTCCCGGTACAGGTCACGGGACCTGGTCATCGCGTCCAGGGCCTCGGCGTACATCGCCACGAGGGCGCGCTCGCGGTCGAGTTCCTCCTGGAGCGTCAGCAGGTGCCAGTTCTCCCGCAGCGCGGTGAGGGCCTCGGCGGCCTCGTCCGGCAGGGGCCTGGGCAGGGCGGCGAAACGGGTCACCGCGTCGATGAGTTCGACGGGTTCCGAGCCGTCCAGGAAGACACTGCGCACGGAGAAGTCCTGCTCGCCGGAGCCGGCCGGAGGTGTCGTCGTCGGCAGGACCACGGCGCCGCCGCGCGGCACCTGCACCCCCACGTCCCGTAGGGCCCAGTTCACCACCCGGAACTGGTGCGGCGCCGCCCGGTGCTCCACCACCCGGTGGCGCAGGCTCGGCGGCAGCAGCCGGGCGAGCGGGCGGCGGCCGCGCTGGTCGGGGGTCATGGCCTCGTGCACGACGACGTGGATGTTCCAGCTGCTCCGCACGGCGCTCCTGAGCAGCCGCTTGACGTCCTTGTCGTCCTCGGGAAGGAGGTTGAGGTGCCGCAGGCGCGCCCCGGTCACCGGCTCCTGGTCCCAGACGACGTCGTCGGACTCGGGCCAGAACATGGTGGCGGGCGACGGCCAGCGCGGGTCCCACGGCTGTTCCGCCTCCGCCGCCAGCACCCAGTCGCGTCCCTCGCCCGTGTCGGGCCGCAGCGCGAGCCGGGCCCGTACGGTCACCCCCTCGGGGACCAGCCAGCGGGCTTCGAAGACCCGGGTGCCGCCGGTCTCCGCCTCGGGCAGTTCCAGATGGTCGACGAGGGCCTCGTCGTCCTTGAGCTGCTGGAGCCGCAGCCGCAGGGCGTCCTCGGCGGCGGGCCCGGTGTGACGGCCGCGGGCCGGCCAGACCGTGGGGGGAACGGTGGCGGGGGTGCTGGGAGCGCTTGGCATGGGTCCATCTGTGAGCAGGGGCAGGTGAGGATGCCAGTATCGTCGCCGTTCCCCCGGGGAACCGCACCGGGGGTCGGCCCGCTCCGCGCGGCAGGCGTGCGCCGCGCGCGGGGTGTGCGGTGTTCACGCCGGCCGGGTCCCGCACACGTGTACCCCTGCCGGCGGCGGTCCGCCACAATGGCGCCTCGAACAGGGCTCGCCCACCATCCGCACAGGGGCGGGCCCTGTCCGCCGACGTGTCGACGAAAGCGTCCGGGGTGGACGTTCTAGCGGGGGGTGAACGTGCCGGGCTTGTTCTCGTCGAGGGACTCCACGGCGTAGTCGGTGGGGGAGCGGGCGCCCTGTTCCTCCTGCTCGTAGACCTTGGCGACCAGGCCGAGCCAGTCCGTGGTCGGTTTGCCGTGCCGGGCGGTGTCGAACAAGTCGAGGGTGACGGAGTCGGCGAGTCCGACGGGCTGCCCGTGTCGCGGTGGACAACGGGGGAATCCGCCCTGTCATGGAGACGGTGCGATGACGACAACGTGCGTACGGCGCCTGGCCGTTGCGCTGGCGGTGGTTCCGCTGGTGGGTGCGTGCGGTGGCGGCGGCGGTCATGACTCGGCCGGGGACGACGGGCCGGTGGGACGGGCGGGGACCCGGCTGGTGATCACCACCGACAACGGGGTGCGGCTGCGGCCCGCCGACGGCGACCGGGTCGGCGTGGAGCGGGGTGTGGGCCACCACTGGACGCACGACGGCGACACCTGGGTGATGGACCTGTCCTGCGCCCGGCACGACGATCGCGACGACGGGTGCCCCCGGATGCCCGAGGTCGACGTCCCGTCCGGTACGGGCGTCACGGTCACCGCCCGCAACGCGGGCATCGACGCGGCCGGGGTGTCGGGCGCGCTGGACCTGACCACGGTCAACGGCGACGTGACGGTGACCCGGGCCGGCGACGACGACGCCACGGTACGGCTGTCCACCCGCAACGGCTCGGTGCGGGCGGTGGCTCTCAAGGCCGGGGCGCTGCACGCCGGCACGGTCAACGGTGACGTGGTGCTCACCTGCGCCACCGCGCCGACCGGCGTCAGCGCGCTGACCACCAACGGCTCGGTGAGTGTCCTGCTCCCGCGCGACGCGCCCGCCTACCGGGTCACGGCGCGGACCGACAACGGCCGTCCCTCCGTCACCCTGCCCACCGGCGGGGCCGGCGACGACCGCACGATGACGCTCACCACCGTCAACGGCGACGTCGGCGCGGGCCTGGTGAGCGCCGGAAAGTCCGGCTGACGCCGACGCGTCGGCGGCGGGGCAGTGGGACGTCCGGCTGACACCGGGCGTCGCCGGCGGGGCGGCGGATCGACCGGCTGACGGCGACCGATCGGCCGGCTGACGGCGACCGATCGACCGGCTGACGGCGACCGATCGACCGGCTGACGGCGACCGATCGGCCGGCGGGCGGCGGGACGACCGGCCTACGGCGGGGGGGGGGGGGGGGGGGGGGGGGGGGGGGGGGGGGGGGGGGGGGGGGGGGGGGGGGGGGGGGGGGGGGGGGGGGGGGGGGGGGGGGGGGGGGGGGGGGGGGGGGGGGGGGGGGGGGGGGGGGGGGGGGGGGGGGGGGGGGGGGGGGGGGGGGGGGGGGGGGGGGGGGGGGGGGAGGGGGGGG
>NZ_JBWKDW010000037.1:0-63935 GCF_056435735.1 Streptomyces sp. NPDC043878
AGCAACTCCCGCGGCGCCGACGCACTGACGTGCTCACGCAGCGGATGGCGGGCCAGTACCGCGTCCACCTCCGGCGTCAACGCCGCCGCCAGCCGCGTGGCGACCGGCAGGGTGTCGTCGCGCAGGGTCCGCGCCGCCGCCATGACCGCCGTACGCGACGGGCCGTCCGGCACGCCCGCGGCCGCCCGGCCGTACAGGTCCGCGCCCTCCTCCAGGACCAGCCCGGTGTCGATGCCGGCCGGGACCTTGATCCGGGCGACATGGCGCCAGGTGGCCACCGGGTCGCTCCACGCCTCCACGCGGTAGGTCCAGCGGCCCACCGCGTCCGGGGTGATGTCGGCTCCCCACCGGTCGGTGCCCGGGGCCAGTTCCCGCATGGGGGTCCAGGGGCCGTGGCTGCCATCCGGGCCGGTCAGCACGACGTTGGCGGCGACGGCGTCGTGTCCCTCGCGGAACACCGTCGCCGAGACCTGGAAGGTCTCTCCGGCGACCGCCTTCGCCGGACGCCTGCCGCACTCCACGGCAGGACGGACATCGCGCACCGGGATACGGCCGATCGGGGTCGAACTCATGGGTGTCACCTCCGCCGTGCTGAAGGCCGGGCCTGTCGGCCCGGCCGGGAAGGGAGTTGCGCCGGAAGGGTCACCTTCCGGCGGGGGAGCGCCGGTCGGCCGCGGGCGGGCCCCGCCGGACCACGGCGCTCGGATGCGGCCGTTCGTCCTGCTCCCGCAGATAGGCCGACAGGGTGGTGCGCAGATACCGGTCGGCCGCGTCCGCGGCCTCGCGCGCACACCGCTTGCCCATCAGCACGCACAGGGTGTAGCCCGAGTCCTCGAACGTCGCCCGCAGGTCCCGGTCGGCGGGTGCGGCGAGCATCATGCGTTCCCAGGCCCGGTACCGGCGCAGGTGGCGGGCGACTTCGTTCTTGGCCGGCAGCAGCATGGCGACGTTCACCTTTCAGGGTCTCGAAGGCACGTACTCCCGACCGCCGGTCGGTCACCGTGCGCACGCGGGCACGGTTCCGTCACGGGCAGCGAGGTCTTCACTCATGGTGCACGTAGGGCGACCCAGCGTCTTGTTGGGTTCTCAACTACCCCTTTGGTCGCTCGTGTTGCACGAATGGCGTAGCCCTCGCACTCTGGAGCTGACTCAGAAGCGACAAGTGCTCACGCTTCGTGTCCGGGGCCCAGTCCCCGCAGGGGGCGAGGAGGAGCGAGAGCTTCGCCGGTGAGGAGCGACGACGATGAAGACCGCAGTGCCCTGCTACTACCACCTCGACGTGGAGGTCGGCCCCGAACGGGTCGGACAGGTCAGCCGCATTCTGGCCGCCCACCTCCGGTTCTGGGACCTGGAGAACCTGGTCGCACCCGTCTGCCACGGAGCCGAACTGCTGCTGAAGGCCATCGGTGAACACGCGACGGACAACAACACGTCCATCGAGATGTGGTGGACCGGCCAGCACCTCATCACCGCCATCGGGGACAACAACCGGACCCTGCGCCCGGACCAGGAACTGCGCGCCTGCCTGGAGCGGATCGCCGCGATGAGCGACGGCTGGGGCTGCTGTGCCACCGACACCGGCAGCAAGGTCATCTGGTTCTCGCAGCGGGCCCGCGCCGGCGAACGCGTCCCCCTGGTCCCGACCGCCCCCGCGCCCAGCCTGCGCGAAGGGCTCCAGGTGCCCCGCGAGGTCGCCGTCGCCCAGCTGGCGGGCGCGGCGAGTACGCCGGACGGCGTACTGGTGGCCGCCCGGTGACCGCGCGCCGAAACCGGAAAGGGGTGCCCGCCTGGAGCGGGCACCCCTACCCGCTGGGTGCCGCCTACGACGGCGAGGGCACCAACTTCGCCCTGTTCAGCGAGGTCGCCGAGCGCGTCGACCTGGTCCTCGTCGACGACGACGGCGGGCACCGCGAGGTACGGCTGAGCGAGGTCGACGGCTTCGTGTGGCACGGCTTCGTGCCCGGTGTCGGACCGGGCCGGCGCTACGGCTACCGGGTGCACGGCCCGTGGGCCCCCACCCTCGGGCACCGGTGCAATCCGGCGAAACTGCTCCTCGACCCGTACACCCGGGCGGTGGACGGCCAGGCCGACAACCACGCCTCGCTCTTCGAGCGCACGCCCGGTGGCCCCTCCCCGTCCGACAGCGCGGGACACACCATGCTCGGCGTGGTCACCGACCCGGCCTTCGACTGGGGCGACGACCGACCGCCCAGGCGGCCCTACGCCGACAGTGTGATCTACGAGGCCCACGTCCGCGGACTGACCGCGACCCACCCCGACGTCCCCCCGGAGCTCCGCGGCACCTACGCCGGTCTCGCGCACCCCGCGGTGCTCGACCACCTGACCTCGCTCGGCGTGACGGCCGTCGAACTCATGCCGGTCCACCAGTACGTCCAGGACGGCGTGCTCCACGACCGCGGACTGTCGAACTACTGGGGCTACAACACGATCGGCTTCTTCGCGCCGCACAACGCCTACGCCGCCCACGGCACCCGCGGACAGCAGGTCACCGAGTTCAAGGCCATGGTGAAGGCGCTGCACGCGGCCGGCCTCGAAGTCATCCTGGACGTCGTCTACAACCACACCGCCGAGGGCAACGAGAAGGGCCCGACCCTCTCCTTCCGCGGCATCGACAACGCGTCGTACTACCGCCTGGTCGACGGCGACTGGGGGCACTACTACGACACCACGGGCACCGGCAACAGCCTGCTGATGCGCCACCCCTACGTGCTTCAGCTGATCATGGACTCGCTGCGGTACTGGGTCACCGAGATGCACGTCGACGGTTTCCGCTTCGACCTCGCGGCCACGCTCGCCCGGCAGTTCCACGAGGTCGACCGGCTGTCGGCGTTCTTCGACCTGATCCAGCAGGACCCGGTGATCAGCCGCGTCAAGCTGATCGCCGAACCGTGGGACGTCGGCGAGGGCGGCTACCAGGTCGGCAACTTCCCGCCGCTGTGGTCGGAGTGGAACGGCAAGTACCGGGACGCGGTAAGGGACTTCTGGCGGACGGAACCGCACACGCTCGGCGAGTTCGCCTCCCGGCTCACCGGATCCTCCGACCTGTACGCGCACAACGGACGCCGTCCCCGCGCCAGCGTCAACTTCGTGACCGCGCACGACGGCTTCACCCTGCGCGACCTGGTCTCCTACAACGACAAGCACAACGAGGCCAACGGCGAGGACAACCGGGACGGCGAGAGCGACAACCGGTCCTGGAACTGCGGGGCCGAGGGCGAGAGCGACGACCCGGCCGTCCTGGCGCTGCGCGCCCGCCAGCAGCGCAACTTCCTTGCCACACTGCTGCTTTCGCAGGGCATCCCGATGCTCTGCCACGGCGACGAGATCGGCCGCACCCAGCGTGGCAACAACAACGCCTACTGCCAGGACAACGACGTGTCCTGGATCGGCTGGGAGCTGACGGCGGAACAGGAGTCGCTGCGGGACTTCACCCGGCACGTCATCGGTCTGCGCGCCGAGCACCCCGTGCTGCGCCGCCGCCGGTTCTTCCTCGGCGAGACCGTCCGGCACGCGGGACAGCCGCTGCCCGACCTCGTGTGGCTGCTGCCGGACGCGCGCGAGATGACGGACGAGGACTGGCGGCGCTCCGACGCGCACAGCGTCGGTGTCTTCCTCAACGGGGACGCCATCGCCGAGCCCGGCCCGCGCGGCCGGCCCCTGGTGGACGACTCCTTCCTGCTCCTGCTCAACGGCTACTGGGAGCCGGTGGACTTCCGGCTGCCCGACGCCGCCTACGGCGAGCGCTGGACGACCCTCGTCGACACCGCTGACCCCGTGGGCGGGGCCGACGAGTCGGAGCACAAGGCGGGCACGGCACTGACCGTCGAGGCACGGAGTCTGGTCCTGCTGTCGCGGCCCTCCCGCGGGACCCGCTGAGGGGCGGCTCCCGGTCGGCCGCGGTGGCGCGCGGCCGGCGAGGGTGACGCGACGTCGTGGGCGGGTGCCGGCGACCTCGGTGAGGGGCGATGGCGTGAGGTCACCGCTCGTGGCGTGAGGCCGCCGCTTGTGGCGTGAGGCCGCCGCTTGTGGCGTGAGGCCGCCGCTTGTAGGGGTGAGGTCACCGTTCGTGGCGTGAGGCCGCCGCTTGTGGCGTGAGGTCACCGCTCGCGGGGTGGGTCACCGCTCGTGGCGTGAGGTCACCGTGAACTGGGCGCCGTCCTGATCCCGCAGCACGGCCTCGGCGCCGTCCTCGGCCAGGACGCTGCCGCCGTGCCGCTCGGCGGCCCGGGCGCAGGCCGCCACGTCGGACACCGCGAAATGGACCTGCCAGTGCGGCCGGACGGTGGGGTCGGGTGCCGATCCCAGTGCCCCGGACACGATGCGCGCCACCACGTCGCCCCGGTTGCGCAGCACCACCTCGCCGCCTTCGTACCCGACCTCGCAACAGCCGTCGCTCTCCGACGCCCAGTCGAGGACCTCGCCGTAGAAGATGGCGGCGTCGAAGGCGTCGCGGGTGTGGAGCCGGATGAAGGCGGGCTGCGAGTGGCGCCACCTGTCCCAGTTGGCGACGAGCTCGCCCTCCCAGACACCGAAGGTCGCGCCGTCCCGGTCGGCCAGCAGTGCGGCCCGTCCGGGCGGGAAGGAGATCGGGCCGACCGCCGCCGTACCGCCGCGCTCCTGCACGCGCGCCACCACCCGGTCCGCGTCGGGCACGGCGAAGTACGCCGTCCAGGCCACCGCCATCTGCCACATGGACGCCACCGCGGCGATCCCGGCGACGGGTGTGTCGTCCGCCAGAGCGACCCGGAACCGGTCGCCCAGCTGCGCCGTTCGCCACCGCCAGCCGAGCACGGCGGTGTAGAAGTCCTCGGTGGCCCCGACGTCACGGCTGGTCAGGCTCACCCAGCAGGGGGCGCCGAAGACGGAGTGGGTGGGGTAGACGTCGGTCGTGCCGGCGGAGAGTCGCGCGTCGTGCGTCATGGCAGTCTGTCCTGGTCTCGTCGGCCTGGGCCCGGGGTCCTCACCCCAGTCTCCGGCCGGAACCTTCTGGTCCGCCTGCCGAGTACCCCGGCGACTGCGTCGAAACGGTGACAGGACCGCTCGTGAAGGGTCGTGCGACTCACCCGGGAGCGGTGACACGACCTGCTAGGAAGGGTGGCGCGGGCGTCGCCCCGGCAGGGGTGCGGGCACACCCGGGGAGTGAAGGGCCGCAGACGACCGGGAGGCCGCCGAGGTGCGAGCGGGCGCCCCGGCGTCGTCGTCAGCGGGTCTCGTTGAGGACCTCGTCGCGGAGCCGGTCGAAGCAGCCGCTGAGCAGCCGGGAGACGTGCATCTGCGAGATGCCGAGCCGCTCCGCGATCGCGCTCTGCGTCATGCCCTGGTAGAAGCGCAGGTACAGGATCGTGCGCTCACGCTCCGGCAGCGCGTCCAGACAGGGCCTGACGGCCACCCGGTCGACCACGACGTCGTAGCCCGGGTCCGGCCGGCCGAGGGTGTCCGCCAGGGCGTACCCGTCGGTGCCGGGCATCTCGGCCTCGAGCGACAGCGTGGAGAAGCACTCCAGGGCCTCCATGCCGGTGCGCACCTCGTCCTCGCTCAGCTGCGTGAACGCGGCGATCTCGGCGACGGTCGGGCCCCGGCCGGACGTGGTGTCCGACAGCTCCCGTATGGCCTGGCGTACCCGGTTGCGCAGGTCCTGGACCCGGCGCGGCACGTGCAGCGTCCACAGGTGATCGCGGAAGTGCCGTTTGATCTCCCCGGTGACGGTGGGCACGGCGTACGCCTCGAAGCGGCTTCCGTGTTCGGGGTCGTAGTGGTCGACGGCCTTGACCAGGCCCAGCGCGGCCACCTGGTAGAGGTCCTCCAGGGCCTCGCCGCGTCCCCGGAACCGGATCGCGATCCGCTCGGCCATCGGCAGCCACAGCCGGATCAGTTCGTCACGGAGCGCCTTGCGCTGCGGACCCTCGGGCAACGCCGCCAGCCGGACGAACGCCTCGATGGTGTCGGGGGCGTCGTCGTGCGGATGCGGCTTCGTTCTGGTGGTGATGCGCATGGCGCGCACCTCCTCGAGAGGTGCTGAAGGGACAGACACCGCGGGACGCGCGACCCGGACGTACGTACACACCGGAGACCGAGTGCCGACTCCCACGGATCGTGCCTCCTGTCCGAAGCACTGGAATTCGGATTCCCTGCGTGTCTCCGCCGAAACAAATCGGGTGATTAGCTGTCAATACGTATTCATATGGTCACCTGGTGCGGTCGCGTGGCGGGGACCGTCACCGTCAAGCCGCGGTGCCTCGCACGGCCGTACCTTGGCCTCCTCGCTGCTGGGACGGCCGGCCCGTTGATCATGCGGTGGAACGTGATGTGCGGCACGCTCGCGGACACCGTTGTCGGGCCGGCCGGCGGATTCTTCCTGCGCACGGCTTGATCACCGATCAAGGGGACGAATTCGCTGGCCACAGCGCATTCCGCTCATTTGACAGTGCGCTGAGCCCACAGATAGGAAGCAGCTCTCTGAGGTCGAAGAGGTGCACCGTGTACGAGCCGAACGTGGTCGGGGACTGGCAGGAGTACGACGAACATGCCGGTCTGCGTGTCCGCGTCCACCGTCTGGAGGCGGGCGACCCGCCACGCGGACGCGACGACGCCGCCGAGGGACTCACGTACTTCAGTCTCCGGGTGACCGTCGAGAACCGCGGCAGCCGGCACTTCGGCATCCACCTGGAGGACGGCCAGATCGACGTGCGGGTCGGCCCCGACGGGGAGAGCGCGTTCATCGACTGGCGCAACACCCAGTTCATCGAGGGCTTCGACGTCCATCCGCTGCGCCGGGCCACCGCCGTGCTGTACGCGGCCGGTCCGGAGGCGGCCCTGAGCCAGGTCGACGTCCAGATCCAGCTGCGGGTCGACGAGGAGTGGGCCGACCGCCGGCTGTGGGCCGGGGGCATCGGCGTCGACGAGCAGCGCGCCCATCCGGCGGGGCGTGAGAGCCTCGCGCACCAGGTGAGCAACTTCCTGCGGGACCAGGCGGAAGAGGGCACCGCCTGACCGGGCGCCCTCGCCGGGCCCTGACCGTCCGCCCTCGCGCTCGCCCTGCCCGACCGTCCGCCCTGCCCGGGCGAATGCCTTGTCAGTGCGGGATGCCGTCGATGATCTCGCGGGCGCCCTGACGCAGCAGGGCCACGGCGACCGAGGTGCCGAGGGTGGCCGGGTCCAGCCGTCCCGCCCACTCGTGGGCGTTCAGCCGGGTCTTGCCGTCCGGGGTGAACACGCAGGCCCGCAGGGACAGCTCACCGGTGCCGTCCACCTTCGCGTAGCCGGCGATCGGGCTGTTGCAGTGGCCCTGGAGGACGTGCAGGAACATGCGTTCCGCGGTCGCCTCCCGGTGGGTGTCCGGGTCGCCGAGCTCACTGACCGCGTCGATGACGTCGAGGTCGCCCTCACGGCACTGGAGGGCGAGGATGCCCGCGCCGATCGGCGGCATCATCGTCTCGGGGGAGAGGACGTCGCTGATCACGTCCTGCCGGCCGATGCGCTCCAGGCCGGAGACCGCGAGCAGCAGGGCGTCCGCCTCGCCGGCCGCCAGCTTCTCCAGCCGCCGGTTGGCGTTGCCGCGGAACGGCACGCAGTCCAGGTGCGGGTGACTGGCCGCCAGCTGCGCGACCCTGCGCACCGAGGAGGTGCCCACGCGTGTCCTGGCCGGCAGTTCGTCCAGGGTGAGCCCGCCCGGGTGGACCAGGGCGTCGCGGATGTCGTCCCGTCGCAGGAACGCGGCGAACGTGGTGCCCGCGGGCAGCGGCCGGTCGGCCGGCACGTCCTTGACGCAGTGGACCGCGAGATCGGCCTCCCCGGCCAGCAGCGCCGCGTCCACCTCCTTGGTGAACGCGCCCTTGCCCTCGACCAGGGACAGATCGCCCAGCCACTTGTCCCCGGTCGTCCTCACCGGCACGACCTCGGTGCGCACACCGGGGTGGTGCAGGGCCAACTCGGCCCGAACCCGCTCCACTTGGGCGAGAGCCATGGGGGAGTCACGGGAGACGACACGGATCAGTTCCGGCACAGACATGCGGACACGATAGACCGTCGGGGAGGTGCGTCCGTGCCGTAACGCCCGCTTCCAGGCGGTGGTCCCGGTCACTGGCGCGGCGGCCGGCACGCCGTCCGGGAGCCGTCCCGGGCCCGGGGCCTGCGCCCCGGTCCCGGTTCGTCGCGACGGTCAGGCGTTGGGGTCGAACGGGATTCCGGACGGTTTGGCCGACGAGAGGTGCGAGGCGAAGCTGCCGTCCTTCAGGCCGAAGTTGGCGCTGCCGAAGTTGTACGCGCTGAGCTTGTCGCGCAGGCCCGCGGGATAGCCGTTCCAGCCGACCAGCGGCGGGTACTGCCAGGTGTGCTTGTGGTTCTCCGGCGGCTCGTCGTTGGTGTTCGCCAGCCGGAAGCAGTGCGTGCCGATGCCGTCCTTGTGGTAGACGATCTTCGGGTGGGTGCCTTCGAAGCGGACGGTGGAGGCCGCGTGCACGGTGAACGAGCCGTGGTTGGAGGTCGACACGTACTGGACCTGGTCGTTCTGCACCCACACCACGACGTGTTCCCAGTCGTTGCGGTGCCCGCCGAGGCCGCTGCCCGCCACGGCCTGGTCCTTCTCGAAGTACAGCCCGTACATGTAGGCGCACCAGCCGTTGTTGCATTTGGAGCGCGCGTAGCCGTTGGTGTTGTCGAGGTCCGAGGCGTCGTGGCAGCTGCCGTTGAGGGCGCCGCTCGGGTTGAGGCCGCCGTTGACGGTGCCGTCGGGGCCGATGGCCGGCGTCGGGTAGCAGCCGTCGGTGTCGTAGTCGAAGGCGGGCTGGTAGGTGTTCTCGCCGGCTTCGGCGTTGGCGGGAAGGGCCGTCGGAGGGGCCGCGAAGGCGGCGGAGGGGAAGGCGACGACGAGAGCGACGGCTCCGGTGAGTCCGGTGAGCCATCTCCGCCGGTGCAGGGTGGACCTCTTCGAAGACGACACCGCGTCCTCCTTCTGGGGGCGCAGCCCAACGGCTGTGGGGGGCAAGGGAGTTCAGCTTCCCGGCTTTTCACTGCCGCGCCAAGGGCCACGGGCGTACCAGATGTGAAGGGCAGATCAACTGTTGGTTTTGTCAGGGGGGACGCTGTCGTCCGGGAGGTCGGCGGAGGACTGTTCGGGGGTGAGGTCGGTGCGCAGCCGCAGCCAGGACGGCTGTCGCAGCATCCCGGCCCGGGTCCGGGTGCTGTAGCGGACCTCGCCGACCAGCAGGGGCCGTACCCAGTGCGCGCCCGCCACCGGCGGCGCCGGGGTGAAGGGGCAGACGTCCGTCGCGGCGTCCCGCAGCAGTTCGGCGAGGCGCAGACGTTCGTCCTCGCTCCAGCCGGTGCCCACGCCGCCGACGTACCGCAGGGTCCCCGCGGCGCGCTGGCCGACCAGCACGGCGCCCGGCAGTCCGGTGAGCCTGCCCCTGCCGGGCAGCCAGCCGCCGACGAGGACGTCCTCGCTGCGCATGTTGCGGATCTTGATCCAGGCGCGTGAGCGCACACCCGGTTCGTACACCGAGTCCAGCCGCTTGCAGACCAGGCCCTCCAGGCCGTGTTCGCGGGTGGCGCGCAGCGCCTGTTCGCCGTGCCCGACGAGCGCGGCGGGGGTCGACCAGGAAGGCCCGGCGAGGGCCAGCTCCTCCAGTTGCCGGCGCCGCCGCGCGTAACGCAGCGGGAGCAGGGAGCGTCCGCCCAGATGCAGCACGTCGAACAGCACCAGATGCGCCGGGACCTCCGCGGCCCGGCGCGCGGCTCTGCCGGGGGCGTGCGCGAGACCCATACGGGACTGCAGCAGCTGGAAGTCGGCGCGGCCCCGCGCGTCCAGGGCGAGGATCTCCCCGTCGAGCACGGCGGGCGTGGAGCCCAGGGCGCCGCCCAGCGCGAGCAGTTCGGGGTACGCGGCGGTGATGTCCTCCCCGGACCGGGCGCGGAGCGTCACGCTGCCGTCCCCCGGCAGGTAGACCACCGCCCGCTGGCCGTCCTGCTTGGTCTCGTAGGCCCAGCGGGTGTCGTCGGCGGCGGGCGGCAGGGAGCCGGGTGTGGCGAGCATGGGGGCGATCGGCGGGAGGCGCACTGCTCAGTTCTCGACGCCTCCGCCCGACGGCACGCCCCGCCGCGCGGCATTTCGCCTGAACGGCGTCGGCCGGACGAGGGCGCGGCGCGTCAGGCGACCCCGCGACACGCAGGGGAGCGGCGCGTCAGATGATGCCGCCGTTGGCTCGCAGCACCTGCCCGTTGACCCAGCGGCCGGCCGGGCCGACGAGGAACGACACGACTGCGGCGATGTCCTCGGGCGTCCCCAGGCGCTCCAGCGGGGCCTGCGCGGCGAGGCGGGCGACGGTCTCCTCGTCCTTGCCGTCGAGGAACAGCTCGGTGGCGGTGGGGCCGGGCGCGACGGCGTTGACGGTCACGTCACGGCCGCGCATCTCCCGGGCGAGGATCAGGGTCAGTGCCTCGACCGCGCCCTTGCTCGCGGCGTAGGCGCCGTAGCCGGGGAAGGCGAGAGCGAGCACCGAGGTGGAGAAGTTGACGAGCGCTCCACCGGGGCGCAGCCGGCGGGCCGCCTGCTGGTCGACGACGAACGTGCCGCGGATGTTGGTGCGGTACAGCGCGTCGAGCTCGGCGAGGTCGAGGTCCGCGACGGGCGACAGCGGCATCCGGCCGGCCGCGTGCACGACCGCGTCGACTCCGCCGTACGTGCTCTGGGCCAGGTCGAACACGGCCGCGACCGCGTCCTCGTCGGCGACGTCCGCCCGCGCGGCGACAGCGCTGCCGCCGGCCGCCTCGATGGTGCGTACGACGTCGTCGGCAGCGTCCTGGTTGCCCGCGTACCCGACGACGACGGCGAATCCGTCGGCGGCGAGCCGTTGGGCGACCTGGCGTCCGATGCCGCGCGATCCACCGGTCACGATCGCGACGCGCTGCTGTGCCGTGGGCTGAGTGGTCATGACTGCATCCTTTGTTAGCGGCGCTACGTTTCTTTCGTACCGACGATAACATGACGTGTAGCGTCGCTATTCCTATGTCGTATCAGTGTTACGAATGGCGTACGGTGGACCCATGGACGCGCGCGAGAAGATCCTGGAAGCGGCCACGGCCCTGCTGGCCGAGGCACCGGTCGCCGACGTCTCCACCCGCGCGGTCTGTGAGGCGGCGGGGGTCGGGGCGCCGATGCTGTACCGCCTCTTCGGTGACAAGGCGGGACTGCTGGCCGCGGTCGTGGACCGGGGGTTCGAGCAGTACCTCGCCTCCAAGCGGACCGCCCGCCCCGGCGCGGACCCCGTCCAGGACCTGAAGCACGGCTGGGACAACCACATGCGGTTCGCGCTGGAACACCCCCACCACTACCGGCTGATGTACTCGCCCGGACTGACCGCCCCGCCCGCGGCGGCCCAGGAGGCGCACGCCCTGCTGCACGGCATCCTGGAGCGCTGTGCGGCCGCCGGACGCCTGACCGTGCCCCCCGCCCTCGCCACCCGGGTGATCATGTCCGCGAACGTCGGAGCCGCGCTGTCCCTGCTCACCAGGCCGGAGCAGTACCCCGACGACGGGTTCTCCGCCCGGTTGCGGGACTCCGTGATCGACTCGCTGACCCGCCCCGCCGAGCCCGGCGAGCCCGAGGGCGTCCCCGGCGCGGCCGCCACCCTCGCGGCCCGTCTGCGCGCACACCCGCCGCAGTCGTTCACGGCGGTGGAGGCGGCGCTCCTCCAGCAGTGGCTGGACACGCTCTCGGAGAGTTGACGGCTCGGTCGCCCGGGGGCGGTGGCGTGGCCTGACACCAGGCCCGACTGGTAGGCCGTCACAGTGAGTCGGGCGCGGTCGCGGGCGCCCACCCGGTCATCGGGTGATGGACGCGGGTGCGTAGCGTCGGCGGGCTCACGAAGAGCTTCCCGAGATCTCCTCGTCGGAGCGCCCCTCGGCCGTCCACGCCATCACCTCGCGCGCGTTGGCGAGGGCCGGACGGTGGGCGACGACGTCGTGCAGTTCGCGGGCGATGCGCACGGGCTCCGCCACGACCCGGTGGCGCGTCTCCTCCTCGCGGCTGCGTTTCGGCGTACGCGGCACGCGCCACCGTGCGCGGGAGTGAGCATGCGGCGGGCCCGCGGGAGTGAGCATGCGGCGGGCCCGCGGGAGTGAGCATGCGGCGGGCCCGCGGGAGTTCCGCCTGACGCATCGAACCCGGTGGCCGCGGACCGTCGTGGGTCCGCGGCCACCGGGCCGGGTGCTCAGTGCGCCGAGGGAGCGTCGGCCGTCGCCTCCGCGGCCGTGGGCGCCGCCGCGGTCACGGCGGTGCGCTGGCGCGGGATGAAGGAGGCCACGGCGCAGGCGAGCAGGGCCGCCCCGGCGCCGAGGCCCATCACCGTCTTGAAGCCGTTCTCCGAGGGCAGCGCGTAGCCGCCGAAGTCGGCGGTCATGTGGGACAGGATGACGCCCGCGATCGCGCTGGCCACCGAGGTGCCGATGGAACGCATCAGGGTGTTGAGGCTGTTCGCGGCGGCCGTCTCGCTCGCCGGTACCGCGCCCATGATGAGGGCGGGCATCGAGCCGTAGGTGAAGCCGATGCCGGCGCCGATCACACAGGACACCAGGACCAGGTGCCAGACCTCGGACATCAGCACGATGTTGATGCCGTAGCCGGCCGCCACGATCAGCGCGCCGATCATCAGGGTGACCTTGGGGCCCCTGGCCCTGGAGACGGCCGCGGACACCGGGGCGGTGGCCATCATGACCAGGCCGGACGGCGCCATGACCAGACCGGCGGTCAGCAGGGACCGGCCCAGCCCGTAGCCGGTCGGCGCGGGCAACTGCAGGAGCTGTGGCAGGACCAGGGACATCGCGAACATCGAGAAGCCGATCGCGATCGAGGCGAGGTTCGTGACCAGCACCTGGCGCCGGGCGGTGGTGCGCAGGTCGACCAGCGGCCGGTCGGTGCGCAGTTCGAAGACGCCCCACACCATCAGCACGACCACGGCCGTCACGAACAGGCCCAGCGTGGTACCGCTGCCCCAGCCCCAGTCGGCGCCCTTCGAGACCGCCAGCAGCAGGCACACCAGCCCGGTGGCCATGCCCACGGCGCCGATCACGTCGAAGCGGCCTCCGCTGCGTACCGGCGACTCTGGCACGGTCAGCAGGACGAGCACGAAGGCGATCACGCCCATCGCGGCGGAGCTCCAGAACAGCGTGTGCCAGTCGAAGTGGTCGGCGATCAGCGCGGCGGTCGGCAGTCCGAGGGCGCCGCCGACACCGAGGGAGGCGCTCATCAGGGCGGTGGATCCGGCCAGCCGCTCGGCGGGCAGTTCGTCGCGCATGATGCTGATGCCGAGCGGGATGACGCCCGACGCCATGCCCTGGAGCGCCCGGCCGACGACCAGCGGGACCAGCTGGTCGCTGAGCGCGCACACCACGGAGCCCGTCACGAGCAGGACGACGCTGACCAGCAGCATCCGGCGCTTGCCGAACATGTCACCGAGGCGGCCCACCACGGGGACGGCGACCGCGCCGGCCAGCAGGGTGGCCGTGACCGCCCAGGCGGTGTCCGAGGCGGGGGCGTCGAGCAGTTTGGGCAGCTCGGGCACGATCGGGATGACCAGGGTCTGCATCAGCGCGACGACGATTCCGGCGAAGGCCAGCACCGCCACCACGGCGTTCGTCCGCGGTGGTGAGCCGCCTCCGGCGTCGCGGGGTCGGGCAAGGGCGTCGGACATGAAGGAGCCTCCGGGTGTGGTGGACGGGCCGAACTCGCGACGGGAGACTGAACTCGACCGAAGTTAAGTCAGATGCTTGACTTACATTAGTACCCTGGGCCGCCGGTCCGTACGGCGATCACCGGTTCCAGGCGGGCGTGTGGCGCGAGTGAGGTCGGGACACCGGCCGGTCCACCCCGCACGGCCTGGTGCCGTGCGGCGGTCCGAACCGGTGCGGCGGAGCGGATCACCGACGGGCGCGACCGCTGTCTGCCCGAACCACCCCCCGAGGTTCGCGCCGAGCGGGGTGAACCGGCCTGCCGGCTGATCGTCCACACGCCCACCGAGCACGAGCGCGCCCTTGCGGCCGACGCTCCCACCCCGTGGGGCGGTTGGCGGGGCGCGCCCGGGTCCGGCCGACGCGACCCTCGGCGTGTGGACGGCGCCCGTCACGCCGGGGGCGTGACGGCGGCCGGAGGACCTCGGCCCGATGTCGTACGAAGGGTTGCCCAGGCCGGACGGACCCCCATAGATTACTTGAGTCAAGCAAAAGGTTTGCCGGTGAGCCGGGCAGCGCGGGAGCGGCCGGCCCGCCGGCCCGTCGAAAGGGGTGCCCGTGGCGGGTGTTGCGTCCGGTGAGCGGGGAGAGGTGGTCGTGGTGACGGGGGCGGGAGCCATCGGCGCGGCAGTGGCGCGGCGGCTGGGCAGCGGGCGCACCCTGCTGCTCGCCGACGTCTCCCGCGAGCAGGTCGACCGCGCGGTGGCCGCGCTGCGTGCCGAGGGGTTCACGGCGCTCGGCACGGTGGTCGACGTGTGTGATCGCGCGGCGGTGCGCAAGCTCGCCGACGCGGCCACCGCCGAGGGGCGGCTCGCGGCCGTCGCGCACACCGCGGGGGTCTCCGCCGCGGTCGCCTCGGCGCGGACCAACTTCGAGGTGAACATGGTCGGCGCGGCCCACATCATCGAGGAGTTCGAGGCCGCGGCCGTCCCGGGCACCGCGCTGGTCTGCGTCGCGAGTGTCGCCGGCCACTACGCCACCCTGAGCGCCGCCGACGAGGCGGCCCTGGCGACGACACCCGCAGGCGAACTGCTTGGACTCGACCTCGTCGCCACGGTCGGGGAGGACGCCGTGTCGGCGTACATCGTGTCCAACCGGGCCGTGCAGGTGCGGGCGCAGGCCGCCGCCCTCGCCTGGAACCTGCGCGGCGCCCGGGTGAACACGGTCAGCCCCGGAGTCGTCGCCACGCCGATGGCCCGGGCCGACGCGGGCTCGGCGTACGGCGCGTGCCTGCCCGGGCTGCTGGACGCCTGCGGCGCCGGCCGGGCGGCGACTCCGTGGGAGATCGCCGACGTGGTCGCGTTCCTGGCCGGGCCGGACGCGCGGTACGTCACCGGAGCCGACCTGCTCGTCGACGGCGGCCAGTCCGCGTGGACGCGCTGGCACGACTGAGGGGCATCCGGACGCGGGACGAGCGCGGGGCGTGCGCAGGGTGGGCCGGGTGCGAACCGGGCGACGGCGCGGCGAGCGGGCGAGGGCTCGTCGCGGAGCGGGGCACGGGGTGCGGATCCGCTGTAGTTTACTTGAGTTACGCAACAAGATGGTAAAGTGGGTCACATGTCCACCTCACCCCTGCCCGATGTCCCCGCGTCCCCGGAAGTCGTCGAGATCGAACGCGCCCTGACCCGGATCACCTACCTGAGCACCCGGGCCCGGCAGCACGAACGGCTGATGGCCCTGGCCGGCGTACCGCTCGACCGTGCCGCCGTGGCGCTGCTGCGCCAGATCGCCGACTCCGAGCCGCAGCGTCCGGGAGAACTGGCCCACCGGCTGGGGGTCGAGGCGTCCCACGTCACGCGCACCGTGCAGCAGCTGCAGAAGTCCGGCTACGTCACCCGGGTGCCCGACCCCGAGGACCGGCGTGCCCAGCGCGTGCAGCTCACCGAGGCCGGTCAGCTGGCCGTCGACCGCGTCCGTGAGGCGGGTTCCCGCGGCATGATGCTCGCGCTGGCCGACTGGTCGCCACAGGAGCTGCGGCAGCTCGCCACCCTCTTCCACCGCATGGTCGACGACTTCCTCTCGCACGCCGAGGACGGAGCCGAGCAGGCCGTCGCTCCCGCGAGGACCGGCTGACCCGCCTCGTGACACCGGCCGGCGGCGACGTGGTGGTCACACCCGCAACTACCGTCCAGTAATATCGCGCGGCAGGTCATCAGAGGAGGAACCGTGTCACGGTCCGAACGCTCGCCCCTGCTGCTCGCCGGCCTGCTGGCCACCGCGGGTGTCGCCCACTTCGCCTCACCGCGTCAGTTCGACGCGACGATTCCCCGGTCGCTGCCCGGCTCGCCCAGGGTCTGGACGTACGCCAGCGGCGCCGTCGAACTGGCGCTGGCCGCCGGCCTCGCGGTGCCCCGCACCCGCAGGGCCACCGCGCTGACCGCCGCCGCGTTCTTCGTCGGAGTCTTCCCCGCCAACGTCAAGATGGCCGTGGACTGGCGCCACCGGCCCACCCCGCTGAAGGCGGCGGCCCTCGGACGGCTGCCGCTTCAGGTGCCCCTCGTGCTGTGGGCCCGCGGCGTCGCCCGGAACGCCGCCGCCGTGAACGCGGGCGGACGGTCGTGAGCGGGCGCGTGGACGTCGGCGACACGGTCGAGGACTTCTCGCTGCCCGACGAGACCGGTACCGACCGCAGCCTCTCCGAACTGCTCGCCGACGGGCCGGTGGTGCTGTTCTTCTACCCGGCGGCCCTGACGGCGGGCTGTACCGCGGAGGCCTGCCACTTCCGTGATCTCGCCGCCGAGTTCGCCGCGGCCGGCGCACGGCCCGTCGGCATCAGCGGAGACGCCGTCGAGCGCCAGCGGGACTTCGCCGGACAGCACAACCTCGGCATGCCGCTGCTGTCCGACGCCGACGGCGCCGTCCGTGAGAGGTTCGGCGTGAAACGGGGGTTCTCCCTGGCCCCCACCAAGCGGGTCACCCTCGTGATCGCGCCGGACCGGACGGTCATCGAGGTCGTCCGCAGCGAACTGCGGATGAACACCCACGCCGACCGGGCCCTGGCCGCGCTGCGCGCCCACGGCAAGTGACCCGCGGGCACCCGCGGCCCTACCGCGCGGTTGATGCGGTGCCCCAAAGGGACCATTCTGGACGATATGGAGCACGTCTCCGCTGCGGCGGTCCTCGATGGCCGGGGCATGGTGACGGGGTGGAGCGAGGGTGCCCGGCAGCTGACGGGATACGCGGCGGAGGAGGCCGTGGGACGGGCGGCGCGGGAACTGCTCGCCCATGCCCCGCCTCCGGACGTCCTGGCCGCGCTGGAGGGTGACGTCGTGCTGCGCCACCGGGACGGCTCCCCGGTGCCGATCACGGTCCGGGCCAGCGCCGTGCTGGGCCGGGACGGTGCGCCTGGCGGATACGTGGTCACCACCGAACGGCCGCGCCCGCCGGAGCCGACGCTGGGCGCGCGCGCCTTCGAGCAGGCATCCCTGTCGATGTCCGTCTTCGACAGCGAACAGCGCTACCTGCGCCTCAACGGCGCGGCCTGCCGGGTGATGGGAGTGCCGGAGGAGGTTCTGCTCGGCAGGCACTTCCCGGACACCGTGGCGGACGCCGAACACAGTCGCGGCTTCCTCGGCAAACTGCGCCAGGTGGCCGAGACCGGCCGACCCGTCCGCTACGAGAGCTTCACGGGCGCGCCCTCCAGCAACCGTGAGCACGCCTGGAACTTCGAGATGTGGCCGGTCCGCGACGACGCCGGAAAGATGACCGGCGTGGCGCTGGCGGGCTTCGACAGCAGCGAGCAGTACTGGGCACGGCAGCGGCTGGCGCTGCTCAACGAGGCGGCCGCCGCCATCGGCACCACCCTGGACGTCGTGCGCACCGCCGAGGAACTCGTGGAACTCCTGGTGCCCCGGTACGCCGACTTCGCCAGCGTGGACCTGCTCGACTGGGTCCTGAGCGCGGACGAACCGCCGGCCATGCCGGACGGCGAGATCGTGCTGCGGCGCGTCGCCCACGGCTCCGCCACCGAGGGCACGCCGGAAGCCGCCGTGCACCTGGGCGCGGCGGACGTCTACCCCGCCTTCTCGCCGCCGGCCAAGGCGCTGCTCCAGGGGCGGCCGGTGCTCGGCCAGGCGGGCGAGCCCGACTTCGTGCGATGGGTCGCCGAACGCAACGCGCAGGCCCCCGCGGGGCGCGCTCACCGCAAGGGCGTGCACTCGATGCTCGCGGTGCCGTTGCGGGCCCGCGGCACGACGCTCGGCGTCGCCGTGGGCGTGCGCATCGCCCACCCGGACGACTACGCCGAGGACGACGCCGTCCTGGCCGAGGAACTCGCCAGCCGCGCCGCGGTCTGCGTGGACAACGCCCGCCGCTTCGCCCGGGAACGGACGACCGCGCTGGCCCTCCAGCACAGCCTGCTGCCGCGGGGGCTGCCCGGACAGGCGGCGGTCGAGGTCGCCCACCGCTATCTGCCCAGCGGGTCGCTGGCGGGCATCGGCGGTGACTGGTTCGACGTCATCCCGCTGTCCGGCAGCCGGGTCGCGCTGGTCGTCGGCGACGTGGTGGGGCACGGCATCCCCTCCACCGCGACCATGGGACGGCTGTGCATGGCGGTGCGCACCCTCGCCGACGTGGACCTGCCGCCGGACGAACTCCTCACCCACCTCGACGACCTGGTCACCCACCTCGCGGCGTACGAGGGCGGCGAGGAGGTCGCGGAACTGGGCGCCACCTGTCTCTACGCGGTCTACGACCCGGTGTCGCGTCGCCTGACCCTCGCCGCGGCGGGCCATCCGGCGCCCGCCCTCGTCCTGCCCGACGGCACCGCGCGCCTGGTCACGATGACCCCCGGCCCCCCGCTGGGCGTGGGCGGTCTGCCCTTCGAGGCGACCGAGCTCGACCTGCCCGAGGGCACCGTCGTCGCCCTCTACACCGACGGCCTGATCGAGGACCGCGACCGTGACGTCGACCGCGCCACCGCCGAACTGTGCCGCTCGCTGACCGCCCCCGCGGAGTCGCTGGACGCGCTGTGCGACACCGTGCTGAAGGCCGTGCTGCCGGAGGAGCCCGGTGACGACGTGGCGCTGCTGCTGGCCCGCACCAGGGTGCTGGGCGGCGACCGGGTCGCCACCTGGGACGTGGCGCCGGACCCCGCCCATGTCGCCGTCACCCGGCAGGCCGCCACCGAGCAACTGGCCGCGTGGGGACTGGACGAGGAGGTGGCCTTCGTCACCGAACTCGTCGTCAGCGAACTGGTCACCAACGCGATCCGCTACGGCGAACCGCCCATCCAGCTGCGGCTGATCCGGGACCGCACCCTCATCTGCGAGGTGGCCGACGGCAGTTCCACCTCACCGCACCTGCGCCGCGCCCACGCCTTCGACGAGGGAGGGCGCGGCCTGCTCCTGGTCGCCCAGCTCACCCAGCGCTGGGGCAGTCGCCAGACCGGGCGCGGCAAGACGATCTGGGCCGAGCAGACACTGCCGGACTGACCGTCCGGCCGCTCACTGGAACGGGCACCCGGGATTCGGCGCGTCCTCGGAGAACGGCGCGTCGTGCGGCAGTACGTAGAGCACGTCCAGGACGAGCGGTGCGGTGCCCAGGTTGCGGCCGATGTGGACGTTGCCCGGGCCGGCCGGTTCCCGGATGGCGCCGCCCTCGCGGTAGACGCCGTCGGAGGCGCAGCCGGAGTCGAAGTGGCTCAGCGTGCCCTGGCGCACGACGCCGTAGAGCGGGCCGTCGTGGTAGTGCCAGCCGGTGCTCTGCCCGGGCGGCACCGTGATCTCCCGCACGACGTAGTCGGTGTCGCCCACCGTGGTGCGGCTGATCAGCCGGGCGGTGACGCCCGGACCGGCCGGGGTCGCGTGGGCGGTGCCGCCGACGAGGACGGTGGCGGCGGCGACCGTCCCGGTGAGGGCGGTGCGGAGCGCGTGGCGCATGCGTGGGCCTCCTGGTGCTGGAGCGGGCCGATCGGGACGTGCCGCAGCGAACATAGAGGCGCGGAGGTCCCGCCGGGGCCTCAACGGCCATATCGGCCGATCCGCGGCCCCCGCCGGATCGGGGCTCGTGGGGGGCACCAAGGGGTCCGCGACGGCACGCCGGTACGCGCCCCGGGCTGTCCGCCGGTACGCGCCCCGGAGGGCTCGCCGTACGCGTACCGGCGGACCGCCCGGTCAGAACTCCTCGTGCACTTCCGGGTCGCCGCCGATGCGCTGGTGGTCCCGGTCGGCGACGGCCCGCATCTGGGCCGGGCCCAGGGAGAAGCCGAAGACGTCGAGGTTCTCGCGCTGCCGGTCCGGGTCCGACGACTTCGGGATCGGGACCGCGCCGAGCTGCGTGTGCCAGCGCAGCACGACCTGGCCGGGCGTCACCCCGTGCGCCTCGGCCACGGACACGATCACCGGGTCCTCCAGCAGCCGCGTGCCCCGGCCCAGCGGGCTCCAGCTCTCGGTGCGGATGCCCTTCTCGGCGTGGAAGGCGCGCAGTTCGGCCTGCGGGAAGAAGGGATGCAGCTCGATCTGGTTGACGGCGGGCAGGACCCCGGTCTCCTTCTCCAGCCGCTCGATGTGCCCGGCGGTGAAGTTCGAGACGCCGATCGACCGGACGAGTCCGTCCTCACGCAGTCTGATCATCGCCTTCCACGAGTCGACGTACCTGCCGACGCGGGGCAGGGGCCAGTGGATGAGGTACAGGTCCACGTACTCCACCCCCAGTCGGCGGCGGGACTCCTCGAAGGACGCGAGGGTCTCGTCGTACCCGTGGTGGCGGCCCGGGAGCTTCGTCGTCACCACCACGTCCTCGCGCGCCACGGAGCCGTCCGCGAGCCCGAGCCCGACACCGGTCTCGTTGCGGTAGTTCGTCGCCGTGTCGACCAGGCGGTAGCCCGTCTCCAGGGCGCCGCGCACCGCCGGCCGCGCCTGCGCGTCGTCCATCGGCCAGGTGCCCAGACCGATCGCGGGAATCGTCGTACCGTCGTTCAGCGTGTGGGTCGGGATGCCGGCCACGGCCGCGCCTTTCTCTGGCTGCTCTTCGACTGCCTCGTACGGCCAGTATGGGAGCGCGTGCCGCCCGGCCCCAGCGGCCACGCGGAGGCCGCGCCCGCGGCCGGGGACGCTGTCGCCGGCCGCCGCGATCACTGACACGATCTTCCGTGGAGCCGGCACGGGCAGGTGTGGCGGCGGACGGGCGAACGGAGCGGGCATGACGACGGACAGGGCCACGGCGGGCGGGTCGGCGGAGGGGACCGCGGGGATCGAGGTGAAACCGGTCGCCGGGCACATCGGCGCCGAGATCACCGGCGTCGACCTCGCCGGCGGGCCGACCGACGCCCAGGTCGCGGCGATCAGGGCGGCGGTGCTGCGCTGGAAGGTGGTGTTCTTCCGCGACCAGCGCCTCGATCACGCCGGGCATGTCGCCTTCGCCCGCCGCTTCGGCGAACCCGTCGTCCTGCCCCGCCGGGGCAGCGCCTCGCCGCCGGACGTCCCGGAGATCGAGACCACCGCCGACCGGCTGGAACTCGGCGGCAGATTCGGCATGGACCACGAGGAGTGGCTGCGCCGCCGGCGCCACAGTCTGCTGCGCGGCTGGCACTGCGACCACGGTGCCCGGGTCGATCCGCCGGCCGCGACGATCCTGCGCGCCGAGACCGTCCCGCCCTACGGCGGCGACACGACCTGGTCGAACCTGGCCGCGGCCTACGCCGGGCTCTCCGCACCGGTGCGCGCCTTCGTCGACGGCCTGCGGGCCGAGCACCGGCTGGGCGTCGGCTACCAGCCGCGGCCCGGCGACGACGCCTACGTCCGTCACCTGCTGGACCATCAGATCGCCACCCTGCACCCGCTGGTACGGGTGCATCCGGAGACCGGCGAGCGCGTGCTGTACGTCAACGGCTACTACGTGGAGCAGATCGACGGCGTGTCCCGGGCCGAGAGCGCGGCCATCCTGGAACTGCTCGTCGAGCAGGCGACCCGGCCCGAGTACACCGTACGGTTCCGCTGGGAACCGGGCAGCGTCGCCTTCTGGGACAACCGGGCCACCATCCACCTCGCCCCCGCCGACAACGCCCACCTCGGCCATCCCCGGACCATGCACCGGGTGATGCTCACCGGCGACGTGCCGGTCGGGGTGGACGGCACACCGTCGCGGGCGCTCGTCGGAAGCGAGCCCGGCCGCTGGTGACGCCGCGGCTCAGCCGGCGGGCCGCCAGCCCAGCGCCGGACCGAGCTTCGTGGCCATGTCGGTGAGGATCTGGACGTAGTCCTCGTGCTCGAAGGTGAACGGCAGCGCGAACGCGACCTCGTCGACCTCACGGAACGCGGCGTGCGCGTGCAGCCGTTCGACCAGCTCCTGCGAGGTGCCGACCAGGTCCGGCGCGAACATCAGGCGTGCCGGGCCCTGCGGCGAGGCGGTGCGCGGTGCCCGTCCGGCCGCGTACTCCTCGTACTTCGCGCGCTGACCTGGCGAGGCGGAGTCGGTGGGGATGACGACCAGGCCCTGCGAGACGCGGGCGGCCTCGCCGTCGGGGTGGTGGGCGCGGAAGGCGCGGATGTGCGACAGCTGGATGTCGGCGAAGTCCGCGGGGCTCTCCGTCTCGGGGCCCTCGGCCTTGACGACGCTGCTGGTCAGGAAGTTCATGGCGTTCTCGCCGGCCCAGCGCGCCGAGCCCAGGCTGCCGCCGCCGTACCACAGGCGGTCGCCCAGGCCGGGGGAATGGGGCTGGACCCGCTCCGAGAACACCTCGAAGCCCTCGGTGCCCCGGAAACCGGTGACCGGCTTGCCGCGTACGCCGTCCAGCAGCCGTTCCACGCGGGTGTACCCGAAGTCCTCGGCGTCGGCGGTGTCCGGGTACAGGGCGTCCTTGACCTGGTCGTAGTGCATCGGCGGGCCGACGCTGACGCCCGGGTTGAGGCGGCCTCCGCTCAGGATGTCGACGGTCGCCAGATCCTCGGCCAGGCGCAGCGGGTTCTCCCAGCCCAGGGGGATGACCGCGGTGCCCAGCTCGATGCGGCGGGTGCGCTGCGAGGCGGCGGCCAGCACGGCGACGGGGGAGGAGATGCCGTACTGGAGGTGGCGGTGACGGACCCACGCGCTGTCGAGGCCGAGCCGCTCGCCCAGCTCGATGATCTCGAGCGTGGACTCGTGTCCCCGGCGCGGATCGGCTTCGTCGAAGAGACCGATGGTGAGGAAGCCCAGCTTGCGCAGCGGGCGTGAGGTCGGGGACACGTGCTCCTCCATCGTCCACGGCGCACTCGGCCGTACACCGGTCGCTCCGATTGTCTCAGGCGCTGTCGGGGAGCTTTCAGGTCAGGGGGATGACGACCTCGTCCTCGATCGGCGGTTCGGCCTCCTGCGCGCGGTTGCCGGTCGCCGCGTAGCAGCGCAGCCGGACGGCCTCGGGCGTGACGTCCAGGCGCAGGAAGCTCTTGAAGAAGGGAGGACTGTAGGTGGCCGAGCCGGGTGAGAACAGCTGCGTGTAGATCTTGCGCACCGGCAGCCGCAGTCGCGCGGTGCGGTCGGGGCGGCCGCCCGCCCCGAGCAGGCTCGCGACCAGCCGGATGCGCGCGGTGACGCGGGCCGGCGCACCCGGGGAGCGGGTCGGCGGGACGCCGAGCCGTTCGGCGATCACGGCGGTCGCCTCGGCCTCGCTGAGCTCGAAGAAGCGCCGCAGGCGCAGGCGGCGTCCGTAGAGCCTGCTGTAGAAGGCGAGGGAGTCGCCGCGCAGCGGATAGCAGCGGAAGTCCCGCTCGGTGACGTTCGCGACGCCGACGCGCGGGATGGTGTGGGTGGCGTGCATGAACGCCCCGCCGCCACCGGAGACCACGTACTGCAGGGTGCGGCCGTCCACCTGGACCGGGTAGCGCTGGTAGTTGTGGATGTCGCCGCCGATCGCCGCGACGTAGTGGTGGGCGGGGTCGCGCACGATGTCGTCGACCGTGCCGCCGCCCTCGATCGCGCACGGGTGGTGTTCGCCGTCCACGTACAGCGGCGACCCGGTGACGAGGATCTTCGGGCGGGAACCCCGGGACACCTCGCGCAGCCATACCCCCTGTTCGGCGTCGAGGGTGCCCAGCAGACCGGTGTCGATGCCGACGACGCGCACCGGTCCGGCGTCGATCGCCCAGTACGGGCCCGGCTGGATCGCCTGTTGGGCCGGTGCGGACCGCAACGCGCGGGCCGCGTCGAGGTGTTCACCGTCGTGCGGGCGCGGCCGGTGCCACAGCAGTGACCGCAGCCAGGCCCGGGTGAGGGGCCGCGGGGCGGGCTCCGGGGGGAGGGGCGCGGTGTCGTCGCAGAAGACCCGCATGAAGGCGCCGAGGTCCTCGTACCAGTCGTGGTTGCCCGGTATCGCGTAGACGGGGGCCGGGTAGTCCCGGTAGGGGCGGAAGAACTTGGTGCCGTAGTCGTCGGCGCTGCCGACCGGGTAGATGACGTCACTGGCGAGGACGGCGAAGTCCGTTCCCCGACCGATCTTCAGAAAGCCCGGTACGACGGCGTACTGGGGGTCGTCGCCCTCGCCGGTGTCACTGATGACCATGAAGGAGAACCGGTCCGGGACCTCGCGCCGGATCACCTTGTCGGCCGGTGCGCCGGCGGCCGCCCGGCGGGCCACCCATCGGTCGCGGGTACGGCCGGTGGGGTCTCCGAACCAGGAGGCCAGCACGCCGTTGCGGGCGGCCCACAGCATCTTCGGGTCGAGCCAGGAGATCTTCTCGACCCTGGGTGGCATGAGGTGCCGGTAGTCGCCGCGTTCTGCGGTGCCCCAGCCGGCGCCTTCGGCGGTATCGCGTGAGGAGTCAGACACCGGTGCACCGTAACAACCGTGCTGGTGACGGTCGTAGGCCCGTCCGCCCCTCGTCCGCGCGAGGCCGGTACGCCCTCGCGCGGACACAGGCAACGAACAGGCGGCGCACAGAAAGGGCGTGGGCGGCGGCGCGGGTACCGAGGGATAACCCTAGAAGCCTCCGGGTTCTGGTGACATGGCCCGGACAAGCCTGTCAGTCTCCCTCCCAGCTGCCCTGCACGAGTGTCAACTGCCGTGCAAGGCCAGTCTGTTCCCCTCACACACGCTCGGTCCCGCACACCTCGGCTCGTCCCGGACAGCACACCCGTCTGCCCGGTCTGTCACCGGCCGACCCATCGGTCGCAGCAGTAGGAGAACGAGTGAGATCCATCCCCCGCAAGCGGACCGCGGTCGGAGCAGCCCTGCTCTCCACCGCCGCCCTCCTGGCCGTCGGCGTCCAGACGGTCCCGGCGGCCGCGCAGCCCGCAGCCCCCCACCCCAGCCCCCTGCGTGCCGGCGGCCTGCCCGCCGACATCACCCCCGCGCAGCGCACCGCGCTGGTCAGGAGCGCCGCGTCGAAGACGGCGCAGACAGCCCGCATCCTCGGCCTCGGCGCCAAGGAGAAGCTGGTCGTCAAGGACGTCGTCAAGGACAACGACGGCACCGTGCACACCCGTTACGAGCGGACCTACGCGGGACTGCCCGTCCTCGGCGGCGACCTGGTCGTGCACACCCCGCCCGCCTCCCGGGCCACCGGCACGGTGAGCACCACCTTCAACAACAAGCGCACCGTCAAGGTCGCCTCCACCACGGCGACCTACTCCAAGTCGGCCGCGCGGAACAAGGCGTTGAAGGCGGCCAGGGCGCTGGACGCCGAGCAGCCCGCCGCCGGCAGCGCCCGCAAGGTGATCTGGGCCGGCAGCGGCACGCCGAAGCTGGCCTGGGAGACGGTGGTCAGCGGCTTCCAGGACGACGGCACCCCGAGCAAGCTGCACGTCATCACCGACGCCGTCACCGGCGCGAAGCTCTCCCAGTACGAGGGTGTCCAGACCGGCACCGGCAACAGCCAGTACAGCGGCACCGTCACGCTCGGCACCACGCTGTCCGGCTCGACGTACCAGCTGAACGACACCTCGCGCGGCACCCACAAGACCTACAGCCTCAACAACGGCACGTCCGGCACCGGCACCCTCATGACGGACGCCGACGACACCTGGGGCACCGGCTCCGGCTCCAACACCCAGACCGCCGGCGTCGACGCCCACTACGGCGCCCAGGTGACGTGGGACTTCTACAAGAACACCTTCGGGCGCAGCGGCATCAAGAACGACGGCGTCGCCGCCTACTCGCGCGTCCACTACAGCACGGCGTACGTCAACGCGTTCTGGGACGACAGCTGCTTCTGCATGACCTACGGCGACGGCACCGGCAGCACCCACGCGCTGACCTCGCTGGACGTCGCGGGCCACGAGATGAGCCACGGCGTCACCTCCAACACCGCGGGCCTGGACTACACGGGTGAGTCGGGCGGCCTCAACGAGGCCACCTCCGACATCTTCGGCACGGGCGTGGAGTTCTACGCCAACAACTCCACCGACGTGGGCGACTACCTCATCGGTGAGAAGATCGACATCAACGGCGACGGCACGCCGCTGCGCTACATGGACAAGCCCAGCAAGGACGGCGGCTCCGCCGACAGCTGGTACTCCGGTGTCGGCAACCTCGACGTCCACTACTCCTCGGGCCCGGCGAACCACATGTTCTACCTGCTCTCCGAGGGCAGCGGCACCAAGACCATCAACGGCGTCACCTACAACAGCCCGACCTCCGACGGGGTCGCCGTGGCGGGCATCGGCCGGGCCGCCGCCCTGCAGATCTGGTACAAGGCGCTGACGACGTACATGACGTCAAGCACCAACTACGCCGGGGCCCGCACCGCCGCGCTGAACGCCGCGGCGGCCCTGTACGGCACCAGCTCCAGCCAGTACGCGGGCGTCGGCAACGCCTTCGCCGGCATCAACGTCGGCAGCCACATCACGGTCCCGTCGACGGGCGTCACGGTCACCAACCCGGGCAGCCAGTCGTCCACCGTCGGCACCGCGGTGAGTCTCCAGGTCTCGGCGAGCAGCACCAACAGCGGCTCGCTGACGTACGCGGCCACCGGCCTGCCCGCCGGACTGTCGATCAACAGCTCCACCGGCGTCATCTCCGGCACCCCGACGACGGCCGGCAGCTCCAGCACCACCGTCACGGTCACCGACAGCACCGGCGCCACCGGCACCGCCTCCTTCACCTGGACGGTGAGCTCCGGCGGGGGCGGCGGCACCTGCACCGCGGCCCAGCTCCTGGGCAACGCCGGCTTCGAGTCGGGCAACACCACCTGGACGGCGTCCAGCGGGGTCATCACCAACTCCAGCAGCCAGGCGGCGCACGGCGGTTCCTACAAGGCGTGGCTGGACGGCTACGGCTCGACCCACACCGACACCCTCAGCCAGTCGGTGGCCGTCCCCTCGGGCTGCAAGGCCACTCTCACCTTCTACCTGCACGTCGACAGTGCCGAGACCAGCACCAGCACCGCCTACGACAAGCTGACGGTGACCGCCGGATCGACCACGCTGGCGACCTACTCCAACCTCAACAAGGCCACGGGGTACACCCAGAAGACCCTCGACCTGTCCTCGTTCGCCGGCACCACGGTCGCCCTGAAGTTCAGCGGCGTCGAGGACTCCTCGCTCCAGACCAGCTTCGTCCTGGACGACACCGCCCTGACGACCAGCTGATCGCTCCGAGGTGAACACGCGTCCCTGAACGGCCGCCCCGCACGCGAAGTCCTCTTCGCGTGCGGGGCTCCTCTCAGTTGAGGGGGTCGAGGGTCAGATAGCCCTGCTGGGGTGCGCCGTCGTGGACGAGCGACTCGTGGTTGCCGACGTCGTCGAACGCGAAGGCGTACGCCTTGCCGTCGGCCATCTGCGCGTGGATCGTGCGCGCGTAGTGGTTGGTCACCGCGTCCTGGTAGAAGGCCGCGTCCGTGGTGTCGGGCTGGTTGGGGTCGGTCAGCAGCGTGGAGCGGTTGTAGCCCGCGCACAGGGTCCGTGAGATCGGGCCGCGCACCTGGTCGTTGGGGGCGTCCAGCAGTTTGTGGCAGCCGAAGACGCTGTCGGCGTCCGGCTTCTGGAAGCTGGTGACGACCGCGCCGGCGCTGTTGGTGAAGTTCATGACGTTTCCGGAGACCCGGCCGTAGTACTTGGTGCCGGGCTGGTCGCCGAAGGGCGCGACGGTGAGGGTGGCCGACGCGTACTTCTGCCAGACGCGTTTGACGTAGTCGTCCATCACGGAGGCGGGCAGGGCCCCGGTCTCCAGGCCGTAGGTGGGTGACAGCGCCCGCAGCACGGTGCCGTCGGAGCGGGTCTGGATCAGGTTGGCCCAGCCGCCGGGCTGTCCGCGCAGGGCGTTGAAGAACCCGCTGTATCCGCCGGCCTTGAGATGTCCCGTGCTGACGGTGCTGCCGTCGGCGCGCTGCACGCCGACCGCGTACGGCGCGGAGAACATGTCCACCTGGGTGCTGTTGAGCCACAGGCCGGAGTCGTTGAGGGTGTACTCGGACCAGTTGAAGAGGATGTTGCGGTTCGGGTCGGTCGGGTTCTGGACGGCCGGCTGCACCAGACCGCCGGTGGTCAGTCTGAACACCAGCTTCTGTCCGTACGAGAAGTAGATCCGGCCGGAGAACCTGGGGATCCGGATCGTCCTCGACTGCCCGGCCGGGGGTCCGGGGATGGACGCGTCGGGTGCCGGTGTGGGGGGACTGCCGCCGGCGGGCCACGCGTGGAAGGTGCCGTTGGCGTCGGCCCAGCCCTGCTGTCCGGTGCTCAGCAGGGTGCCGAGGTTGTAGACGTAGACGGCGTCACCGCGTCCCGAGCTGTTGGTGATCTTCAGCGGGAGGGTGTTGGGGACGGCGGCCTGGGCCGGGGGGCCGAGGCTGAGGAGTGCGCCGATGAGGGCGGCAGTTCCGACGTGTCTGAGGGTGATCCTCGCGAGCACTCTCCACCTCCGTGCGGGGTAGGCCTGTGGGGTTGGTCCGTACCATGTTGAGAGCGCTCTCAACGTCGCATCGGGGTGTGCCCATGTCAACAACGCGAACAAAAAAGGGACGCCGGTCCGACCCGCTGGGCCTCCGGCGTCCCTGTGTGGAGGGCCGTCCCCGCGCTCAGAGGTTCCGCTTCAGCAGATCCAGCAGCGCCACCCAGTGCCGCTCCGCGCTCTTCTCGTCGTACGCGGCGGTGTCGGCCTGTGTGTAACCGTGCTCGGATCCGTTGTAGACCTCGCAGGTGTGACGGACTCCCGCTGCGGTCAGGGCCTCCTCGAAGCGCTCGATCTCCTCGGGCGGCAGGTCGTTGTCGGCGTGTCCGAAGTACACCTCGGCCGTGATGTCCCCGGCCGCCAGGTGGGGGCTGTCCGGCGCGTCGGTCACCAGACGGCTGCCGTGGAAACCGGCCACCGCCGCGACCCGGTCCGGATACGCGCCGGCGGTCGGCAGCGCGAGCCGGGCGCCCATGCAGTACCCGGTCACCGCGACCGGGCCGTCCGCGACCAGCGCGCTCTCCGCCATCCACCGCAGGTACGCGTCGGCGTCACGGACGATCAGCTCGGGGGTCAGGGCCAGTATGAACGGGTACAGCGTCTCGAAGATCTCCGGGCGCGCGTCGGGGTCGATGAACTCCGGCAACTCCATGAGGGGGGCGCGTCCGTGACGGTAGAACAAGTTGGGAACCAGCACCGCGTAGCCGGCCCCGGCGAGCCGGTCGGCCATCGCCCGCAGGTGCGGGCGCAGGCCGAAGGCGTCCTGGTAGAGCAGAACGCCTGGCCGGGGCGTCCCGTCACCGGGACGCGCGAGATACGCGTCGGCGACGCCGTCCTCGGTGGGGATGTCCACGGCTGTTCCCTGTAGGGAGGTCATGGGGGTGCCTCTCTGCGCGGTGCACGACGACGGGCGGGCGATCGGCCCGGCGAGGCCGGGCAGCGACCATCGTTGCACGCACCTCCACCTGGCCGGTCCCGGGCCCCGGTGCGCGGTCCTGAGAGGTGGGGAGGTGCTGGGGGTCCGGCGTGCCGAGGGGGCTACTCGAAGCGCGTGACGTCACCCGCTCCGTGCCGTACGACCTCGGCCTCGCCGCCGGAGAAGTCGATGACCGTCGTCGGCTCGGTCCCGCACTCGCCGGAGTCGACCACCGCGTCCAGGACGTGGTCCAGCCGGTCCTTGATCTCCCAGCCCTGTGTCATCGGCTCGTCCTCGTCCGGCATGAGCAGGGTGCTCGACAGGAGCGGCTCCCCGAGCTCGGCCAGCAGGGCGTGGGTGACGACGTGGTCGGGGATGCGCACGCCGACCGTCTTCTTCTTCGGGTGCTGGAGCACGCGCGGCACCTCCCTCGTCGCGGGCAGGATGAAGGTGTAGCTGCCGGGGGTGGACGCCTTGATCGCACGGAACACGTCGTTGTCGATCCGTACGAACTGACCGAGCTGCGCGAAGTCCTGGCACACGAGAGTGAAGTGGTGCCGGTCGTCCAGCTTGCGGATCGTACGGATGCGGTCGATGCCGTCACGGCTGCCGAGGCGGCAGCCCAGCGCGTAACAGGAGTCCGTCGGATACGCGATGAGCGCGTCGGCACGGATCATGTCGGCGATCTGGGCGATGGTGCGCGGCTGCGGGTTGTCGGGGTGCACGTCGAAGTACTTCGCCATTCACCGAGCTTATGCCGTGCGGGTGCCGGGTCCGCGCAGGAGGCCGCGGGTGGCCGCCGGTGTGCGGCACCTGCCCGCCGCCGGGCCGGCCACGGCCGTACGACCTGCCGGAGGTCCGTGCGCGTTCGCCCCGCCGGCCGCAGGGCACGCGTGGGGTAACGTCCGCGGACGGCGGACGAGGCGACACGCGAGGAGAAGGCCGACATGACTGGCCGAGAGGACGGAAGCCCCCCGACGACCACAGACCACATCGCAGTGAGCACGGCGGACCGCGGGACGGATCGCGCGACGGACCGTGGAACGAATCGCGCGACGGACCGCGGAACGGATCGCACGGCGGACCGTGGGACGGACCGCGCGACGGACATGACGACGGACCGCGCCGCAGACTCCATGGCGGACCGGCCGGCACGGAGCAGGGGCCGGGGCGCGGACGGGGATGCGGACGCGGACGCGCCGTGGGCGCAGGGGCTGTTGGAGCATCTGCGGCCGACCGGACGTGACGTGCGCAGGGTCGTCGCCTGGCTCGCCGAGGCCGTGCACGGAACCGCCTCGCTCCAGGACCCCACGGGCGCCCTCCTCGCCGGCGCCCCCACGACACTGGACCCCGGCCTGGTCGCGGACCTCGTCACCGGCCGGATCGCCTCCGCGGCCTGGGGCGACCGGGGACAGCACCTGCGCCTGGTCAGGGTCGCGCCGGGGCCCGCCTCGCCGGCCCGGGTGCTGGCGGTCTCGCGCCAGGCGCCGTTCGACCGGCGGGCCTCCGAGATCGTGACGCACACCGCCCGGCTCGTGGAACTCCTGCTCCGGGCGAGGGAGGCCACCGAGTCGGCGCGGCGGCTGGAGCTCGCGTCGGCCGACCTGCGGCTGGCGATCCTCCAGCTGCTGATGGTGGAGGACACCGTCTCGGCGCGCCGCGTCGCCGCGGGCCTGTGGCCGGGACTGCTCGACACGGACACGGCGTGCGTCTACGTCGTCGAGGGCGGCCCCGGGGAACGCGACGCCCTCGCCGACGAGTGCCGTGAGGCGACCGCGGAACGCGCGCTGGTGGTGCGCTGCCCCGCCGTGGACCGGCACGTCATCATCGTGACCCCCGGCGAGGCCGTGGGGCGGGACCTTCGGACACTGGTCGCCCGGCGCCCCGGCACGTTCCTCGGCGGCAGCGTCCGGCAGAGCCTGGCCCGCACCGCCACCGCGTACGGCCAGGCCGTGAGCGCCCTCGCCGTCGCCCGGTTCCGGCCGGACAAGACGGCCGTGTACGCCGAACGCACCCACCCCGAACGGCTGATGGACCCGCGGGCACTGCGCGTGTGGACCACCCGGGTGCTGCGTCCGCTCGACGTCCTGCCGCACCACACCCGTGCCGAACTGCTGGCCACCACGCGGCTCGGCCTGGAGTTCACCGCCGTCAGCGCGGCGAAGGTGCTGGGGGTGAGCCGCAACACCGTCCGCGCCCGTATGGAACGCGTCGAGAGCCTGCTGCGGACCGACTTCTCCGACCTGACGGTCCGCGCGGTCGTCCATCTGGCGCTGAACTCACAGGTCGGTCTGGGGGAGGAGGCGCTCGACGGCGGTGCCCGGCAGGCCGAACCGCCGAAGGTCGGCGACCTGCTCGCCGGCCCTGGCCTGCGTGCCTGGGCGGACAGCCTGCTGGGGCGGCTGGACACGGACGGCCGGGACCGGCGCCGCACCCTGCGCACCTGGATCGCCGCCGGCGGCAACGCCGAACGGGCCGCGCAGACGCTGGGCGTCCACGCCCAGACCGTGCGCGAACACGTCCGCAGCGCGGAACCCGTGCTGGAACGCCAACTCCTCGCCGCCGGCAGCGACCTCTACGAGGTCGTCCTCGCGTTCGTGGCCACCGGAGACCTGCGACCGCCCGTCCTGGACCGGACCAAACCGGGCCATCCGGACGCACCTGTGCACGGGTGAGTCCTCGGGGGCCCACAGCGGGCATCGTTGTGGTTCACAAGGGCTGGGCAGGGACGTATGTTCGACTGGCCGCGGGGACACGACCGGAACGGGGGACCGGTCGGGTCCCCGTTCGCGGTCCGGGGCGGACGCCCGTGGGCTGCGGTCCGAGGCCCGCGATCCGAGGCCCGCGGTCGGTCGCCGGCCGGCCGGGTGCGGCGCGCTCGGTCTCCTGTCGGCGGGGGCTGAGGCGGGGGAGGGTGGCCGCGCCCACCGCGGCTTCGGTCCCCGACCGCGGGGGACACACGCGGGTGGCGCTGAAGTGCCTTACACCTGAACGGGGTTGATCCTGTTCGGTCTGATCCGGCACGGCCCCCGGTCGCGGGTGGCGGGATGGTTGTCGGACCGGGGGATGCCCCAATCGGTGGGCGCGCTCACCCGACCCGGTGAGTGGGCGGGTGCGCGCGTACCACCGGCGCGGGGTGACGGTCGTACCCTGCCCCGGCCACGGTGGCGGTCCGGGGCCCTCCCGTCAGTCGCCGCACGCGGGCGTGAGCACGGCGAGTGTGCCGTTGGCCTGGCGCAGCGCCATCTCCAGGGTGACGGGGGCGTGCAGGGAGCCCGTGCCGTCGGGCGGGATGAGCCACTCCAGGGAGCGGCCGGCGCGGTACGGCGGCGGTACGGCGACCCAGGAGCCGCGGCCCGCGTGGCGCAGGCCGGCGCCGACCCAGCGGCTGCCCGGGTCGGGCGGCAGGAAGAAGCCGACCCGGTGGGCCGCGGAGTCCACGAGGGTCGGTCCGGGCAGCGGGAGCGAGGGTCTCCACAGGAGGTCCAGCGTGAGCAGTCCCAGGTGGTCGGGGACGCTGAGCACGTCCCAGTACCGTCCCGCCTCCAGCAGGGCGATGCCGTCGCCCTCGTCCCAGGCGCGTTTGCAGATCCGGGGGTTGGGGGCGGCCGCGGCCAGCCACTCGATGCCGTGCGCCCACATTGCGTTGGTCATGTCCCGCTCCCGGGTGATGTCCGTCGGGCCTGCAGGGCTGCAGGAAAGATCCAGCCGGGAACGGGCGGCCGCAGCGCGCGATTCCGGCATATGCATGCTGGTGGATATTCCTACGTGGCGGAAGGGGTGGCGTGACCTGGCGATTATCCGGCGAGGGAATCGATCGCCATGACGAACGATTCCTTCGCCACCCCTTGAGTACGTGCTTCGTTCCGCCGTACGCTGCGCTGGTTCCGTCGTCCCGCCTGCGAGGTCTGCCATGGATCGTCAACGACTGCATGACCTGCTCGTCCGCGAGAGGGCGGAGGCCGAGCGCCGGTGCCCGCGTTCGAAGGACGCTCACGCGCGAGCCGGACACCTTTTCGGACGGGTCCCGATGACCTGGATGAACAAGACCGCCGGCCCCTTCCCCCGCTATCTCGACGGTGCCCGCGGTGCCCGGGTCACCGACATCGACGGTCACGAGTACATCGACTTCTGCCTCGGCGACACCGGCGCCATGGCCGGTCACTCCCCGGCCGCCGTGGCCGAGGCGGTCCAGCACCGGTTCGCCGTGCGGGGCGGTGCCACCGCGATGCTCCCCACGGAGGACGCCGAGTGGGTCGGCGCCGAACTGACCCGCCGCTTCGGACTGGCCCGCTGGAGTTTCTCGCTGACGGCGACGGACGCCAACCGGTGGGCGATCAGGCTCGCCCGGGCCGTCACCGGCCGCCCGAAGGTCCTGGTGAACAGTTACAGCTACCACGGCAGCGTCGACGAGTCCCTCATCGTGGTCGGCCCGGACGGCCACGGCGTCGCCCGGCCCGGGAACGTCGGCGCCCCCTGCGACGTCACCCTGACCAGCCGGGTCGCCGAGTTCAACGACCTGGAGCAGTTGGAGCGCGAACTCGCCCACGGCGACGTGGCCGCCGTACTCATGGAACCGGCGCTGACCAACATCGGCATCGTGCTGCCCGAGCCCGGCCACCTCGCCGGCGTCCGCGAGCTGACAAGGCGCCACGGCACGCTGCTCATCAACGACGAGACCCACACCTTCTCCGCCGGGCCGGGCGGCTGCACCGCCGCCTGGGGCCTGGAACCCGACCTGCTGACCATCGGCAAGGCGATCGGCGGCGGCATCCCGGCCGGCGCCTACGGGCTGTCCGCCGAGCTCGCCGACCGGCTGCTGGACCGGGCCGACCTGGACCTGGTGGACATGGGCGGGGTCGGCGGCACCCTGGCCGGCAACGCCCTGTCGGTCGCCGCGATGCGCGCCACCCTCGAACACGTCCTGACCGACGACGCGTTCGCCCGGATGGCGAAGCTGTCCGAGCGCTTCGAGGCGGGCGTGCGCGCGGGCATCGGCGCCCACGGGCTGCCCTGGTCCGTCAGCCGGCTCGGCGCCCGCACCGAGTACCGCTTCGCCGATCCGGCGCCCCGCAACGGTACCGAGTCCGCGGCGGCGGCCGACCCCGAACTCGAGGACTTCCTGCACCTGTTCCTTGCCAACCGCGGCATCCTGCTGACCCCCTTCCACAACATGGCCCTGATGTGTCCGGACACGACCGAGCAGGACGTGGACACCCACACGGAGCTCTTCGCCGCGGCCCTCACGGCCCTGGCAGGCTGAAGCACCCGGCCGCGCCGGGCAGAAAGGAAGCACCTCCCGCATGGACGAGATCGACCGGGCCATCCTGCGCGAACTGCAGACCGACGGCCGTATCGCCTACGCCGACCTCGGCCCGAAGGTCGGCCTGTCGGCGTCCGCGGCCCGCCAGCGACTGCAACGGCTGCTGGACAGCGGGGTGGTGTCGGTGGTCGGCGTCACCGACCCGATGGCCATGGGCGGACAGGCCATGGCGCTGCTCGGCATCGTCGTGGACGGCGATCCCCGCGCGGTCGCCGACGAACTCGCCGGGCGGCCCGAGGTGGTCTACGCGGTCCTGACCTCGGGCGGCTTCGACCTGTTCGCCGAGGTCGTCGCTCCGGGCCCCCGGCAGCTGCTGGACTTCGTCAACGACGTCGTGCGCCCGGTGGAGGGGGTGCGGCAGATCCAGTCCTTCCCGTACTTCGGCATCCACACCCACCGCTTCCTGTGGGACGTGGGCCGAGCGCGTCGCCGGCGACTTCGGCCCACCGCCGGCGGTGGGCCGCCCGCCCGACCGGAACCGAGCGGCTGGTGCCCGTGAGCCGGGAGCCCGAGACCGGGGGGCGGTCGCTCGCCGCACCCGAGGCGCACCCGAGGCGCACGCGCCTACCACGGTGTGTGCGCGCGTTCCCCGGTGAGTGCGCGCCTTCCCCGGGGGGTGCGCACCCGGGTGTCGGGCCGCTGTCGTAGGGTGGCCGGGAGGCTCAATTCCGTTGTGACATCCAGGGTTTACACGATGCCGGTCGGCGGGACCGACCGGACTTGCTAGGGTGCTACTCACCGGTAGCAAACTGAAAACGGGGGACCACGAGGAGACCGCGCGACCGCGGCTCCTCGGACGAGTGGTCGAGATGGACGCATCGGCAAGGGGGCCGGAGCGACCACGGCTTCCGCGCGCGCTCGACGCCGCCCTCGAACGCCAGTTCCTCGCCCACCGATCCAGACAGGTGACACTCGTCTTATGGCTCGATCCCTGGTCGATCTGCTGACCACGCACGCCTCGCACCAGCCCGACCGGACCGCGTACCGCTATCTCGTCACCGGAGACTGTGACGGAGAGATCGAGGACATCTCCTACGGCCGGCTGGCCCTGCGGACCCGGGCGATCGCCGCCTGGCTGCAGGAGCGCGGGCTGGCGGGCTCCCGCGCCATGCTGCTGTACCCGCCCGGCCTGGAGTTCATCTCCGGTTACCTGGGCTGCCTCTCCGCGGCCGTCGTCGCCGTGCCGGGCGTGCCGCCGCAGGGCCGGTCCCAGAACCACCGGGCCCTCACCCGTATGAAGCGTCTGATCGCCGACGCGGACGCCAAGGTGATCCTGGGCGGACGCGAGGTGATCGCCGCGCTCGGCGCCATGGCGGAACACCTGCCCGAACTCGCCGACATCACCTGCGTCGTCACCGAGGACATCCCCGACGAGGCGGCCGCCGCCTGGCGCGAACCCGCCCTCACCGACGACTCGGTGGCCTTCCTCCAGTACACCTCCGGGTCCACCTCCGCCCCGCGCGGCGTGACGGTGACCCACGGCAACCTGATGGCGAACGAGCACGCCATCACCGAGCGGATGGGGCACACGCCCGAGGCCGTCGCCGCCCACGACCACGAGATGTTCGTCAGCTGGCTGCCGGTGTACCACGACATGGGCCTCATAGGCCCCGTGCTCAACACCGTCCACCTCGGCGTCACCGCCACCCTGTTCTCCCCGCTGCACTTCCTCCAGCGGCCCCAGCGCTGGCTGACCGCGATCAGCCGATACCGCCCGCACACCACCGGCGGCCCCAACTTCGCCTACGAGTTGTGCCTCAAGCACGCCACGCCCGAACTCCTCGACGGCCTCGACCTGACGTCCTGGAAGGTCGCCTTCAACGGGGCCGAACCGGTACGCGCCGCCACCCTCCGCCGCTTCGCCGACACCTTCTCCCCGGCCGGGTTCCGCCGCGAGACCTTCTACCCGTGCTACGGCCTCGCCGAGGCCACCCTCATCGTCACCGGCGGCTCGGTCGACGCCCCGCCCACCCTCGTCGAGGCCGCCTCGGCGGGCCCGCACGCCGGCGCGGCGGACGCCGCCGCCGTCTCCTCCGGCCGGCCCGCCCCCGGCACGACCGTGGTGATCGCCGACCCCGGTCGGCAGGAGGAACTCCCCGAGGGGGAGGTCGGGGAGATCTGGGTCGCCGGCGCGAGCGTCGCCAAGGGCTACTGGCGCAACACCCTGGCCACCCGCGAGACCTTCCGCGCCCGGCTGGCCGGCCGGGAGGACCGCTTCCTGCGCACCGGCGACCTCGGATTCCTGCGCGACGGTGAGCTGTTCGTCACCGGCCGGCTCAAGGACCTCCTCGTCATCGACGGCCGCAACCACTACCCGCAGGACCTCGAACTGTCGGCCGAGATGTGCCACCCGGCGCTGCGGCCCGGCTGCACCGCGGCGTTCTCCGTGGACGGGGGAGTGGCGGGCGAACAGCCCGTCCTCGTCGCGGAGGTGAGCCCCGTGGCCCCCGCCGAGCACGAGAAGATCACCGACCTGATCCGCAGCGCGGTCGGCGAGGCGCACGGGCTCGCGGTGCACGACGTCGTGCTGGTCCACCCCGGAACCATCCCCAAGACCTCCAGCGGCAAGATCCAGCGGCACGCCTCCCGCACGGCTTACCTGAACGGCTCCCTCACGGCCGTCGACGCGCCCGCCACACGCTGACCCCGTCGTCGGCGCCGCCGACCCAACGGCTGTGCGCCGACTGTCCGTTCGGCCATGTCGGCGCCCGTGCGACCGGTCCTGCGGCCGGTGCGGCGTCGACCACGGAAGGCGGCGTGACGCGTTCCTCGCCGGTCGTCCGCCGGTCACGGCATCGTGAACCGGTCACAGCGTCGTGAACCGGTCACGCCGTCGGACAGCGGTCACGCCGTCGTGCACCGGGCTTCCGTCGTACGACCGTTGCGGTGCCGAACGACCGTCGCGGTGCCGTACGACCGTCACGGCGCCCTGCGACGGTCGCGGCGCCCAGCGCCGTCGTGGCCCGATCGCGTCGTCCCACCGTATCCGCGCGCCCCGGCCGGGGTGGTCGCCCGGATCCCGCCCGCGCTCCGCCCGAGTTCACGAGGACACCTCTTCACATGCCTGCGAACGAGTCTCCGAAGCAGTTCCCCGCACCGTCCGTCACGACCTCGGAGGGCGTACGGGCCTGGCTGACGTCGGCCGTCGCCGAGGCGGCCGGACTCGATCCGGTGGCCGTCGGTGAGCACCGTCCGATCGCCGAACTCGGTCTGGGGTCACGCCAGTTGGTCACACTCGCCGCGAACCTGTCCGAGCACCTCGGACGCTCCCTCAACCCCGCTCTCGTCTTCGAGCACCCCACCATCGCCGAACTCGCCGAGGCGGTCCTCGACGACCGGCCCGGCAGCCTGGTGGCGGCCCGGCCGCAGCCCACGGACCGGTCCCCGCGGACCGGGGACGACATCGCGGTCATCTCCATGGCCTGCCGCTTCCCCGGCGGCGCCGACGACCCCGAGGCGCTCTGGCGGCTGCTCGCCGGGGGCACGGACGCCGTCACCGAAGCACCCGCGGGCCGCTGGAACACCGACCGGCTGCTCGACCCCGACCCGGAGACCGCGGGCACGGCGTACTCCCTGCGCGGCGGCTACCTCACCGGCATCGACCGCTTCGACGCGTCCTTCTTCGGCATCTCCCCGCGCGAGGCCGCCGCGATGGACCCGCAGCAGCGGCTCCTGCTGCAGACCACCTGGGAGGCGATCGAACGCGCCGGGATCGTCCCGGAGACCCTCAACGGCAGCTCCACCGGCGTCTACCTCGGCCTCTACGACAGCGGATACCTCGCCTCGGCCGCGCTGGACCAGCTCGACGGGCACGTCGGCACGGGGTCGGCGGCGAGCGTCGCCTCCGGGCGCATCGCCTACACCCTCGGCCTCCAGGGCCCCGCGGTGACCGTCGACACGGCCTGTTCGTCCTCCCTCGTCGCACTGCACCTGGCCGCCAGGTCGCTGGCGGACGGCGAGTGCGACCTCGCGCTGGCGGGCGGCGCGACGCTGCTGGTCACCCCGCGCGGGCACGTCGAGTTCAGCCGGCTGCGCGGGCTGTCGCCGTCGGGTCGGTGCAGCCCGTTCTCCGCCGACGCGGACGGTGTGGTGTGGGCCGAGGGCTGCGGCCTCGTGCTGCTGAAGCGGCTGGCGGACGCGCGCCGGGACGGCGACCGGGTCCTCGCGGTCGTCAAGGGCTCCGCGATCAACCAGGACGGCCGCAGCCAGGGGTTGAGCGCCCCCAACGGGCCCGCGCAGGAACGGGTGTTGCGCGCCGCGCTGGACGCGGCCGGGCTGACGCCCGGGGACCTGGACTACGTCGAGACCCACGGCACCGGCACCCCGCTCGGCGATCCCATCGAGGGGCGGGCGCTCGCGGCCGTGTTCGGACCGGGCCGGCCCGGCGAACGGCCGCTCGGCATCGGCTCGTTGAAGTCCAACCTCGGGCACACCCAGGCCGCCGCCGGCATCGGCGGTGTCATCAAGGCGGTCCTGGCCCTGCGCAACGAACTCCTGCCCGCGTCGCTGCACGCGGACACACTCACCGAGCACATCGACTGGGCGGGGAGCGGCCTGCGCGTCCTCGGCGAAGCCCAGGCGTGGCCGCGGGATGGTGACCGGGTGCGGCGGGCGGGTGTCAGCGCCTTCGGTATCAGCGGGACGAACGCGCACGTGGTGCTGGAGGAGGCACCGCCGGAGCCGGCGCGGGCGTCCGTGGGGGAGCAGCCGGTTCCGGGGGCGGCGCGGGCGTTCGTGGGGGAGCAGCCGAGTCCGGGGTCGGCCCCGGTTTCGACCGGCGCGCCCGGTGAGGAGGTGCCCCCGGCCGGGCCCTGCCTCTTCCCGCTCTCCGCCCGCAGCCCGCAGGCGTTGCGGGGACAGGCCGAGCGACTCCACCGCGCCCTCCTCGACCGGCCGGAGGCGCCACTGGGCGCCGTGGCGGCGACTCTGGCCCACCGGCGCACGCACTTCGAGCACCGCGCCGTCGTCCGGGCGGGCGACCGTGAGGAACTGCTCGGCGCCCTGCGCGCACTCGCCGACGGCCGGCCCGGCGGCGACGCGGTCGCCGGTCCCCAACAGGCCGTGCCGGGCGGCAAGGTGGCGTTCGTCTTCCCCGGACAGGGCTCCCAGTGGCCGGGCATGGCCCGCGACCTGCTCGACCGCGACCCGGTGTTCGCCGACGAACTCGACCGCTGCGACGCCGCGTTGCGCCCGTTCACCACCTGGTCGCCCGCGGCGGTCCTGCGTGGCGACGCCGGCGCTCCGTCCCTGGACCGGGTCGACGTGGTCCAGCCGGTGCTGTTCGCCGTGATGGTGTCCCTGGCCGCCGTGTGGCGAGCCCGGGGGGTCCGCCCCGACGCCGTCGTCGGGCACAGCCAGGGCGAGGTCGCCGCCGCCTGCGTCGCCGGTGCCCTGAGCCTCAACGACGCGGCCGCGGTCGTCGCCCTGCGCAGCCAGGCCCTGACCGAGCTGTCCGGCACCGGCGCCATGGCCGTCGTCGCCCTGCCGCACACCGAGGTCGAGAACCACCTCGCCGGGTACGACGGCCGGGTCAGCGTCGCCGCCGTCAACAGCGGGCGCGCCACGGTGGTCGCCGGCGAGGTGACGGCCGTGAGCGCCCTGCTCGCCGAACTGGAGGGGCGACAGGTGTTCGTCCGCCGCCTCGACGTCGACTACGCCTCCCACAGCGCCCAGGTGGAGCCGGTCCGCCGGACGATCCTCGGCGAACTCGACGGCGTCGTCACCTCCCCGACACCGGTCGCCTGGTACTCCACGGTGACCGGCGAGCCCGTCACCGGGGAACTCGACGCCGGCTACTGGTACGACAACCTGCGCGAGCCGGTCCGCTTCGCCCCCACCGTCGAGCGCATGACGGCCGACGGTTACCGGTACTTCGTCGAAGTGGGCCCGCACCCGTCCCTGCTCACCGCGCTGAGCACGGTCGCCGAGGACACCGGCCGTGACCTCGTCGCCGTCGGATCGCTGCGCCGCGACGAGGACGGGCCCGCCTGCCTGGACCGCGCCGCCGCCGAACTCCACGTCCACGGGAAGCCGGTGGACTGGCGCCGTCTGGTCCCCGACACCACGGCCGCCGACCTGCCGACGTACGCCTGGGACGCGCGCCGCCACTGGACCGAAGCCGCGCCCGCCACCGGCACCTCCGGCCTCCTGGACCGGGCTGCCCACCCGTTGCTCGGTATCCAGTTGCAGTCGGCGGACGAGACGCGCTGGACCTTCCGCGACGAGTGGTCCCCGGCCACCGCGGACTGGCTGGGGGACCACACGGTGTTCGGCCGGACCGTGGTGTCGGGCACCACGGTGATGGAGATGTGCCGCGCCGCGCTCGCCGTGGCCCGCCCGGACACCCCGGCCGACGTGAGCGACCTGCTCCTGCTCGCGCCGCTCACGCTGCCCGCCACCTCCACGGTCGAGGTGTCCGTGGAGGTGTCCGTGACCGGTCCCGCGACGGAGATCACCGTGTACAGCCGCCCGCGCGGCGACGAGGGCACCGGCTGGACCCTGCACGCCACCGCGTCGGCGGCCGAGCCGGCCGACGAGGACACCGGCCCGCCCCCGGTGTGGCCGCACACGGCCGCACCGGCCTGGAGCGAGGAGACGTACGAGCGACTTTCCGGCCTCGGCCTCGGCTACGGACCGGCCTTCCAGGGCGTACGGGACGCCGTCGCCGGGCAGGACGGCGCACTGCTCGCCCGGCTGTCCCTGCCGACGGCCGCCCGCGACGCGAGCGACCCCTACCCGCTCCACCCGGCGCTGCTGGACGCGGCACTTCAGGTGGCCGCCGCCTTCGACGCCTCCGACGGCCGGGTGCTGCTGCCCGTGTCGGTGGGCCGCTGCGTCCTCCCACCGGGCGGCGCGACCGACCTGACCGCGTCCGTGCGGCGGACCGGCGGATCCGGTACCGACCTGACGCTCGACGTGACGCTGTGGGACACCGACGGCTTCCCGGCCGGCCGACTGGAGGGCGTACGACTGCGGGCCGCCGACCCGGCCGACCTGGACGCCGGGTCGCAGAACGCCCGGCACCTGTACGAGATCGCCTGGACGGCGGTCACTCCCGGCCCACCGCAGGCCGCGGACACACGGTCGACCACGCCGACCGACCGGCCGGGCCCGCCCGACACGGACCAGCCATGGGCCCTGGTGGGCGACCCGTCGGACCGTCCCGACACGGACCAGCCATGGACCCTGGTGGGCGACCCGTCGGACCCGGACATCACCGCGGCCCTCCACGCCCTCACAGCGGCGGGAATCCGAGCGACCACCCGGAACACCGGCCCGCTGCTGGGCCTGCCGGGCCCGAACACCGGGCAAGGACCGGCCCCGCTGATCCCGCCCGGTGTGACGGCGGACGCGGGCGCCCAGCCGGGCGCCTCGGACCCGAACGCCGGGACGGGCGGCCCCGCCGCATCGGGCCCGTCCGGAGCGGCGGACGCGGGCCCGTGGACCGGCGGTGCGGGCTCCGGGGTTGTCGTGCGGTTCTGGCCGCGTCCCCAGCCCGGCGACGAACCGGCCACCGGTGCGGGCGCGTTGGCGGTCGCCGCTCTGGCCGAGGTGCGGGCGCTGCTCGCGCTGCCGGCCGGTGAGGCGCCCGCCCGGGTCGTGTGGGTGACCCGTGGGGCGGTCGCGGCGGCGGACGGGGACACCGTGCCCGGTCTCGCCCAGTCGGTACTGTGGGGGCTGGCCCGCAGCACCCGCACCGAGCACCCGGACCTCGGGCTCAGCCTCCTCGACCTCGACGGCTGCGACCCGTCGGCCGCCCTGGCGGCGGCCGTCACCCAGGTCGCCGAGCCCGAACTCGCGGTACGCGAAGGCAGGATGCTGGCGCCGAGGCTGGTGCGCGCCCGCACCGACGGAGTGCCCCCGACAGCGCCGGACGAGCGACGCGAGCAGGCCGCCACCCCGCAGGACGCGCACCCGCGCCCGCACCACGAGGCGCCCCGCACCACGCTTCCCACCGCGGGCACCGTTCTGATCACCGGCGGACTCGGCGCGGTCGGCCTTCATCTCGCCCGACTGCTGGCTGAAAACGGCGTCCCTCGACTGCTGTTGACGTCCCGTCAGGGACCGGACGATCCGCGCGCCGCCGGAGCGGTCGCCGAAGTCGCGGCCCTGGGGGCGGACGCCGAGGTGGTCGCCTGCGACGTGGCCGACGCGTCCGCCCTGGCGGGCGTACTCGCGGGCATCGGTGAGGAGGCGCCGTTGCGCGGAGTCGTGCACTGCGCCGGCGTCCTGGCCGACGGCGTGGTCGCCGAGCTGACCCCCGAACGACTCACGCGGGTGCTCCGCCCCAAGGTGGACGGCGCCGCCCATCTGCACCGGCTCACCGCCGACCTGCCCCTGGACCTCTTCCTGCTGGTCTCCTCGGCCGCCGGTGTCGTCGGCAACGCGGGCCAGGCGAACTACGCCGCGGCCAACGTCTTCCTCGACCAACTCGCCCACCACAGAAGGGCGCTGAGCCTGCCCGCCGTCTCCGTGGCCTTCGGCGCGTGGTCGGGCGGGGGCCTGGCCGCCGAGCACGCGGACCTCGACCGCATGGCCCGCCTCGGCCACCGCGCCCTCAGCCCCGACCAGGGCCGCGACCTCGTCCGGCTCGCCCTGCGGCGCGGCTCCCCGCACCTGGTCGCCTGGGCGCTCGATTTGCCCCGCCTGCGGGCCACCGCGGCCACCGCGGCCACCGGCGACAGCGGTACGGCGGCGTTGTGGCGGTCCCTGCTGCCCCCGCCCCCCGCCGGACAGGGCGCGGCACACCGCCTGGCGGACCGTCTCGTCCGGCTCCCGGAGCCCGAACGCGCCGAACGTGTCCTCGCCCTGGTCCGCGAGGAGGCCGCCCACGCCCTCGGTCTGCGCGCGGCGGACTCCGTCCCCGCCGACCAGCCGCTGCGCGACCTCGGCATGGACTCGGTGACGGCGGTCGACCTGCGCAACCGCATCGGCACCCGGATCGGCGCCAAGCTGCCCGCCACCCTGCTGTTCGACCACCCCACCCCGGCCCGGCTCGCCACCCACCTGCTGGTCACGGCCCTCGCGACCGGCGGCCCTACGACCGGACGGACCGCGCCCGGTCCACGCCCCGCCCGCCCGGCCACCGCGGCCGCCGACGAACCGGTGGCGCTGGTGGGGATGGCCTGCCGGCTGCCCGGCGGGGTCGACGATCCCGAGGGGCTGTGGCGCCTGGTCGCCGAGGGCCGGGACGCCGTCGGGCCCTTCCCGGCCGCCCGCTGGGACCTGGAGGCGCTCTACGATCCCGACCCCGACGCCCCCGGCAAGTCCTACGCCCGCGAGGGCGGCTTCCTCGACGACCTGGAGTGCTTCGACGCGGGATTCTTCGGGATCACCCCGAAGGAGGCCGCGGCCATGGACCCCCAGCAGCGGCTGCTGCTGGAAACGGCCTGGGAGTCGCTGGAGCGTGCCGGCCTCGTGCCCGCCGACCTCGCGGGCAGCACCACCGGCGTGTACGTCGGCATGTTCGGCAGCGACTACCTGTCCGGCATCCGGCTCGACCAGCTGGACGGCTACGTCGGCACCGGCCAGGCGCTCAGCGTGGCCTCCGGCCGGCTCGCCTACACCCTCGGCCTCACCGGCCCGGCCATGACCGTGGACACGGCCTGCTCCTCGTCCCTGGTGGCCGTCCACCTGGCGGCCCAGGCGCTGCGGGCGGGCGAGTGCGACCTGGCGCTGGCCGGCGGGGTGACACTGATGGTGACCCCGCAGACCTTCGTGGAGTTCAGCCGGCTGCGCGGCCTGTCCCCGACCGGCCGCTGCCGGTCCTTCTCGGACGACGCCGACGGCGCCATCTGGTCCGAGGGCGCCGGCATGGTCGTACTGAAGCGGCTCGCGGACGCCCGGCGTGACGGCGACGAGGTACTCGCCGTCCTGCGCGGCACCGCCGTCAACCAGGACGGCCGCAGCCAGGGCCTGTCCGCGCCCAACGGCCCCGCGCAGGAGCAAGTGATCCGGCGCGCGCTGGAGTTGTCCGGGCTGACGCCCGCCGACATCGACCACGTCGAGGCGCACGGGACGGGCACCACCCTGGGCGACCCGATCGAGGCCAACGCGCTCGCCGCGGTGTTCGGCGGCTCGCGCCCCCACGACCGCCCTCTGCGTCTGGGGTCCCTCAAGTCCAACATCGGCCACGCGCAGGCCGCTTCGGGCGTGACCGGACTGATCAAGGTGGTGCAGTCACTGCGCCACCGGAAGCTGCCGCGCACCCTGCACGCGGGCACCCCCAGCCGTCACGTGGACTGGGCGGACAGCGGGCTGAGTCTGCTGCGGGAACCGGCCGACTGGCCCGAGGGCGGACGGATTCGGCGGGCCGGCGTGAGCGCGTTCGGGATCAGCGGCACCAACGCGCACGTCGTCGTGGAGGAGGCCCCGGGAGCGGAGGCGGCACCCGCGGCGTCCCGGAAGGACGCGAGACCACTCCTGTTCACGGTGTCCGGGCGCGGCGAGGCGGCCTTCCGCGGCCAGGCCGCACGGCTGGCCGCGCACGTGCCGGAGGAGGCATCGCTGCCGGACCTGGCGTACACGCTGGCCCGGCACCGCAGCCACTTCGAGCTCCGGGCCGCCGTGGTGGCGGCCGGCCGGGACGAACTCCTCGACGGCCTGGAGGCGTTGGCGAGCGGACGGACAGCTCCGACGCCGCCCCGCGAGGAGCCGGCGGGCAAGGTGGCGTTCGTCTTCGCCGGTCACGGCGGTCAGTGGCCCGGCATGGCGCTGGACCTGATGGCCGGCTCCGACGCGTTCCGCGAGGAACTGGCCCGGATCGACGAGGCGGTGCTCCGGCAGGCCGGCTGGTCGGTGCTCACCGCGCTGCGGGCGCCGGAGGACGTCACGCCGCTCGCCCGAACCGAGTTCCTGCAACCGGTGCTGTTCGCCGTCAACGCGGCGCTGGCCGCCGCCTGGCGTGCCCTCGGCGTCACCCCCGACGCGGTGACCGGACACAGCCTGGGAGAGATCGCCGCCGCCTACACCGCGGGCGCCCTCACCCTGGAGGAGGCCGTCACCGTGGTGACCGGGCGTGCCCGTGCCGTCGTACCGCTGGAGAACAGGGGCGGCATGCTCGCCGTCGAACTGCCGCGTGCCGAGGCGGAGACGCTGCTGGCGCCGTACGCCGGCCGGCTGTTCGTCGCGGCCGTCAACAGCGCGCAGTCCACAGCGGTCTCCGGCGACACCGAGGCGCTGGACGCCCTGCGTGCCCACCTGGAGGAGCGGGGCGTCCCGGCCCGCCGGCTCTCGACCCCCTTCGCCTCGCACACCCCGCTCATGGAACCGCTCCGGGCGGACCTGCTCGACCGGCTGGCCGGGATCACCGGATCGGCCACCTCGACGCCGCTGTACTCGACCGTGCTGGCCGAGCCCGTCGCCGGGGAGCGGCTGGACGCCGGGTACTGGTTCGGCAACCTCAGCGAGCCCGTGCGCTTCGCCGACACCGTCCGGCGCCTGCTCGACGACGGCTACCGCACGTTCGTGGAGCTCAGCCCGCACCCCTCGCTCGGCCCGTCGATCGAGGCGGTGGCCGCCGAGGCCGGCGTCGACGTCGTGAGCGTGGCCTCGCTGCGCCGCCAACAGGGCGGTCAGGACGTCCTGCTGCGCGGACTGGGCGAGCTGTACGCGGCCGGTCACACCCCCGACTGGTCCGTCCTGTTCCCGGCGGGCCGCCGCACCGACCTGCCCACCTACGCCTTCGCCCGTGAACGCCACTGGATCACCCCCGACCCCCTCGCCCCGGCAGGCCACGGCTCGCCGCTCCTGGGCACCCATGTCGAGGCCAGCGACGAGTCCGACCGCCACCTCTTCCAGGTGGACCTCGACCTGCGCGACAGCCGCTTCGCGTATCTCACCGACCACCGGGTCACCGGCGAGGTCTGGCTGCCGGCCGCCGCGTTCCTCGACCTGGCCCTGGAGTCCGCGTCCGCACTGCTGGACGGTGATGACATACGGCTGTCCGACGTCCGGTTCGCGCAACCCCTGCGGCTGGACCCGGACACCCCCGTGCGACTGCAACTGGTCCTGCGACCCGCCGAGGACGGCCGGCGTGAGTTCACCGTCGCCTCGGCTCCGGCCGGCGAGCGGGGCGCGCCGTGGCAGCGGCACGTCAGCGGGCGGATGTCCGTCGGCACCGCCGATCCCGCCGCGGATCCCGTCGGCGACCCGGGTGAGGAACTCGCCCGGTTGCGTGCGTCCGCCGTGCAGGTGGTCGACCTGGCGCCCGTCTACGCCGGGCTCGCGGCCCTCGGCATCGACTACGGCCCCGCCTTCCGCGGACTCGAGGAGGGGCGCCGTACCGGCACGGAGGCGCTGGGCCGGCTGGCCGCACGGCCCGACGCCGGGCACCTGCTGCACCCGGCCGTCCTCGACGCGGCCTTCCACACCGCCGCCCTGCCCCAGGACGCTCCCGAGGGACGGGCGTTCGTGCCCGCGGCTGTGGGACGGCTGCGGTACACCGCCCTGCGGACCCCGCCGGTGTGGGTGACCTGCCGGCTGCGCTCGGTGGACGGCGACCGGGCGACGCTTGACCTGAGACTGTGGGACGAGCACGACCGACTCGTGCTGGAGGCCGAGGAGTTCGAGCTCGCCGCCCTCTCACCGCTGGACGGCGCACTCTTCGAGACCCGCTGGCAACCGCGGCCCGCCGCCAAGGAGCTTCCGGCGCACGGCACGTGGCTGATCGTCGCCGACGACGGCTCGGTGGCCGGCGACCTCACCGCGCGGCTGCGCGCCGCGTCCGTGCCGTACGTCGGCGTCCGTCGGGGGCGGGCGTTCGCCGCCGAGGGCGACGGACAGTACGTGCTCGATCCGGCCGATCCGCGGCAGTGGGCCCGGCTGTTCGACGAGGCGTTCCCGGACGGCCCGCCCCGCCGGGTCGTCCAGCTGTCGGCCCTGGACGCACCGCCGGTCACCGACACCGCGTCCGCCCGGGAGGCGGCCCGGCTGTGCTGCCTGAACACCCTGCACCTGGTCCGCGCCCTCACCGACCGTCCCGAGGGTCGACCGCCCCGCCTGTTCGTGGTGGTCAGGGGCAGCCAGGCCGCCGGCGGCAGCACCCGGGTGGCCCACCCCGAACAGGCCCTGGCCTGGGGCTTCGGGCTCGCTGTGGCGCAGGAGCACCCGGAGTTCAGCAGCACGCTGATCGACCTGCCGCCCACCGGCGGCGCCGAGGCACTGTGGACGCAACTGCGCCACGCCGACGACGAACGCCTGGTCGCGCTGCGCCCCGAGGGCCGTCTCGTCCCGCGCCTGACCCGCACCCGCCCGGACGACGCCGGCCACGGCCGCGTCACACCGGACGGCGTCCACCTGATCACGGGCGGACTCGGCGGCCTCGGCCGTGTCGCGGCCGAACGCCTGGTGCGTCGCGGGGCCCGCCGGCTGGCCCTGCTGAGCCGGGGCATCCCCACCCCCGACGCGGCGCGCTGGATCGCGGCACAGGAGGAGCGCGGGGTGAGCGTGCGCCTGGTGCGCGCCGACGTCGCCGACCGCGCCGGCCTGACGGCCGCACTGGACGCCGTACGGCAGGAAGCCGGCCCCATCACCACGGTCGTCCACGCGGCCGGCGTCCTCGACGACGCGACGGTGGCGAACCTGACCGACGAACGCGTCCTCAGCGTTCTCGCCCCCAAGGTCCTGGGCACCGCCCTGCTCACCGAACTCGTGCCGGAGGCCGAGGACTTGGTCCTGTTCGCGTCGGTGGCCGGACTCCTCGGCTCGGCCGGGCAGAGCCCGTACTCGGCGGCCAACGCCTTCCTGGACGCGTGGGCCCACCATCTCTCGCGCACCGGACGCCGGGCCCTGAGCCTGGACTGGGGCGCCTGGGCGGAGGTCGGCATGGTCGCGGCCTCCGGCGCCCGGGCCGACGAGACCGGCCGGTCGGGTCTGATCGCCTTCACCCCGCAGGAGGGCGGCGAACTCCTCGACCGGGTGATGGCGACCTCGCGCCGCCAGCTCGCCCCCGTCGCCCTGGACTGGGAACTTTTGGCCCTCGACCCGGACGCGGCCCGCACCCGCCCGATCCTGGCCGACCTCGTCACCGCCCCGGCGACCACCCCCGGCGCCGACGACCTGGTCAGGAAGATCCTCACCGCGCCGACGGACCGGGACCGCGCCGAGCGCCTCGAAGCGTACGTACGGGCCAGGGTCGGCGAGGTGTCCGGCGGCACCGCGGACGTGTCCCCGACCGCGGGCCTGAAGGAACTCGGCCTGGACTCCCTCATGTTGGTACGGCTGCGCAACGCCTTCGTGCGCGAGCTCGGCGTCGAACTTCCCGCCGCCGCCCTGTTCTCGGCCACCGACCTGCGCGGCCTCGCCCGCACCCTGGACCGCGCTCTGCCCGACCGCGACGCCGCCACCGCGCCCCCGGGGCAGCCGCGTCCCGTGGAGCGCGCCGCGCGGATACCCGACAGCACAGTCCTCCCCGCCACCCGCGATGTCGTACGGCTGCTGCGCAGCGCCCAGCCGGGTATGCCGGACGCGGCGCACGCCGTCGGCCTCGCCGTACGGCTCATGTCCGCGACCACCCACGACACGCTCACCGGCATCCTCGCCCGCCTCGCGGCACGGCACGCGGCCCTGCGCACCGCGATCGTCACCGGCCCGGAAGGCGGCCGACAGCTGCGCGTCCAGCGGGAGTTGACGCAGCCACTGCTGCGCTGGACACCGGTCACCACCGAGGCCGGACCCGACGCGGCCGAAGGGCTCCGACTGCTCCTCGAACCGCCCTTCGACCTGACCCGGCCGCCGCTGTGGCGCTTCGAACTGCTGGACGGCGGCGCACACGGCCAGACCCTGGTGTTCGGCGCCCACCACGCGGTGAGCGACCTGCAGTCCCTGCTGCTCGTGGCCGGGGAGATCGACGCAGAACTGTCCGGCACCCCGCTGGACGACACCATCAGCAACCGCGACCTCGACCTGCTCGTCGAGGCGCAGCAGACCAAGGGGGCGAGGCGGACCCGGGAGGACGCCGACGGCGCCGCCGAGTGGCGTCGTGCCTTCCACGGCAGCGCCCGCCTGGACCTCACGCTCGCCCGGCCGCGCCCGGCACACCGGTCCTACCGCGCGGGCAGCGTCACCGTCGCCCTGCCCGAAGGACTCATGGAACGCGTCTCGGCGGCCGCGAGCCGGCTCGCGGTCACACCCGCCGCGTTCTGCCTGGGCGCGCTGACCGTGCTGCTGGCCCGGCGCGCGGAGCGCGAACGCTTCGTGCTCGCCGTGCCGGTGGACACGCGCATGCACGCCGACGCCTTCGACGCGCTGGGCTTCTTCGGCGTACCGGTGCCGTTCCCGGCCGAGGCGCGGGCCGGCGAGCCGGTCGCGGAGGTGCTGCGCCGCACCGACAGCCGCCTCGCGAGGATCCTGGCGAAGGGCGCCGTGTTCTCCGACGTCCTGCCGACGCTGGCCCGGCAGGGACTGCACCGGCCGAACGCACCGCTGGTGGAGGTGTACTTCAACTACGTACGGTCGGCGTCCGGCCCCCTCACCCGGCTGGAGGTGCTGCCCGCCGGAACGGGCCACTCCGACCTCGACCTGATGATCACCATGACCCCGGACGCGGGGCGCGTCCGCCTCGACCACAGCCTCGACATCCTGGACGCGGAGACCGCCACCGCGCTGGGCGAGGACCTCGTACGGCTGCTGGACGAGACGGCCGACGACCCGGGGAGCCCGGTACACGTCAAGGGGACGGCGTCCGGGGCGACGGCGGACACCCCGTCCGCGCCGGCGGTCGGGAAGGCGCCGCCCGCGACCGACCGCGCGGCCGGCGCCGGTGCCGTCCCGCGGCCCCCACTCGCCCTCGCCGCCACCTTCGCGCTCGGCAACCTCCCCGCGCTGTACGCGGCGGCGGTCGACGAGGGCACCGGGGACGGCGGGACGACCACGATCACGGAAGCCCCATACCACCAGGTGCTCGCCGCGGTGCAGGACCCCTCCGGCGTCTTCGCCGACCCCGCCGTGGCGGCCGGCGTGGTGCTGGTGCGGGCGGCCGACCTCCAGCGTTTCGGTCCGGTGGACGACGCGCTGCTCGCCGAACTGCGCGACGCGTACCCGGCCGCGCTGCGCGCCCTGGCCGAGCGCACCCGCAAGCCGCTGATCGTCGGCTTCCTGCCCACCGCCCACCCCGAGGACCGCCTGACCCGCTGGGAGCGGGAGGTCGCCGGCGAACTCGCCGAACTCCCCGGCATCGCCGTGCTGCGGCCCGACGACTGGACACGCGACCACACCGTCGAAGAACGCTTCGACGAGCGGACCGAACGCCTGGCCCACCTGCCCTTCACCCCGCACTTCCAGGCGGCGGTGGCCCTGCGCCTGGCGGAGACCGTACGGGCGGTCCGGCGCCCCACGCCGAAGGTGATCGTGGTCGACGGCGACGAGACCCTGTGGGGCGGGGTCGCCGGAGAGACCGGGCCGCTCGCCGTCGACCTCTCCGGGCCGCGCGAACTGCTGGCCCGCAGGCTCCTGCGGTGGCGGGCGGCAGGCGTGCTGCTGGCCCTGGTCAGCAACAACGACGAGGACACGGTCCGCGCAGTTCTCGACCGCCCCGAGAGCCTGCTGAAGGCCGAGCACTTCAGCGTCCTGTCCGCCGCCTGGGAGCCCAAGCCGGTCCGGGTGGCCGATGCCGCACGCACCCTGAACCTGGGTCTCGACAGCTTCCTGTTCCTCGACGACAACCCGGCCGAGATCGCGAAGATGCGGTCGGCGCTGCCCCAGGTCCTGTCGGTGACCTGCCCTCCGGAGGCCGAACTCACCGCGTTCCTCGACCGGTTGTGGCCCCTGGTCCCGGCGGCGGCCACCGCCGAGGACGCCCTGCGGGCACGCTTCTACGAGCAGGAGCGGGAACGGGACGCCGTCCGCGACCAGGCCGGCTTCGAGGAGTTCCTCGACCAGCTCGACCTGCGCGTCGACTTGCGGGAGCTGTCGCCGGACGGAGCGGCGCGGGCCGAGCAACTCGTGCGCCGCACCAACCAGTTCACCCTGCGCGGCCGCTCGGCGGACGGCGGCGACCTCGCCCGGTGGCGTGAGCGGGGCGAGGTGTGGACGGCCGCGGCCCGGGACCGCTTCGGCGACTACGGCCAGATCGGCCTGCTCGCCGTCCGCGCGGAGGGCGACCGACTCGACGTACTGGCCTGGCTGATGAGCTGCCGAGCGCTCGGCCGGGGCGTCGAGGAACGCATGCTGGGCTGGCTCGCCGACCGGGCCGAGCAGCTGGGCTGCACCAAGATCCGGCTGACCGCCGAGCGCACCGCGCGCAACGCGCCGGCACGGCGTCTGCTGGCCGCCCTAGGCGGCGGCGAGCCGGACGACGAGCGACTGGAGGCGGTCGGCACGCCCGAGCACCTGCGGGCGTTCCGCTCCTGGCGGCAGCAGTGACCGGGCCGGCCACGACCCGGGGCAGCAATGACGAGAGGACCGCGTACAGCGTGAAGGGTTTCCATGCCTGAGACGAACGAGACCGCACCGGCACACGCCGGACAGCGGGAGACCGCCGAGGAGATCGAGCGGGGCGGCGGCGGACCGGGCGTGAGCGACCTGCTCGCCCGGGTCATGCGGTCCGCGGCCCGGCCCGATGACGGGGACGGCGACGGGGACGGGGACGTGGCGTCGGGTGAGGCGGACGCGAGTGCCGCCGTACGTCCGCCGGGGGGAGCGGAAGCGGTTGCCGCCGTCCTCCCGCCCGGCGGCCCCGGGACGGGCGCCCGACCCGATCCCGCCGTCGTCGCCGCGCCGGTCGCCGGCTCCCCCGTCCTGGATCTGGACGGCCTGGCCGCCGTCATCGCCACCACGGCCGGCCGCTTCCTGCCCGGCGGGCACCTGTCCGCGGACGCGGACTTCTTCGACGCCGGTGGGAGTTCGGTGAACGCGGTGGAGCTCGTCGCCACCCTGGAGGACGAGCTGGGCATGGAGGTCGACCTGGACGAGGTGTTCGCCGACGCCCGCCCGCGCAGCCTCGCCCGGCGCTGGCTGGAGGCCACCGGGGGAGCACCGGTCCCCACCCCGGCGCCCCCGGCGGTCACGGCGGCCCCCGCGGCCCCGGCGATACCCGCGGCCCGGGCGACCGGCACCCCGGACCCGGCCGCCACCAGCACCATGCCGGCCGCCACCCCGATGCCGGCCGCCACCACCGATGTCGCCCGGTACTCCACCGCCGGCCTCCCCCCGTACTCCACCGCCCGCCGCGAGGACCTGGACCAGATCCTGGCCGACCTCGCGCTCGCCGACCGGTTGCCCTTCACCGGCTCGCCCGAGCCCCTGCCTCCGCGCCGCGTCCTGCTGACCGGCGCGACCGGTTTCCTCGGCAGCCACATGCTTCTCGACCTGCTGCGGCACAGCGACGCGCACGTGTACTGCCTGGTGCGCGGGTCGGACGAGGCGGCGGCCACGGCCCGGCTCGCCGAGGCCCTCACGGGCTACGAGCTGCCCTGGTCCTCGGAGGTGCGGCGGCGCGTCACGGTGCTGGCCGGCGACATCCGCCGTCCGCGTCTCGGGCTGTCCGACGAGCTGTGGCACACGCTGGCCCATGAGCTGGACAGTGTCGTGGGCGTGGCGGCGGCCGTGGACTTCCTGCGCGGTTACCACTCGCTGCGCTCCAGCAACGTCCTCGGCGCGCTGACCCTGGCCGAACTGGCGTCGGCCGGGCGTCCGAAGCCCCTGCACCACATCTCCTCGATCGCCGTCTTCAACGAGGTCGGCATCACCTCCATGGGCGAGGACGACCCGCTGGCCCACGTCGACCGCCTGATAGCGGGCTACGACCAGACGAAGTGGGCCGCCGAGGTCGCCCTGCGCCGCGCCCGCGACCACGGCCTGGTCGTCACCGCCCTGCGGCCGGGCGGCATCGGCGGCCACACCCGGACCGGCGCGCACAACCCCCAGGACCTCAGCAGCGGCCTGATCTCGGCGTTCGGCCGCTTCCGCACGGTACCGGCGTTCCGGCATCTCAACGCGGCGCCCGTGGACTGGGTGAGCCGCGCCGCCGTCGGCGTGATCTGCGCCCCCGACGCCTGGGGCTTCGACTACAACCTGACCGGTGTGCCGAACACCCTCGACGACGTCGTGGCGGACATGGCACTCGGCGGCATGCACGTCCGTGTGCACGGCTGGGAGGAGTGGCGGGCCGACGCGCTGGCCCGCCTCCAGGCCGACCCGATCCCCGAACTCGCCTTTCTGGAGCGGGTGTTGCAGAACCCTGCGGCGCTGAAGCTGTGCGAGGCGACCCTCACGGGGCCCGCGGCCGGCATGGACCGCACGGCCGCGGTCACCGCCGCCCTCGGCCTCGCGCCCGCGGCCCGCTACGACGCCAGGGCGCAGCTCCGGACGTTCGAGAAGCTCGCCCGCGACGGCCTGGCCCGCCTCCCGCACAGGGACGACCAGCCCTACCTGTGGTTCTCCGAGACCACCGAGGGCAGTGTCCGCCCCATCGGCACCACCGCCCGCGCCACCGACTGCTCGATGGAGCTGACGCTCTCCATCGCGAGCATGCACCAACTCGTCACGGAGCGGCGGGTCGATGCGCACGGCCGGCTCGGCTGTACGGCGCTCCACCCCGAGCCGCTGACCGTGGAACGCGGCGACGTGTGGGTCCGCCCGGACGAGGGCATCCCCCAGCAACACGGCATGCGTCATCAACTTCTGCGCTACCGGCTCCAGTTGACCGACGTGGACGGCGGCCGCTGGTGGCTGGAGGGCCGTAAGTACGCCCGCGCCCGCCGTGATGTGTGGCGCCAGACCCGGGCGTTGAGCGTCGAGATCGGGCGCGAGGGCGAGGCGGCGAGCCTGGCGGGCGAGGTCGTCGTCCCCGCGGAGTCCTACGTCCGTGACCAGATCGACGGCATCAGGGTCGACCCGCGTCTGACCGGCCGCGAGAAGCGCGCCGCCAAACTGACCTGGCTCGCCTGGTTCGGCCTGGAGATGGGCCGCGGCCTGCTCGGTCCCTTCGCCCGGGCCGCCGCCGACCTGCTCGACCTGCGCCGCACCCAGACCCCCACGGAGCACAACCGATGATCATCAAGGCGAACACCAGGACCCGGCCGGCCCTGCGCCGCACCCGCACCGGCACGACGCCGCGCCCGCTGCGCCACCGTCTGCACCCGGCGGTCGTCGAGGAGATCCCGCTGCACGCGGGGGACGGCGTGCGGCTGGGCCTGACCCGCGTCGACAGCGGTGAGCGGGACCGTCCGGCCGTCCTGCTGCTGCACGGCCACACCGCCTCCGCCGACATGTTCCTGCTGCCGGAGACCCGCAACCTCGTCGACGTCCTGCTCGACGACGGCTACGAGCCGTGGCTGCTGGACTGGCGGGGCAGTTGCCGGCTGCCCTACAACGAGACCGGCGGGAGGTACACCTACGACGACGTCGCCCTGTACGACATCCCGGCGGCCGTCGCCCACATCCGCGCCCGCATCGGCGCCGACCGCCCCCTGTTCGTCGTCGCCCACTGCATCGGCTCGCTCACCCTGTCGCTGAGCATGACGGCGGGCCTGGTGCCGGGCCTCGCGGGTGTCGTGTCGCAGGGCGTGTTCCTCACCCCGAAACTCGCCGGCCGCACCTCGCTGCGCATGACGCTGGCCGGGGAACTGCTGAAGTCCCGCATCGACCACATCCCCGTCGACTTCCGCAAGGTCGGCCTGTGGTCGAAGTACACCCCGCTCTTCGCGCTGGCGTCCCGCAAGGCGGACTGTCCCGACCCGACCTGCCAGATCCTGCACAACTCCGCCTGGGGCACGGGCGCTTCGCTCTTCGCGCACGAGAACCTCACCGACACCACCCACGACCGGCTCGCGGAACTCCTCGGGCCCGCCCCGCTGTGGATCCTGCCGCACCTGCGCCGCATCGAGCTGGCCCGCACCGTGGTCCGCTGGCACGACACCGACCAGCGCTACCGCGCCCTGCCGCCCAACGCGCTGGACGCGGCCGGCCGCATCGACACGCCGGTCCTGCTGCTGGCCGGCAGCGAGAACGGGCTGTGGCTGGACTCCCAGAAGCTGTGCAAGGACGTGCTGGCCCACCGGCAGCCCCAACTCGACGTGACCTACACGGAGATCCCCGGCTACGGCCACCTCGACACGTTCATCGGCCGGGGCGCCGCCCTCGACGTGTTCGGTCACATCCTCGGCTTCCTGGGCTCGCGACGGTGACGCCGGCCTGGGCGGACAGCTACCGTACTGGCCAGTAACCGCAAATGCAGGAGGGGACACCGGCATGCCGCAGCTCGAGGTCGACGGCGCCACACTGACGTACGACGACGAGGGGCCGCGCGACGACGCCGGTGTGCCCCTGGTCTTCGTCCACGGCTGGACGGCGAACCGGCACCGCTGGGACCACCAGCTGGCGCACTTCTCGCGGGAACGGCGGGTCATCCGCCTCGACCTGCGCGGGCACGGGGACAGCAGCGGGGCGGGCGTCCGCACGGTGGCGGAGCTGGCGGGGGACGTCCTCGCCCTGCTCGACCATCTGAAGGTCGACCGGTTCGTCGTCGTCGGCCACTCGATGGGCGGGATGATCGCGCAGACCATCGCGCTGGCCCACCCCGAGCGCGTCGAGCGGATGGTGCTCGTCAACTCCATCGGCCGTATGACCTACAGCCGGGGGAGGGGTCTGCTGATGGCGGCGTCGACCCTCGTGCCGTTCAGGCTCTTCGTCGCCACCAACATCCAGCGGGCCTTCGCCCCCGGCTACCCGCGCGAGGAGATCCGCTCCTACGTCCGGGCCTCCGCGTCCCTGCCGCGGGAGGTCGTGATGACGCTGTACGGCGCCATGCGGGCCTTCGACGTCCTCGACCGGGTCGGCGAGATCCGCACTCCCACCCTGCTGGTGCACGGCTACCACGACATCCAGCTGCCCGTCTCGCAGATGCTGCGGATGGCGAAGGACTATCCGGACGCGGTGATCCGTATCATCGACGCCGGCCACGAACTCCCCGTGGAGAAGCCCGCGGAGCTGACCGAGGCACTCGCCCGCTTCGTCTGAGCGGCCGTACGGCGGCCACCGCCCGCGTCCGGACGGTCTGCCGGCGCCCGCCGGCAGACCGCGCGCCTCAGACCGGCAGCTTGGCCCGGAGGCCGGCGGCCGCCGCCGCGGGGCGCCCGGCGGCGCGCACGGAGCGCCGGATCAGCCGCGCGTCCCGCTCCAGGTCCCGCACGGTGTGGCGGCCGCGCCACACCAGCGACGGCCGGCCGGCGGTGTCGTCGGCGGCGATCAGCAGTCCGCCGAGCATCGACAGGTTCTTGAGGAAGTGGATGCGCTGCTGGGCCCGGTCGGAGGGGTCCTCCGCCTCCCAGAAGCGGTGCCCGGCCAGGGTGGTCGGCACCAGGGTGGCGGCGATGGCCAGGGCGGCCGAGCGGGGCATGCGGCCCAGACCCAGCAGGACACCGGCCGCCACCTGCACGGCACCGTTGAGCCGCACGATCTGTTCGGTGCGGTCCGGCAGCGCCGAGACACGCTCGGTCACCGGCCGTACGACGGGTTCGGCGGCCGGGGCCACCGACTTCGGGTCGCGGAGGGAGGCCAGCCCGCCGACGACGAAAATCGACGCGAGCATGGGTCGGCCGGCCACGCGCAAGAGACTCATGAGGTGCTCCAATGGTGTGGGCATGCGGTGGTCACCGAGTCCCCACCCCGCACCGGCTCATTCGTCGTCGTCCACCCACCGGCCCATTCGCCGTCGGCCACGGACCGGTCCGATCTCCGGCCGGCCCCGACCGGCGGACGGGCTCACTGCCCCGGGCTGCCGGTCTCGCAGACCCGGCGGGCGATGTCGCGCAGCTTGGTGTTCGTCGCCTGGGAGTGCTTGCGCAGGACGTCGAAGGCCTGCTCCTGCGTGATGTGGTGGCGGCCCATGAGGATGCCCATGGCCTCGCCGATGGTGTGCCGCGTGGCGATGGCCTCCCGCATCTGCGCCTCGTTGCGGGCGCCGGCGAGGGCCACCGCGGCATGGGAGGCCAGCAGCCACCCGGCGGTCTCAGTGGCGTCGGTGAAGACGCCGGCCTCGCGCGAGTAGACGTTCAGGGCCCCCAGCTCCTCCTCCTCGGTGTAGAGCAGGAACCCCATCATGCTGCCCACCCCGAGGTCGCGGGCGCGCGGCACATAGGCGGGCCAGCGTTCGGAGGGCTCGGCGAAGGAGTGGACACGGAACACCCGCTCGTCGTTCTCGGGCCGGGCCACGTCGAAGCAGGGCCCCTCCTGCAGCTCTTCCTGGAGCCGGTCGCTGTCGACCACCAGCTGCTCCGTCGGCGCGTAGGACCGGACCTGGCCGCCGGACAGGACGAGGATCCCCGCCGCGTCGCAGTCCTCCACCAGCTCCACCGCCGCGGCCGTGGTGGCCTCCAGGGTGGCGTTCACGCTCTCCTGCGCCAGAAGATCCCGGGCCATGGAAGCCATCTTCTGCGCGAACACGAGCCAGTCCACCGGTCCTCCTCACACAGAGTCCTGCCCACCCTGGCACATCGGGGGTGGACGCGCCGCTTTCCGCACGTTGACGGGACGGGAGACGCGACGGCCCGACGGCCCGGGCGGAACGGCGGCTGCGACGTCCGCGCCGAGGGGCTTGCGACCGCCGCCGCGGCGAGTACGGTGGCGGACCGGAACCACGCCGCCCCGGCCGACGGCGAGCACCGGGACCCCTGCCCGTGCGACCACCGTGACCTGCCGCGTCGGACGTTTCCTACGAGGTTCCTGAGAATTTCCGGGTCGGTTGAACACAACGACTCATCTCCTCGTATCTGACGGGGGCTTGCTATGCCCGGCCGGTCGAGACGCGCGGGAGTATTTCGTGGGACGCAACAAGCGCAGACGCCCAACAGGCGCACGACGAGCGAGCTTCGCAGCGGTGGCACTGATGCTGGGCGGCGGCGGACTCGTGGCGGCGAACGTGTACGCCTCCGCCACCGAGGACTCGGGGCCCGAGAGCTCACCCGTCTCGGCGGCGGCCACGATCGACTGCCCCGACGTCGGGGACCGGCTGACCACCGTCCCGGACGAGGCCCGGGAGGAGGTCGACAAGGAACTGGCCGTTCTGGACGGGCAGATAGCCGCGGCCTACCAGCGGCTCCAGGACCCGGCGCGGGCGGGCGAGAAGGACCGCGCCGACGTCGACAGCGGAATCATGAACCCGCTCAAGGAGGACCGGGCCGCCACGATCGGGCGCATCGCGTCCGCCATCGAGCGGGTGGGCGACCGTCCGCAGGGCATCGACGACCTGGCACCCTGCACCCTGCGCGAGGCCCCGGAGCAGACGGGCGTCGGCCAGAACGGCGGCGACCAGGCGGGCCAGGACCAGGGCGGTCAGCAGGCGGGCGACGGCGGCCAGGACCAGGGCGGTCAGCAGGCGGGCAACGGGGGTCAGGCGGGCAACGGCCCGGTCGCCGCCGACTACGCCGACATCACCTCCGTCCAGCCCGACGCGCAGGCAGCGAGCCCGCAGTCGGACGCGTCGACCGGCACCTTCACCACCCGCTGCGGGGTGAACGCGAACGGCCTGTTCAACTCGGACAACGTCATCGTCGCCCCCGGCGTGGGCAACGGTGCCCACCACTTCCACGACTACGTGGGCAACCAGGCCAACAACGCCTTCGCCAGCGACGACGACCTGGCCAAGGGCGACACGAGCTGTGAGGACAAGGGCGACCGGTCGACGTACTACTGGCCGGTCCTGCGCCTGCAGAACGGCACACAGGAGAAGGACGCCGGTGCCCCGGGCGGCGGCACCGAGGGCAACGCGGGTGAGATCGTGACGCCCAAGGACGTCACGCTCACGTTCGTGGGCAGTCCGCGCAGCAAGGTGACGGCGATGCCGCGGCTGCTGCGGATCATCACCGGCGACGCCAAGGCGTTCGTCAACGGCACGGCCAACGCCAACGCGTCCTGGAGCTGCACCGGGTTCGAGGACCGCCAGCTGAAGGACAAGTACCCGCTGTGCCCGCAGGGCAGTGACGTGGTGCGCACCTTCAAGTTCCAGAGCTGCTGGGACGGCCGCAACATCGACAGCGCCAACCACCGTACCCACGTGGCGTTCGCCCAGGCCGACGGCGCCTGCCCGGCCGGCTTCCAGGCCATCCCGCAGCTGTCGCAGCGCATCGTCTACGACGTCGACGCGCCGAGCCTCCAGGACGGCGGCAAAACCACTCCGCTGTTCGCGGTGGACTCCTTCCCCGAACAGCTGCACAAGCCCGTCACCGACCACGGCGACTTCATCAACGTCTTCGACGAGGACCTGATGGGGAAGCTGGTCGACTGCATCAACCAGGGCCGCACGTGCGGTGCGGGCGCGGAGCAGGAGCCCGGCGGCAACGGCAACGGCAATGGCGACGAGCCGACGGCCACGCCCGAGCCCCCGGCCGGCGGGAACGACAGCGCGGATCCCGGTACCCCCGGTGACGACGCGTCCTCCCAGCCCCCGGCCGCGACGCCGACCTCCGGCGGCGGCAACGCCTCCAGCGGGTCGGACGGCTCCAACGGATCCGGCGACGGCAAGGGCGACGAAAACGGCAACGGGTCGGGCAACGGGTCCGGCAACGGGTCGGGCAACGGCAGTGGCGCCGGCGGTTCCGGTGGCTCCAAGGGGTCCGGCGGGTCCGGTGACTCCGGTAGCTCCGCTGGCGACGAACCGAAGGTCTACACGACGTCGGCGTCCACCCACCGCGCCGCGCCTTCTGCGGACGCCCCCTCAGCGCCCTCCGCCCCCTCGGACAACACCTCGGACGACCTCGCCGGCGGTCAGCCGAGCGCCGCTGTCACCTCGTCGAGCGAGGTCGGCGCCCAGGCCGCCGCGCAGACGCAACCCCAGGCGAACCGGGGCGGGCTCGCCGAGACCGGCGCCCAGCTGTGGCCGGCGGCGGCCGGCGCGGTGCTCCTGGTCTGCGGCTTCCTGCTGCTGAGGCGCACCCGGCGCGGCGGGATGTGACACCTGTTCGTCCCTTGCGACGACCGGCGGCCGGCCCCCTGCACGGGGCCGGCCGCCGGTCGTTCGTGTGCCGTGCGCGCGGGCGGATCGGCGCGGAGGGATTCACGCGAACGGCCCTCTCATCAGGACGTGGCCGCGGGGGTGCGATGTGCTGGAGGCATCGCCACCAAGGGAGTCGCCTCGTGTACGAGATGTGCGTAGGTCCGCAGACAGGAAGCGCCGAGCTGGTGTGGCACGTGGTGGCGCGGCAGGGATCCGGCAGTCTCTGTGGGATCGAGCTGTCCGCACACGGACCGGGCTCGGACGAGACGAACCGCCACTGTCTGCCCTGTATGACCCGCTTCCAGCAGCTCCTGGACGCCGCGGACAGGAACCAGGCCGTTGTTGCCCGCTCCTCCGGGACCTGACCCAGGAGTGCTGGTGCCTCTACCCCCCGCAGTACCCCGTCGTACCCGGCGGCACCCGCGGCTGCGCACCGTGTTCGCCGGCGCGGCCGCCTGTCTGGCGGCGCTGGCCCCCGCCGTGACCGGCACGGCGGCCACCGCCGCCGTCGGCACGGACGACTCCGCGCTGCAACGGCAGCTCGACCGGCTCGTGCGCGAGTCCGGCGGCCCGCCGGGAGTGATCGCCGTCCTGCGGAGCGACAAGGACACCCGGGTCCTGCGTGCCGGGGTCGCCGACCTCGCGACGGGCCGGGCACCGCGTGCGGATGACCACATGCGGATCGCGAGCACGGCCAAGGCGTTCAGCGGCGCGGTCGCGCTGAGCCTGGTCGACCGGGGCGCCCTGGGCCTGGACGACACACTGCGCCGGCGGCTCCCCCGACTGCCCGCAGCCTGGGGCTCGGTGACGCTGCGTCAGTTACTCCGCCACACCAGCGGCCTACCGGACTTCAGCAGCGACGCCGGGTTCCGCGCGGTGGTCACGGCCGACCCGCGGCATCACTTCGACTCCCGCCGTCTGCTCGACTACGTCGCCGACGAACCGCTGCGGTTCACACCGGGCAGCGAGTACGAGTACTCCAACTCCGACAACATCGCCGTCGCCCTGATGGCCGAAGCGGTCACCCATAAGTCGTACGAACGGCTCCTGAGCGAGCTGGTCTACGGGCCGCTGGGCCTGCGCGCGACCAGCCTGCCGCAGGGCTACCGCATGCCGGAGCCCTACCTGCACGGCTACGACATGAGCGATCCCGCGGCCCCCGAGGACGTCAGCGAGATCCTCAGCGCCTCCGGTGTCTGGGCGTCCGGGGGCATCGTCTCCACCCCGGCCGACATGACCCGGTTCGTACGGGGCTACGCCGGAGGCGCACTGTACGGCGAGGGCGTCCTGCGCGAGCAGCGGCGGTGGATCGCCGGCGCGTCCGAACCGGCCGGCCCGGGCCGCAACACCGCCGGACTGGGCATCTTCCGCTACGCGACCCGGTGCGGCGTCGTGCTCGGCCATACCGGCAACTTCCCGGGATACACCCAGTTGGTGGCCGCGACCCCGGACGGCCGGCGTTCGCTGACGTTCTCCATCACCCGGCAGACCAACGCGTCCCTCGACGCGGCCCGGCTGGAGCGACTGCGTGTCGTCCAGGAGAACTTCGTCTGCGCCCTCCTGCGCTGAGCCCCAACCGCCGTCCACGGCACAGGCATTCCCCGCACGCCGGCGCACGGCGTGCGGGGAGTCGTCCGTTCAGGCGGTCGGCATCAGGACGGTGTCGATGATGTAGACGTTGGCGTTCGCGGTCCTGACGTCGCCGCAGACGACCTTGGCGGTGTCGTTGACGGTGTACGACTCGCCGGAACCCGCCGTGGTCAGCCTGGACTTCTCCAGGGTGGCGAAGGAACCGTCGGTCAGCTCGGCGGGCGTGAGCTTCCGGCCCACGACGTGGTAGGTGAGGATCTTGGTGAGCTGGGCCTTGTCGTTGAGGACCTTGTCCAGGGTGGCCTTGGGGATCTTCGCGAAGGCGTCGTTGGTGGGGGCGAACACCGTGATGTTCTCGGCGTTGTTGAGGGTGTCGACCAGGCCGGCCTTCTTCACGGCGGTGACCAGTGTGGACAGGGCGGGGTTGTTGGAGGCGGCGGTGGCGACCGGGTCTTTGGCCATGCCGTCGAAGGAGCCGGCGCCCCTCTTCGGCACCCCGGAACAGGCCGGGCCGAACGGCTCGTCCGCCGGGCCGGCGCTGCCGCCCGCACCGGCCATGCTGTCGTCGGCGGCGCTCGTGGACGCACTCGTGGACGCCGTGGCGGAGTCCGGGGAGGCCGAGTCGCTGCCGTTGTCGGAACAGGCGCTGAGCGCCAGCGGGAGCACGGCCGCGGCGGCCACGGTCAGGGCCACACGGCGGATGCGGGTGTTCATGGGAGTTCTCCTGCTGCTGAGGGGTGCGGCGAGCGCTGCACGTGCACGGAAAGGGACGGAAAGCGGCTCGAGAGAGGAATGCCGAGCCGGAGAACGGACGCCGGCGACCGCGCCGAAAACCGTCGGGTCAGGGTGGGGCGCATCGGGAGCGCCCGCTGCCCGAACCCTCGCTTTTCGCGCTTCCTTCGCTTCGTCCGTCACACCGGGAATCCGGTCCTGACGGCCTGCCGGATTGGGTCGGTCACCCGATCGGGGGAAGTTCTCTCCGAGACCAATCCGGGCGGGAAGCCGCGACGGATCACACCGTCCGAAAGCCGGGGCCGCGCGACCGCGACCTCGGCCTTCCGTGTCCCGTGCCGTACCCGGCGACTCAGCGCGCCCGCGCCTCGCCCGGCCGGGTCCGGCGGAACGCCCAGGGCACGCGTGGTTCCACGGCGAAGCGGAAGACCCGGCGCACGGGCGGGGCGCACAACACCGTCACGACCGTGGCGGCGACGACGGTGACGGCGATCTCCCCCGACGGGCCGTGCAGCCACGCATGCTCGTACACGTGCCAGTGGTTGACGCTCTGGACGACGAAACCGTGCAGCAGGTAGCCGTACAGCGTGCCCGAGCCCAGCACGGTGAACCACGTCCGCCGGCCGGGCACCAGCGCGAGGAAACAGGTGACGAGGACGGCTGAGCACCCGAAGAGGGCGAGGGTCGTCGCGGGCCCGGCCCAGGGGGCCGCCCCGAGTTCCTCGGCGCTGTCGCGGTGGAAGAGCCAGCCGTAGTTCACGCGCGGCGCGGCCCAGTAGGCGAGGACGCAGGCACCCGCGAGGACCGGCAGTGGGGGGGGGGGGGGGGGGGGGGGGGGGGGGGGGGGGGGGGGGGGGGGGGGGGGGGGGGGGGGGGGGGGGGGGGGGGGGGGGGGGGGGGGGGG
>NZ_JBWKDW010000038.1:0-34515 GCF_056435735.1 Streptomyces sp. NPDC043878
CTGCACCCGTTCAGCCACGTCACCATTCTGGCCGCCCGACGCAGCAACTGAGCGCTGCATCGCGGCAGGGCGAACGTTGCCTGATGCGGCACTAGGGCCTCTCGTTCGGATCAGGCCGGGCTCGCGGGGTCCGGTGCCGCACCCGGGCGCCGCACCCTGATCCCAGCCTGATCCGGACGAAGGACGCCGGCCGCGGTCCGGCCGGTGCCGGGGGCGACCCCGGCGCCGTCTCATCCGGTCTGCCGCCTCTTGCTCCCCGGGTCGGGCAGCGCCCCCGTCATACCGGGCAGGAAGTCCGTGAACAGCTCGTGCACCTCGCGTACGAGGGGTCGCAGCACCCGGAACCGGGCGAGCGCCACGCCCCGCGAGGTGAGCCGGGCCCCGCGCTCGGCGAGCCGGTAGCTCCGTTCCCGTCCCTCGGTCCGGTCGAAGATCCAGTACAGCACGAGCCCCATCTGCGAGAGCCACATCAACTCCGGCAGCACGTCCCGCAGTTCCTCCGGGACCTTGGTCCTCGTCGCGCCGGCCAGCACCTCCCGGTGGACGTCGACGGCCGCCACGCGCGCGTGCTCCGACTCCGGCGAGAACGGGCTGAGCGGGCTGTCCGGGTCGGCGGCGTTCTTGAAGAACTGCACCGCGAACTCGTGGTACGGCGTGGCGACGTCCAGCCACGTCCGCAGCACGCCCGCGAGCCGTGCCTCCAGGTCGGTCTCCCGGTCCAGGACCGCACGGACCGCCGCCCGGTGCTCGGCGGCGATCCGGTCGTAGAAGCCCTGGATCAGGTGTTCCTTGCCCTCGAAGTAGTAGTAGGCGTTGCCGACGGAGACCCCCGCCTCCTTGGCGATGGCCCGCATCGTCGTCTTGTCGTACCCGCGTTCCTGGAACAGCCGCATCGCCGTCTCCAGGATCAGCGCACGGGTCTGCTCGGACTTGCTCGGTGGGCCGGGGCCGTCGTGGTTCGCGGGCACGCGAGGAGCCTAACCAGTGGAGCGGGTCCCGCCGTCACAGCCCGGCGCGCGGTGGGTCCAGCCCTGCCGGGGGTCGTACGCCCAGCCGTCCTGGCGCCGGTACGGCTGCCCGCCCCGGCCGGCCTTCCCCCACCGCGACCCGCGCCGCCCGGCGGCGAACAGGACGGCCCCCCTGGCGAGCCGCGCCCCGCACGGGGTGCTCAGCCGGTGGGCGGCCCGGACCTCGCCGTCACCGGGTGGGGGTCACGGCCTGCGGCCGATCTCCGGGCGTTTGCTGTAGTCCGTGAGTCCGAGGACGTTGCCCCAGGGATCGGCGATCTCGACGGTCCACCCCGTCGAGGTGGAGAAGGGCGGGTCGATCGGGACGATCCCCGCGTCGGCCATGGCCCGCGCCGCCGCGCGCGCGTCCGCCACCTCCAGCCACGCGCGCGTGGGGGGCCACGGCGGCGGCCGGTGGCCGAGCCCCTCCTCCTGACGCAGCAGGATGCCGGGCATCTCGCCCCCGACCTTCAACTGGGCGATCCCGCCCTCGTCGAACCGGAACCCGACCGCGAACCCGGCGCGCTCGTAGAAGCTCAGGGCCTCGGCGAGATCCCCGACGGGTAGCAGCAGGTTGTCGAAGCCGAGCAGCTCGTACGACTGGTCATCTGACATGCCATCAGATTAGGTGCCCCGATGCCCGCGCCGAGCGGGGCTGACCGTGGGGGTCACCCGGGCGGGGGACCGGAACGGCGCCGGGCGGCGGAGCCGGACGCCGCCCGCACCGCCACCGGTGTCACCCGGGGTTCGGGCCGCCCGGCCCGTTGTCAGTGGTGGCTCGTACTGTCGTCGGCATGGGAATGGTCACGTTCGTCGACGAGACGACAAGCGGGAGCCGCAGCGGCGGCTGGGGGCTGGAGATCGCCGAAGAGCGGCTCACCGTAGGGGAGGTGATCCGGCGTCGGGTCTTCCAGGAGGTCTCCGAGTACAACGCCCGTACACCGGAGGTCTTCCACGGGCTCGTCCAGCCCCGCGACACCGAGCGCGTGCTGAACGGATACGCGCTGCGCACCCCCCGCCGCATAGACCCCGAGGAGCAGACGCGGCTCGCGCTCCAGGCGTTCGCGGGCAACGGCTTCCTGGTGCTCGTGGGAGACCGCCAGGTCACCGAGCCCGACGACGAGATCGAACTCGGGCCGGGCGCCGAGGTCACCTTCCTGAAGCTCGTCCCGCTGGTGGGTGGCTGATGAGCACCGCCAGCTCCGTGCACGCCGAACCGGTCCGGGACGTCCTCGCCCTGATCGACGCCGAGGACACCGAGCACCTGGTGCCCGCACTGCTCACGCTGGCCGACCGGCTCGACGACCACTGGGGCTGGGACGGCCGCAAGGTCCTCGACGCGCTGCAGTCGGCCGACGCCGGCTTCCAGGCCGGGCTGGTGCACCGCCTGGCCGCGCGTTACCACGAGCTGGAGCCGGGCGCGGCCGGCCGTCGCCGCATCGTGCACCTGTTCAACGCCCTCCAGGGGGACGCGCTGGTGGAGAGGCAGTCGCCTGACACCCGGACCGCGCTGATCGCCCTGGTCGCCGAGCAGGAGGTCCAGTACAACACCGCCCAGCTGATCCGCCTCGCCGAGCTGGAGATGGCCGACGGCCGCGAACTGTCCGGTGAGTTCGTCGCCCTGATCCGCCGCTCGCAGATGGTGCTGTGGAACGGCGCCAGCCTCCTCGGCCCGCTCGCCAAGCGGCTCACCCACCCCGTCCTGAACCCGGGTGAAGCCTGGGCCGACCAGGCGCTGGCGGACCTCGTGGACATCGACGGCCCCGGGGACGGCTGGCGCCGGCTGGTGGCCCACGCCACGACCGCCACCGCCGCCCGCCCCTCCGCGACGTGGGAGAAGGCGGGGCGGGCCCTGATCGACGGGGTCGGCGCGGAAGCGGTGCGGGTGCGCCTGCTGACCTGGCTCGGACTCGTCGGCCGGCCCCGCACCCGCCCGCTGCTGACCCCCTACCACGGTGCGCACCCCAACGACACCTTCGACCCGTACAACGCCAACGCCCTGCGCGGCCTGGCCTGGCTGCTGTCCTTCCTTCCCCCGCACCCCGAAACCGCCCGCGCCCTCGGTGCCCTCGTCGAGACGGCCCTGCGCAAGATCCAGGGCGTTGGCCCGGTCAACCCGAAGGTCGCCAACGCGGGCGTCAACGCCCTGGCCCGCGTGGACGGCGAGGCGGCCCTCGCCGAACTGGCCCGCCTCGCCACCCGCGTGACGTACAAGGGCACCCTGAAACTCCTCAACGCCGCCCTCGACGCACGGGCGCGGGCCATGGACCTCAACCGTGAGGAGATCGAGGAACTCGCCGTACCCGCCTACGGGCTCACGGAGGCCGGCCGCGCCGAACACCGCCTCGGTGACATCACGGCGCGACTCGAAGTCCACGGCAGCAGAGCGCTGTTGACCTGGACCAACGCGACCGGCAAGGCGGTCCGGACAGTGCCCGCGGCCGTCCGGCGCGACCACGCCGACGAGCTGAAGGCACTCAAGGCCGCCGTCAAGGACATCGACAAGATGCTGTCGGCGCAGAGCGAGCGACTGGACCGCCAGTTCCTGGCCCGCCGCACCTGGCCGTACGCCACCTGGCGCGAGCGCTACCTCGACCACCCGCTCGTCGGCACCCTGGCCCGCCGCCTCCTGTGGACGGTGGACGGCCGGGCGGCCGGCTGGGCGGACGGCGAGCTGCGCACCCTCGCCGACGCCCCGCTCGTGGCGGGCGCCGGCTCCGAGGTCCGGCTCTGGCACCCGGTGGGCCACGAACCGGCGGAGATCGTCGCCTGGCGCGACTGGCTGGAACGGCACGAGATCACCCAGCCGTTCAAACAGGCGCACCGCGAGGTCTACCTCCTGACGGACGCCGAACGCGCGACGGGCACCTACTCCAACCGCTTCGCGGCCCACGTCCTGCGCCAGCACCAGTTCCACTCCCTGGCAGCGGTGCGGGGCTGGCGCAACAAACTCCGCCTGAGCGTGGACGACGAGGCGCCCCCGGCGACCCGCGAACTGCCGCACTGGGGACTGCGCGCCGAGTACTGGATCGAGGGCGACGGCGGCGAACACCACGACGACACCACGGACTCCGGCAGCTTCCTGCGCCTTCGCACCGACCAGGTCCGCTTCTATCCCCTCGACGCGCCGGAGAACTCGGCCCACTGCTACGGCGGCGAGTACCGCATGCGGCTGCGCGACGGGCAGGACCCGGTCCAGCCGCTCGCCCTGGAGTCGATCCCGCCGCTCGTCCTGTCCGAAGTCCTGCGCGACATCGACCTGTTCGTCGGCGTCGCCAGCGTCGGCAACGACCCCACCTGGCAGGACGGCGGCCCCGACGGCCGCTTCCGCGACTACTGGACGTCGTACGGCTTCGGCGAACTGGGCCAGAGCGCCCAGACCCGGCGGGTCCTGCTGGAACGCCTGGTCCCGCGCCTCGCGATAGCCGACCGCTGCACCCTGGAGGGCCGCTTCCTCCACGTGCGGGGCGAACGCCACACGTACAAGATCCACCTCGGCTCGGGCAACATCCTGATGACCCCCGGCGACCGCTACCTCTGCATCGTCCCCACGTCGAGCACCGCCACCCCGCAGACGGGCTACCTCCCCTTCGAGGGCGACCGCATGCTGGCCGTCATCCTGAGCAAGGCGATGCTCCTGTCGAACGACACGGCGATCTCCGACCCGACGATCCTGAGCCAGCTGTAGCAGGACCCCGCCCGTACGGACCCCGCCTCCGGGGGAGGCGGGGCCCGGCACACCGCCGGTCACCCGATGGCGATTCTCGTCAGCCAGTAGTCCGACGGCCTGATGATCTCCGTACCGGACCCGGCCAGTGCGGTCTTCCCGCCCGCGTGGAACCGTACGGAACCGTCGGACTTCACGGCCCACAGGTCCGGGACGCCGTCACCGTTGGCATCGGGGGTGCCCATCAGTCGCGGGACCGCCGACCCCCGCGCGACCGGGCACGTCAGCGCGGCGGCCCGGCTACGGCAGCAGAGTGAATGCCGGGAGGTGACTCGGGCGCACCACGCTGAAGTGGCGGCGGTCCAGGGTGGCGATGTTGACCGCGCGCTACTTCTCGGCGACCGCGACGACGAAGGCGTCGGCGGTGCCCAGGGGCAGGCTCGCGTACTGCTCGACCAGGTCGGCGGCACGGCTGACCTCGGAGAGGTCACGGCCGCGTCGAGCAGCCGGTGTGCTTCCTCGCGTACGGTCATGCGCTCAGTGTAGGGTCCGCAGCCGCCGTCGGCCCAGGAGTTGCCGGGCCGCCCTGCTGCTTCGTGATGGTCTGCGCCTCTGACGGCAGCGCTGACGGCAACAAGCACGGACGCCAGGGCACAGCCACGGACGTCAGCGGAGCACAAAACCGCCGGTGACCTGCGAAAACGCAGGTGGGGAGGGGTCGCGTAGCACACGTACCATGTGCTGGCGGGTGACACTCCGGCTCCGAGGACGGGCCGGACGACGAGCCGACGGGCGGCGCTGCGTGTGCGGTGGTCAGGTCCGCCGGCCACCGCACACGGCGTTGTCTACTGGGGGAAGCTCGACTGGAGTTCCGTCTCCGTGGCGGTGGCGGTGGTGATGCCGTTCGGTCCTGCCGGGAGCAGGACGCTCGGGCGTCCCGAGTTCGAACCGACCAGAAGGTCCTTGGTGCCGTTGCCGTCGAGGTCGCGGATGCGGACCTGCAGGCCGAACATCGAGGAGTCCTCGGGGTTACCGGGGACGCCTGCCGTCGAGCGGGTGAACCACTGGGAAGCCGTGCCGGTCAGGCCGTGTCTGCCGCCGCGCAGGACGTGCACCCCACCCGCGTGCCTGACGGAGCCGACCTTCTCGCCCGAGGCGCTCACCGCGAGGTCCGGGTAGCCGTCGCCGTCGGTGTCGCCGGCGGACAGCGCGCCGCCGAACCAGTCGCCCTTGGTCGCGGCCGTGGCCACGCCCGACGTGGACTGGGTGAGGCGGTACCTGGTCGTCGGGCCGCTCGCGCCACCTCGTATCACCACCACCGACCCCGCACTCTTGTTGTACGGGACGTCGCTGACCGCCAGGTCCCCGTAGCCGTGCTTGTCGAAGTCCGCGATGACGCCGGTGGGGCTGTAGTCCGGCGACGAGCTGTTGTACGTCGTCACCTTGCCGGACCTGATCGTGGAGCCGCCACGCAGGAACCAGGCGTCCTGGGTCATCTTGTCGTGCTCGTAGCCCTGGCCCAGGACGTACAGGTCCGTCGCCTTGTCCTTCGTGACCTTTCCGGCGACCAGCGCGGTGGGTTCCAGGACATCGGCCACGCTCGGACTCGGGACGTGCTTGGTCACCTTCCCGGTCGTACCCGACTTGGAGAAGCCGCCGCGGTAGACGTAGACGGTGTCAATCCCGTTGGCGACCGCCAGGTCGGCCTTGCCGTCGCCGTTGAAGTCACCGGTCGCCAGCGCGGTCCCGAACTGGTAGTCGGAGTGGGCCGTGACGTGAATACGGGTGGCCTTCGCGCCCAGACCGCCCCTCGCGCCCCACAGGATGGTGACCGCGCCGGCTCCCGGCTTGTGGCCCACCTTCTCACTGAGATCGGCGACGGCCAGATCGGCGTATCCGTCACGGTCGAAGTCGGCGTTCGCGAGGCTTCCGCCGAAGGAATCCCCGTACCCGCCGGCGTCCCCGGCGGTCCCCGGTATGCCCGCGCTGCGCTGGGTGAACGTCTTGCTCTTCGTGCCGGGACCCGTCGCGGTTCCGTAGGTCACGGTGACCGAACCGCTTTCGCCGGTCGCGTAGTCCCGGTAGCCGTCGCCGTTGAAGTCGTCTGCGTACCTGGCCGGGGTGGCCGCGGTCGCCGTGCTCGCCGAGACGGTGAGCAGCCCGCCCGTGAGTGCCACGGCTGTCGCCGCCGCGAGGACCAGGCTGGGAGTCGTGCGGATGGACATGCGTCTCCTGCTGTATCCGGGCCTTTCACCGGCCCGGAGCCGACTGAGATCCCCGTCCGGCTCGGCCACGCACACGTGTGCCGGGGAGGGGAGTAAGAAGGAGACCCGCGGTGAGGCGTAAGGGTTGTACGGATCACGGATTGGCGTGCGGGGCGTGTCGGTCTGCTCCGTGCGCGGATCTGAGGGTCGATATCAATGTGCCGAGTTGGCGAGGGCCGGTGGTGAGGATGGTCTCCGGTTCGTCGCTTTCGCGGAGCAGGATCGTTCCGGCGGGGGCGGTGGCCACGTATACGCAGGCGGACGCTTCCTGGCTGTACGTGGACTTCTGCCAGTGCGGTTCCTGCATCGGGGGCTCCTTCAGAGGTCTTGGGCGAGTCGGGTGATGAAGTCGCGGGACTTCTCCGGGGTGAGCGCCGCTTGTCCGGCACGGTCCAGGATGCGTTGGTAGCGCTCCAACTGGGCCGGGGCGTCGATGAGTTCCGCCCCATGGTCGGTGTCGAGCTGGACGGTGTCCAGTTGGTGCACCTGGCCGTGGAAGTAGTCGATGCCCTGGCCCGAGGTGTGGAAGGGGCCGCCGGCGAAGGGGATGACGGTGATCGTCACGTGGTCCAGGTCGCTGACAGCGTTGAGGTGGTGGAGCTGGCCCCGGACCGTGGCGCTGTCACCGAACCGCATGCGCAGTGCGGCTTCGTGGATGGTCGCCGTGTAGGGCGGGGGCTGTTCACGGTGCAGGATCTCCTGGCGCTTGATCCGGTGCGAGACGCGGTGCTCGATCTCGTGGGGCTTCAGCGGGGGCACCGTGTGGCCGAACAGGGCGCGGGCGTGCGCGGGGGTCTGGAGGAGACCCGGGATGTTGATGATGTGCGCGACGCGCAGCGCGGTGGCGTGGTGCTCGACCTCCGTCAGGTCCAGCATCCGGGGAGACAGGGTGTCCCTGTACTCCTCCCACCAGCCGCGTCGGCGCTCGCCGGTCAGCGTGGTGAGCGCGTCGATCAGCGGCTCGTCGGTGCAGTCGTAGTGCCGGGCGATCGTGCGCACGCGGTCGGCACTCACGCCGTAGCGGCCTGCCTCGATGTTGCTCACGCGTGACTGCGTGGCTCCGACCAGGGCGGCTGCCTGCGTGGCGGACAGGTCGGCCCGTTCGCGCAGCCTGCGCAACTCGATCCCGAGGCGGCGGCGCCGGGCGCTGGGGAGAGGGCTTGGCTGCGGCATGTGCTGCGACTTCCCATTCGTACGTATGTCGATCGGTTCACCCGGTCGAGGGGAGAAGGGCTGCATTCCCTCATTTTCATGGAATGTAGTCCATGAACCGCTCTACGGTGAGACCCGATCCGCTCACCCGCCCCCACCGGCCGGCCGGAAGCGCACCGCGCGCCCTCACGCGCACGGCACTGCCACCGTCAGGTCGGGTCGTCGGGTCGTCGGGCAGGTCAAGTCCCCCCACCGCAGGAGGCGTTCATGGTCACCGTATCCCCGTCGGAGTGCGAAGGGGTCGCAACGTGGGCGTACGCCCTCCAACTGCCCCATGACGCCCGCGCCGCGCGTATCGCCCGGGTCACCGTGCGGGCCGTCCTGTCCGGGCACGGCATGTCCCAACTCCAGGACGACGCCGAACTGTTGGCCTCCGAGCTGGTCGCCAACGCCTACCGGTACTCCTCCGGTCCCGCGACTCTCCGCCTGCGCGGGCTCGGTCGCGGTCGGCTGCGGGTGAGCGTGTGGGACACCGACCCGCACATCCCGCCACCCTTCGACCGGAGGTCCGAACCCGTGCGCCGCGTCCCCGTGGAGGCGGACGGCGGGCGTGGGCTGTTTCTGGTGTGCCACTACGCCAGCGCGTGGGGCGGCTACCCGCTCGGGGCCGCTCTCCCGGGACGGGGCGGGAAGCTGCTGTGGTGCGAGGTCGGGCCGGTGGCCGGGGCCGGTCACGGCCGGCCGACGGATCACTCGTCGAGGTGAAGCGGCTGACGTTCCCCCTGGGTACGCTGAACCGACAGGTGAGACTCCGTCCCATGGGAGCACCGATGAGCGCCGTATCCGACGACGGGCCGGACGACGAGTCGACGTACCGCTGGCCCATCCCGCCCCCCGGGGGCTGGACCGCGGACGACCTCGATCGCATTCCGGGCCTCCCGCCGCACACGGAGTTGATCGACGGGAGTCTCGTCTTCATGAGTCCGCAGACCGCTTTCCACGGGCGCTGTATGCGTCTGCTGGAGAACACTCTCCTGGAGCAGGCCCCGGACCATCTCGACGTCATGCGGGAAATGACCGTCAAGTTGGACGCGAAGAACGGGCCCGAGCCTGATGTCCTGGTGTTTTCGGTGGAGGCGAACACCGGCCCCGATCAGACCTGGTACAGGCCCGAGGACGTCCTCCTTGCTGTCGAAGTCGTCTCCGCGGACTCCCGCGAGCGTGACCGTGAGGTCAAGCCCCGCAAGTACGCGGCAGCCGGAGTCCCGCACTTCTGGCGGGTGGAGCAGGGCGACGACAACGGTCTTCCTGTCGTCTACGTCTACGAGATCGACCCCGCCACCAAGACCTACGGCCTCACCGGCATCTTCCACGACAGGCTCAAGGTCTCCGTGCCCTTCGGCGTCGACATCGACCTCACGGCGCTCGACCGGCGCCCCCGCGGGTGACGACGAAGGCCCCGCATCCACAGGAGCGGGGCCTTCATACACGTACCGACGGAGATCAGAAGCGGCGCGTGATCAGCGCCCGCTTCACCTCCTGGATCGCCTTCGTGACCTCGATGCCGCGCGGGCAGGCGTCCGTGCAGTTGAACGTGGTGCGGCAGCGCCAGACGCCGTCGCGGTCGTTCAGGATCTCCAGGCGCTGCTCCGCCGCCTCGTCACGCGAGTCGAAGATGAAGCGGTGGGCGTTGACGATGGCCGCCGGGCCGAAGTACTGGCCGTCGTTCCAGAAGACCGGGCACGACGACGTGCAGGCGGCGCAGAGGATGCACTTCGTCGTGTCGTCGAAGCGCTCACGGTCCTCGGCCGTCTGGAGACGCTCGCGCGTCGGCTCGTTCGTGTCCTTCGTGATCAGGAAGGGCATGACGTCGCGGTACGCCTGGAAGAACGGCTCCATGTCGACCACGAGGTCCTTGAGGACCGTGAGGCCCTTTATGGCCTCGACCGTGATCGGCTTCTCGGGGTTGAGGTCCTTGATCAGGGTCTTGCAGGCGAGGCGGTTCTTGCCGTTGATCCGCATGGCGTCCGAGCCGCAGATGCCGTGCGCGCAGGAGCGGCGGAAGGTGAGCGTTCCGTCCAGGTCCCACTTGATCTTGTGCAGGGCGTCGAGGACGCGTTCCTTCGGGTCGATCTCCAGCTGGAAGTCTTCCCAGACCGCCTCTCCCGCGACCTCGGGGTTGAAGCGGCGGATGCGGAACGTGGCCAGGATGTACGGGGAGTCGGCGAAGCCGGCCTCGGGCGCGCCGGCGCCTTCCGCCTTGTCCAGGGTGGGAGTTGCCATCAGTACTTACGCTCCATCGGCTGGTAGCGGGTCTGGACGACCGGCTTGTAGTCGAGCCGGATCGACTCGGCGCCGTCGTCGCCCACCTCGCGGTACGCCATGGTGTGGCGCATGAAGTTGACGTCGTCGCGGTTGGGGTAGTCCTCGCGGTAGTGACCGCCGCGGGACTCCTTGCGGGCGAGCGCGGAGACGGCCATGACCTCGGCCAGGTCGAGCAGGTTGCCCAGCTCGACGGCCTCCAGCAGGTCGGTGTTGAACCGCTTGCCCTTGTCCTGGATCGAGACGTTGAGGTAGCGCTCGCGCAGCTCCGCGATCTTCTCGACCGCCGTCTTGATCGTCTGCTCGGTGCGGAACACCATCACGTTGGCGTCCATGCACTCCTGCAGCTCCCGGCGGATGTCGGCGACCCGCTCGGTGCCCGTGGAGGCGCGCAGGCGCTCGACCTGGGCGACGACCAGCTCGGCGGGGTTCTCCGGCAGCTCGACGTAGTCCGCCTTCTGCGAGAACTCGGCGGCCGCGATGCCCGCCCGGCGGCCGAACACGTTGATGTCGAGCAGCGAGTTCGTGCCGAGGCGGTTCGCGCCGTGCACCGAGACGCAGGCGACCTCGCCGGCGGCGTACAGGCCCGGGACGACGGTGGTGTTGTCGCTGAGCACCTCACCCTCGACGTTCGTCGGGATGCCGCCCATCGCGTAGTGCGCGGTGGGCTGGATCGGGATCGGGTCGGTGTACGGCTCGATACCGAGGTACGTGCGGGCGAACTCCGTGATGTCCGGGAGCTTGGCGTCCAGCTGCTCCGGCGGGAGGTGCGTGAGGTCGAGGTAGACGTGGTCGCCCTCGGGACCGCAGCCGCGGCCCTCACGGATCTCCGTGTAGATGGAGCGCGAGACGACGTCACGGGACGCGAGGTCCTTCATGACCGGCGCGTACTTCTCCATGAAGCGCTCGCCGTCCTTGTTGCGGAGGATGCCGCCCTCACCGCGGGCGCCCTCCGTCAGCAGGATGCCCATGCGCCAGATGCCGGTCGGGTGGAACTGGAAGAACTCCATGTCCTCCAGCGGCAGCCCGCGCCGGTAGACGGCCGCCTGGCCGTCGCCGGTCAGGGTGTGCGCGTTCGACGTCACCTTGAAGAACTTGCCGCAGCCGCCGGACGCGTAGATGACGGCCTTCGCCTGGAAGACGTGGATCTCACCGGTCGCCAGTTCGTAGGCGACGACGCCCGCCGACCGCTTGACGCCGTCGACCTCGACGATCAGCTGGTCCAGGACGTAGAACTCGTTGAAGAACTCCACGCCCTCCTTCACGCAGTTCTGGTACAGCGTCTGGAGGATCATGTGGCCGGTGCGGTCGGCCGCGTAGCAGGACCGGCGGACCGGGGCCTCGCCGTGGTTGCGGCTGTGACCGCCGAAGCGGCGCTGGTCGATCGTCCCGTCGGGCGTCCGGTTGAACGGCAGGCCCATCTTCTCCAGGTCGAGGACCGAGTCGATGGCCTCCTTCGCCAGGATCTCGGCGGCGTCCTGGTCGACCAGGTAGTCACCGCCCTTGACGGTGTCGAAGGTGTGCCACTCCCAGTTGTCCTCCTCCACGTTGGCGAGCGCGGCGGCCATGCCGCCCTGCGCCGCACCGGTGTGGGAGCGGGTGGGGTAGAGCTTCGTCAGGACCGCGGTGCGGCTGCGCTTCGTCGACTCGATGGCGGCGCGCATACCGGCGCCGCCGGCGCCGACGATGACGGTGTCGTACTTGTGGATCTTCATGGGTGGATTACCTCAGCCCCGTGCCTAGCGGATGTTCGGGTCGAAGGTGAAGATCACCAGCGTGCCCAGCAGGATGGTGAACACCGTGGCGGTGTAGAGCAGGCCCTTCAGCCACAGCCGGGTGTTCGCGCGCTCCGCGTAGTCATTGATGATCGTACGCAGGCCGTTGGCACCGTGCAGCATCGCGAGCCACAGCATGAGCAGGTCCCAGACCTGCCAGAACGGGGAGGCCCAGCGGCCGGCCACGAAGGCGAAGCCGATCTTGGAGACTCCGCCGTCCAGGACGAGCTGGATCAGCAGGTGGCCGATGACCAGGACGACCAGGACGATGCCGGACAGGCGCATGAACAGCCAGGCGGCCATCTCGAAGTTGCCCCGGGTGGACTTGGGGGACTTCTTGGTGCGCTTGCGCGGGGCTTCGATGAGGGGGGCCGGGTTGTCGACGCCGTAGAGGGGCTGACCCTCGACGGGGCCGATACCGGAGCCGGTGGTCTCGGTGGTGACTGTGTTGTTTGACATGCTTGCGCCTCAGCTCCCGAACAGTTCACGAGCGGCGTGGCCGAGGACGGGGTAGATCGCCCCGAGCATCAGCACGACCCAGACGCCGGCGACGGCCCAGAACATCTGCTTCTGGTAGCGCGGGCCCTTCGACCAGAAGTCGACGGCGATGACACGCAGGCCGTTGAGCGCGTGGAACAGGATGGCGGCGACGAGGCCGTACTCCAGGCACGCGACGATCGGGGTCTTGTAGGTGGCTACGACCTTGTCGTAGTCCTCGGGTGAGACACGCACGAGAGCGGTGTCGAGCACGTGGACGAACAGGAAGAAGAAGATGAGGACGCCGGTGACTCGATGAGCCACCCAGGACCACATTCCTTCCCGGCCGCGGTACAGCGTTCCAGCCGGCACGGAATAACCCTCCGGGAGCGGGGACAGGGCCTGCCGGCTTCGGTGTCGGACGGGCCCGGCCGGGTACGGTCCACCGGCCCCCAGCATCGTAGCCAGCCACTGCGGCCGGGCTTACAGCGGGCCTACCGGTGTGATCAAACTGGCACGCGTACGGGTGAGCGGGCGTGGCATCTGCGGCGGGGTGCCCCGTTATCCACCGTCTGCCGGCGTGATGTGGCCGGTCGCGCGGTCTTCCGCGGCCCTCAGGCGTGTCGCCAGTCGCTCCCTCGCCAGCCGGCGTACCTCCTCCGCGGTCTGTACCCGCTCGTCCTCGGGATCGTTCGTCAATCGTGACCGGATGGCCTCCAGGACCCGGTCCAGGGCCTCGTTCGGCGGGACGCCGTCCAGGCAGATCACGAAGACGTGCCCGAACTTCGCCTCGTACGCCGCGTGCGCCGCGTCCAGGGCCAGGTGGGCCGCCTCGTAGGCGTCCTCGGGCAGGGACGGCAGGGGCTCCCCGGCCAGCGCCTCCGCCAGGTCCTCCCGGGTCAGGTCGTACGCCGCCTCGTCGGACGCGGCCAGCAGGGCGTCCACCGTGGGGTAGGGGCGGTGGTCGGCGACGCGGTCGGCCCAGCGGGGGCTGCCCAGACAGCTCAGGAGCAGGTGGACGGCGTCCTCGCGGGAGACGGAGTTGAACCCCTCCGGCGGGGCCGGGGCCGGCGGGGTGCGGCTCTGCTCGGGGAGCGCGGGTATGGCCACTCGGCCGGGAAGGTGTGTGGGCGTCACGTGTGTTTCGGCAGGGGAGATTGTGAGAGTTGTGCCAGCACGTTATCGATACCGGACAGGACGTGTCCGCCGGACGCCAGGATTTCACCCGCACGGGAGAGTTTCGGAACGCGTGGTGGACGACCCCGACGGGTGACGAGTCGTAGGTTTGACGGTGTGAGTCAGCACAGGCGTCGGGCGCCGGCGAAGAAGGCGCGGCAGGCGGTAGGTACCCGGACGGTGGTCGTCTCGGCGGTCGCCGTGACGGTCGTGGCCGGCGTGGGCCTCGGCCTGTGGGCCTCCGGGGACGACAGCGGGCCGGCGGGAGCGTCGCTGTGGCCCGCGGAGCGGAGGTCCGCCGAGGCGGCCGCCCCCTCCCGTGCGGCGAGCCCGGCCCCCACCCCGACGCCCACCCGGTCGTACGCGCTGTCCAGGGCCCCGCGCACGATCCCCGCCGTGCGCTCGCACACCGCGGCGCGCGGCCCCGGCTGGCGCCCGGCGCCCGGCCGCCGGGTCGTGGTGAACGACGCGGAGCTGGCCGACGAGGGCCGGCTGATCGCCGGCGAGCTGGGGCTGACGTACGCCGGCGAGAAGACCGACGTGCGCGCCGGGGACGTACGGCTGGCGCTCAACGACGACGAGGGCGCGAACCCGGAGTCGTACGCCCTGACCGTGCGCGGCGGGCGCGTGAACATCAGCGGACCCGCTGACTCGGGCGTCTTCTACGGCACCCGCACCCTCAAGCAGGAGGTGCACGGCGGCCGTACGGCGCCGGAGGGCGTCGTGCGCGACCAGCCGGCCAAACCGGTGCGCGGCTTCATGCTCGACATCGCGCGCAAGCACTTCACGGCGGCCTGGATCGAGGACCGGATCCGGGAGCTGGGCGACCTGAAGTTCAACCAGCTCGGGCTGCACTTCTCCGACGACCAGGGCTTCCGCATCGCCTCCGACAGCCACCCGGAGATCGTCTCCCGCCAGCACCTGACGAAGGCGCAGGTGCGGAAGATCGTCGACCTCGCGGCGAGTCGGCACATCGCCGTCGTGCCCGAGATCGACTCGCCGGGCCACCTCGGGGCCGTCATCGCCGCCCACCCCGACCTCCAGCTGCGCAACGTACGGGGGGTGGCGACGCGCGGGGCGATCGACATCTCCAAGGACGAGGCGGCGTCGATCGTCGACGACCTGCTGGAGGAGTACGCCGAACTGTTCCCCGGCAGCCAGTGGCACCTGGGCGGCGACGAGTACCAGGCCCTGACGGTGCCGAACCCGCAGGCGTCCTACCCGCAGCTCGCCGCCGCGGCCACGAGGGCATACGGCTCCGGCGGGACCGTCGCGGACCTGACCACGGGCTGGCTCAACGACCGGGCCGACACCATGCGCGCCCAGGGCCGCACGATGCGGGTGTGGAACGACGGCTTCTTCCGGGGCACGTCCGTGCAGCCCGCCAAGGACCTCCAGGTCGCCTACTGGACCGGCAAGGAGATCGGCGCCCGTCAGCCCGTCGAGTACCTGAGCGCGGGCCGCAAGCTGATCAACTACAACGACGAGTTCCTCTACTACGTCCTCGGGCAGCCGCAGACCTTCGTCTACCCGACCGGGCAGCGGATCTACGAGCAGTGGACCCCGCGCGTGGTGCGCGGCACGCAGGCGGTGCCCGCGAGGTACGACGGGCAGATCCTCGGCGGCACCTTCGCCGTGTGGTGCGACCTGTCGAACTCCCAGACGCAGGACCAGGTCGCGGCCGGCATCCGGATGCCGTTGCGGGCCACGGTCCAGAAGCTGTGGGTGCCGGGGAAGCCGGCGCTGTCGTGGACGCGGTTCAAGGCACTGGCGAACTCGCTGGGCTGAGACGGCCGCCCCGGGCACCGGCTCCCGGGCCGTGTGCCCGGCCTGCGCCACGACTCGGCCACGACCCGGATCCCACCCGGTGCCGGGCTTGGGTCACACCCCGGCTCGGCCCGGGTCACACCCCGGTCCCGGCGTGGGTCTCACCCCGGTCCCGGCGCGGGTCCCACCCCGTCCCGGTCCGGGTCACACCCCGTCCCGGCTCCGTCCGGCTCTTTGGCCGAAAACCCTGCATCGTGCGTTCCGACCTGCTTGTGTGGTGCGCCTGTGACACTCCGGGGCCGTCGCACGCAGTAAGGGGAAGTGTGGGCTCCGTATCGGCGTGTGAGCGGCACCGGAGCCGAACAGGGCCCTCGGAACAGGGAGACGTGGATGAGTCTGGTGGAGCTGATCGCTCAGGCCGACGAACGCGGCCTGGCCGCCAGCGGGTTGGCTTGTTTGGATCGGTGCGTTCCGCTGCTCGGCGGCGACGACGAGAGCCTGCGCCCGCTGTGGGCGAGCCTCGCCGAGCAGGACGCCCGGGCGTGGGGTGAGGGACTGGAACGGGCACGGGACAGGCTGGCCGCCGAGGCCGGGCCCCCGGACGGTCCCGAGGGTGAGGCCGCCGCGCTGGCCCGCCGGATGCTCACCGCCGCCCCCGCCACGCCGTCCGCCGGCGAGGTGCGGGTCTGGGCCGACGCGTGCTCGGTGGCCGCGCTCCGGATCCACCGCCTCCTGGACCCCCTCCACGACGCCGCCGACTCCGTCGAGGACCGCCGGGAGGGCCGTACGGGAGGCATGTCGCCGCTGGTCGCCGCCGAACTGCGCCGCCAGGTCACCGTCCTGGAACTGCTCGCCGGCCACGGCGCGGGCGGCCTGCGCCGGGCCCACGACGTGTCCACGGAGGGGCGGCGGGTGCTGCGCGCGGTGGTGTCGCGCCGCAGTCGCAGCTACAGACCGGGCTGAGCCGTCGGTCCGCCGGGCCGGCGGCCCGTGGACCCGGCGGACCGCAGGCCCAGGAGAGCGCCGGCTCAGAGGACGAGCCACTTCACCACCGCGTCGCCGTAGTGCGCGGTCTGCGTGTAGAACGCGGTCAGGTCGCGGTGCGCGGCCGCGAACACCGCGCGCGCCTCGGGCTCGGCGCCGGCCCCGCCGTACCGGGGCAGCAGCTCGGCGCGGGAGCCGTGCCACAGCTCGTCGAAGTCGGCGGCGCCCAGATAGCCGGCGACCCGCTCCGTCTCGGCCGCCGTGAGCAGCAGGAACGGCGGCCGCCCGTGCGCGGAGTGGAACACCGGCCGGCCGCCGAGGACCACCTGGGCGGGCGGCCCGTCCGCCATGTGGCGCGGGGGAGAGCCGGCGTACAGCAGTTCGTGGTCGAGGTACTGCTTGTCCAGCACCTCCTCGCGGTGGCGGCCGACGCGGCCGCGGACGGTCTCCCAGTCGTCCTGGAAGAGCCCCTCCAGCCGGCGGACGTCGTCACACAGCCGGCCGGGTGGTACGGCGCGCAGATGGAAGTACATGCTCATCACAGGTAGGAGCGCACGGGAGCCGCCAACCGTCACTCCAGAGCTCCGCCCACCCGGTCAAACCCCTCCGGGTGGGCGGGTCCTGTGACCGTCCGGCGGGGGAGCCGGGGCGGAGTCGCACAGGGTTCGGGAACACCCCGGAAGGGAGTGACACAACCGCCGCTGACCTCGCTCTTGCGTATGTGACAGCGCACGAGGTGACGACCCGACAGGAGACCAGGCCGCACGCCGCGGCGAAGCCGGTGCGGTGGGCGGCGGAGGCGGTGGCGGCCCTGCCCGCCGACGCCCGGGCCCGCTTCGACCACTCGGCCCAGAGCCTGTGGTGGGCCGACCGCACGATCGAGGAGATACGGCGGACCGGCCCGCCGTACGCCGCCGTGGAGAGTCTGCTGCGCGGGCTGGGGGCGTACGGCGGCGAGGTGGTCGTCCGGCAGACCGGCGGCGAGTGGTGGGCGACCGGGGGCGACCACTGGGTCCGCACCCCCGACGGCCGCCTGTGGGACCCGGTCGACGAGGCCCGCCGCTGCTTCGCCGGGAACGGCTCGCTGCGGCTGCTGTGCCGGGACGCGGCGGACACGGCCGAGGGCCCGGCCCCGGCCCGCCGTCCGGCGACCGGCCGGCCCGGCACCGAGGGGCCCTGGCCCGCGGCGCACGCCTGAGCGGCTGTGACATTTCAGTGCGGCCGGACGCTGATCACGGTGGGGGGCGGGGCAGGGGCGGCCGTGTCCCGAGGTGCGGACGGACCCGCCACGGACTCGGTACGGACGAGGACAGTTCTTGGGCCAGCGAGGGGAACCCCGCCGCGTGCAGGCGTACGACGGGGAACTGGGCGCGGCCGTCGCGCGGGCCCAGGAGGGTGACGAGGCCGCCTTCGCGGTCGCCTACCGACTGGTGCAGCCCGGCCTGCTCGGCTATCTGCGCGGGCTCGTCGGCGACGACGCCGAGGACGTGGCGTCCGACGCCTGGCTGGAGATCGCCCGCGACCTCGGCCGGTTCCGGGGCGACGGCGCCGGGTTCCGCGGCTGGAGCGCGACCATCGCCCGGCACCGGGCGCTCGACCACCTGCGCCGCCGGCGGGTACGGCCGTGGTCGGCGACGCTCGAACAGGACGTACTGGACCTGCCCGGCCCGCACAGCACCCACGACCAGGCCCTGGAGTCCCTGTCCACCGAGGCCGCCCTCCGGCTGGTGCGCGCGCTGCCCCGCGACCAGGCCGAGGCCGTACTGCTGCGGGTCGTCGTCGGCCTCGACGGCCCCGGCGCCGCACGCGTCCTCGGCAAGCGGCCCGGCGCGGTGCGGACGGCCGCGTACCGGGGTCTGAAACGGCTCGCGCAGCAGGTGGGCGGCGAGGGTGTGACGGATGACGGCCCCCGGACGCTGGGGGAGTCGACATGAGGAGCGACGGGCCGCACGGACCGGACGCGCGGCCGGACAGGGGCGGGAACGGAATGGGTGAACGGCACAGCGGCGGGGATTCCGGCCGTCGGCGCGCCCACCCCGACGACACCGGAGAGACCTACGACACCGCCGGCCTGGAGGAGCTGCTCACCGGCGCCGGCCGCGCGGACGTTCCCGACTCCGAGGCCGAACAGCGGGCCGTGGACGCCTTCCGGACCGCCCGGGACACCGGCGCACACCGGGCGCGCACCCGGCGCCGGGACGACTGGCGCCCCCGGGAGCAGCGGCACGCGGCCCGGTCGGTGAGGCTCGCGCTCTCCCTGACCCTCGCGAGCCTCACCCTGGGCGGGGCGGCGGTCGCCGCGATCGGCTCGTACGACACGACCCCGGGCGGCTCCGCCGACGACCGGCCCCGCCCCGGGCCGACGTCGAGCGCCCCGGCCGCCGGACTCGCGCCCACCACGTCGGCCGCCGCGTCCACGGGGGAGGACGGCATGGTCGCCGCGCGGGACACCGAGGCGTACTGCCGCGCCTACGGGAAGGCCCACGGCCGGCAGCGGTCCCTCGACCCGGCGGCCTGGCGGCTGCTGGTGGCGGCCGCGGGTGGCGAGAACGACGTCACCGGGTACTGCGCGCGGCGCCTGGCGACGGCGGACGCCGGAACGGTCGGCCCGGAGACGACGGACAAGGCGGCGAAGGCGTCCGGGAAGGCGTCCGAGAAGGCGGCGAAGGCGTCCGCGAAGGCGTCCGAGAAGGCGGCGAAGGCGTCCGAGAAGGCGGCGGACAAGGCGGCGAAGGCAGCGGAGAAGGCGGAGAAAGAGGCGTCGAAGGCCGCCGCGAAGGCCGGGAAGCACGACGCCGGGCCCTCGGCGCAGGCCGGGAAGAAGAAGGCCGGCAAGTCCGGCGAGGGCGACGGCGGGTGAGCGGGCCGGTCGCCGAGGCGACGGCCGGGGCCGCCACCCCTGGCCTGACAGACGCATGAAGGGCCTCTGACCAGCCATTTCGCTGTCCGGGTGCAGGTTCTCGCTTCCCGCCTGGATGGGCCCTCACCTAGGTGTTTCTGCGTGTTCCTGACCGCTACTGGTCCTGAGCTGGTCACGTGCCCAACCGCCGAGTGAGTCCCTGCGGGCCGTCGGCGCGGCTTCGGCGCGCCACGTCGGCTTGGCTTCGTTCGGTGAGGGTGCGAGAGGTAGGTCAAGTGGTGCATTCCAATACGACGGTTATTGTCGAAGTAGACTTAGACGCATTTCGTCGAAGTCGAGGTGTAGGAGGGCGAGTGAAGGAGAGCCTGCCGGTCAAGCCGGACGACGTGGTGGACCGGGACCGGGAGTGGGATCTGCTCGCGGAATTTCTCACCGACCCGGATCCGGCGATGCGGCTCGGCATCGTGTCGGGGCGGCGGCGGCATGGGAAGTCGTACCTTCTGCAGGCCCTGTCCGAGCAGGTCGGCGGCCTGTACGTCACAGCGGTACGGGAGGAGGGACGGCTGCCCGCGATCCAGCGGTTCAGTGACGCGGTTGCCGCCCACGCCGGCCTCCGGGCGGGCAGCCTGCGTCTCACCGACTGGCGTGACGTCCTGTCCAACGCCCTTGAGGTGACCGCCCGTTCGTCGCACCCACTCCTGGTGATCGACGAGTTGCCGTACTTGCTCCAGCACTCGCCTGAAATCCCGGGGCTGCTGCAACAGCTCTACGACGAACGCCAGCGCGGCGAACGGCCCGGTGCCGGGCCGGGGCCGCGGCTGATCCTGTGCGGCTCCGCGATGAGCGTCATGCACGAACTGCTCTCGGGGACCAAGCCGCTGCGGGGACGTGCCGTGGTCGATCTACGACTGGGTCCCTTCGACTACCGGGACAGCCGGGCTTTCTGGCAGATCACCGACCCGCTGACCGCGCTGAAAGTGCACGCCGTCCTGGGCGGGGCACCTGGCTACCGGCCGGTGGCTGCCCGGCCGCATCCGGGCGACGGCTTCGACACCTGGCTTGCCCGGACGCTGCTCGACCCGGGGCGGGCGGTGTACTCACGTACCGAGACCGAGTACCTGCTGCGCGAGGACCCGAGGATCACGCAGCACACGCTCTACTACGACATCCTCACCGCGATCGCGAACGGAGCCACCACCCCCAGCAAGATCGGTGCCGCCCTGGAACGTCCGCGCAACGCCGTCGCGCACCCGCTCGGAGTGCTGGAATCCACCGGCTACATCCGGCGGGAACAGGACATCCTCCGCTCCAAGCACCCCGTCATCACCCTCGCCGACCCTGTCATCCGCTTCAACCAGCTCATCACCCTCCCGCAGGCCGCCGCGGTGGAGCAGGGTTTCGCCGAGCAGGTGTGGCAGCAGGCCGCTCCGACCTTCAACTCCAAGATCCTCGGGCCGCACTTCGAGGGCCTGGCCCGCGACTTCACCCGCCGTTACGCCCACACTCTGTTGCCCGGTGGACTGCCCGGCCCGGTCGGTACCACCGAGGTCGCCGACCAGGCCGCCCGGACCAAGCACGAGGTCGACGTCGTCGCCCTGGCCGCCGGCGAGCGCCCGCAGGCTCCCCGCGCGAGGATCGCGCTGCTGGGCGAGGCCAAGGCGACCGCCGCCCGTCGTGGGACGGGTGACCTGGAGCGCCTGGAACGTATCCGTGCCCTGCTCGCAGATCAGGGGTACGACACCGCTGCCACCACTCTGGCCCTGTACTCACTGCACGGTTTCCATCCCGATCTGGTCGACCTGGCCGACCGTCGTGACGATCTCCTCCTGGTCGATCTACCCACCCTCTACGGCGGCTGACACCAACAGCGGCCAGCCTGACCAGGCCGACGGAGGCGAAGTGCTGCTTGATCGTGTAGGCCCGGGCGTGGCGCTCGTGAAAGCGCTCGGGCCGCACGTACGCGTCGACCGTCCAGCCGAACGGGGACTCGCCGGTCGCCTGCCGGACGTGCTACGGCAGGTCTCCGCCGCAGATCCTGGCGCCCATCTCGATCAGCACCGGCCCCTCGGGGGTGAGCTTCAGCTCGATGTGGGCGGGGCCGTGCCGCACGCCAAGGGCGTCCAGGACGCGCAGTCGTAGGAGGCGAGCTGATCCTGAGCGTCGCCGTGACGCGGCACCTGAGGTGAAACGCGAGACGGCCAGAGCCGCCACCCCCCACAGGAGAGGCCCCGGCCGTCGCGCGGCACGGGCCGCGCGGCGGCCCGTACTCCCTACAGCGCCATGAGTGCGTTTTCTGTCACAGCACGGGCCGTCACGGGTTAGTTGCATCTTCTACGGACATGGACGAGGAGCGGTTTCAGGTCGTAACGTGCCTTTCGCGCCGGGTGCGGAATGTGAACGATCATCTGATCACCGCATCACCGGCGGCCTCGATGCCGCGACCGACCATCGACGAGGAACCACGGGTGCTGGGGGACGACGCGGAGCTGACCGCCGCGGTGCTTGCGGCGCAGGCCGGGGACGAGACCGCGTTCCGGACTGTGTACCGCGCCGTGCACCCACGGCTGCTCGGATACGTACGGACGCTGGTCGGCGATCCCGACGCCGAGGACGTGGCGTCCGAGGCCTGGCTGCAGATCGCCCGCGACCTGGACCGCTTCACCGGCGACGCGGACCGCTTCCGCGGCTGGGCCGCCCGGATCGCCCGCAACCGCGCCCTGGACCACATCCGTATGCGGGGCCGCCGGCCCGCGATCGGCGGTGACGAGACCGAGCTCACCGGGCAGGCCGCCGAGTGCGACACGGCCGGTGAGGCCATCGAGGCCCTGGCCACCGACAGCACGCTCTCCCTCATTGCCCGGCTGCCGCAGGACCAGGCCGAGGCCGTCGTGCTGCGGGTGGTCGTGGGCCTCGACGCCAAGACCGCCGCCGAGACGCTCGGGAAGCGGCCGGGCGCCGTACGGACGGCCGCGCACCGCGGTCTGAAGCGGCTGGCCGAACTGCTCGGCGAGGATCCGGAATCCGCCGCCCGGCTCGACGCCCTGCCGCCCCCGCGAGTACCGCACGGCCGCGCGGTGACGTCCGCGAGTGTGACGCATACGCGTGCGCGGACGCAGAAGGACATGTGATGGCCGACGAGCGCTGCGTCTTCCCGGGGGACGCCCCCCGGACCCCCGGCCGGTGGCTGGACCGCCAGACGGCGGAGCGGCTGCTGAGCGGCGAGGCACTGGACAACGCTGTCGACGGCACCGTCCGTGACGAGGCCGAACTGCTCGCCAAGACGCTGGGATCGCTGTCCGTGCAGAACGGGCTGGCCGGCACGGAACTCCCCGGCGAGGCCGCCGCGGTGGCCGCGTTCCGCAAGGCGCGTGAAGCCCGGCAGGGCGTCACGGACAGTGAGGGACGCGAGAGCCACCGTCCGCGCGGGAACCGGGACGCCGAACGGTCCGCCCGCGGTCACCATGGTCCCTCCCACGACTTCGACGCCGGGCTGGTGCGCATCGGCGCCCCGGACGGGCCCGCCCGCCGCCCGCGCCGGGCCCGTCCCGTCCAGCTCGGGCTGGCCGCCGCGCTGGCCGCCGGCATGGTCGGCGGGGTCGCGGTCGCGGCCGGAACCGGAATCCTGCCGACGCCGTTCGGCCCGGCGCGTCCGGCCCCGGCGGTCTCCGCCTCGGCGGACGTGACACCGGACCTCCAGCCGCCGCCCGCCTCCCCGGAGGCGTCCGGGAACGCACCCACGTCCGGCGGCTCGGGACCCTCGGGTTCCGCCGGCTCCCCGGGTTCCCCGAGTTCCCCGGGCACCTCCGGTTCACCGGGTTCCGCGGGCCGGGACTCCCGGCACGACACGGCCGGTACCGGCTCGGCGCAGGGCGGGTCAGGCCACGACCGGGACGACCGCTGGACCGGAGCCGCCCCCGCCTGCCGCGACATCCGCGCCGGCCGGGAGCTGAACCCGCGGCGCAGACGTGCCCTGGAGAACGCGGCGGGCGGCTCGGCGAGGGTGTGGACGTACTGCAGGGGCGTGCTGTCCGCCGCCCCCGGTGGCGGCTCCGCCGACCGGCCGGGCCAGAGCGGCCAGGACGGTCAGGACGGCGGGAACGGCGGTGGCGACGGCAAGGGCGACGGCAAGGACCAGGGCAACGAGGACGGCGACGGTCACGGCGGCCACGGCGGTGACGACCACGGCCACGGCCACCACCTGAGCCCCGGCCACGGCCACGGCCACGGTCGCTCGAGTGACGGTGAAGGCGACGGCACCGGTGACGCCACCGACGCCACCGCCGGTGACGGGACCCCCTCCGCCGCCGCGCCCCTGCTCCCGCGGCCGAGGACCTGGCGGAGCCCCTCGCCGGCCGGCTCGCCGACGCCGCCGTACCGAGCCCTGTGACCTGCGGGTTCCGGGGCCTTCGAAATAATTCGACGCCGGGTGTGACGTTTTTGGCCGCCGGGGCGCAGTACTGAGTGAGCCGACTGGTCATCGGCCCTCGCACAGAGCCGGGGTTCCCCCCGTACCTACGGCTCGTGCACCTCGGCGCGGGTGGGACACGTTCCCCCGGTCCCACCCGCGCCCCACACCTCTCCCGTCGCGGGTGTCACCGGTGCACGACGACCTTGTCGCCGTTCCTCACCTGCGCGTACAGCGCGGCGATCGCCGTCTCGTCCCGTACGTTCACGCAGCCGTGCGAGCCCCCGGCGTAGCCCCGGGCCGCGAAGTCGTAGGAGAAGTGCACGGCCTGGCCGCCGCTGAAGAACATCGCGTAGGGCATGGGCGAGTCGTACAGCGTGGAGACGTGGTGGCGGGACTTCCAGTAGACCTGGAACACGCCCTCCCGGGTGGGCGTGTACTGCGAGCCGAAGCGCACCGACATGGTGGACACGGTCCGGCCGTCGATCATCCAGCGCAGGGTCCGGCTGGTCTTGTCGACGCACAGCACCCGGCCGGTCAGACAGCGCGGGTCGGGCGGTCCGGCGGGCTGACCGCCCATCAGGTACAGCTCCCAGTGGCCCGGTTCACGGGTCATCCGCAGCAGCCGCTGCCAGGTCACCCGGTCGGTCTCGCCCGTCCGCGGCAGGCCGCGCTTGCCCTGGAAGCCCTCGACCGCCTGTTCCGTCAGGTCGTCGTAGGTCCCGGTCGGCCCGTCGTAGAGCCAGGCGACCTGGCGCAGCCGGGCCTGGAGCTCGCGTACGTCCCGGCCGGTGTCGCCGCGGGACCACAGGACGACGGGGTCCGGGGCCGTGCTCCCGTCGCCGTCGGCGGCCTTGCCGTCCGCCGAACCGGACCCGGCCGCGGCGGTCGCGGTCCGGTCGCCGGGCAGGTCGATGTGCACCGGCGAACGCCGCCCGCCGTCGCCGCCCGAGGGCTGCACCGTGCAGCCGGCGACCGCCAGCAGGGTCACCAGGACGGCGATCGGTCTCCCCGTGCCCGTGGTACGCATCCGGACCCCCCTCGTCTCAAGCGGTGTGCGCTCGTCCGGCCGTAGTGTCATGAGAGATGTTCCCCCCGGATGACGGCTCGTGAACGGCGCGGCATGGTGGTGACGGGAACGGTGGCGCGGGATGTGATCGGGGTCCCAGCGAGGCTGTGAGCAAGGTCGCGGCGCGCTCCTCTGCACCGGGTGCGCGCCCCACCGCTACAGTCCGTCGGAGGGTCGGTACGTACCGGAAAGTAACGGGCGGCGAGCAAACTGCTCAGCGGGAGGCAACACACCATGGCGCGCGAGTCGGAGTCCGGACTGCCCATCGAACCGGTCTACGGGCCTGATGCCCTGCGGGACTGGGACCCCGCGGAGAAACTGGGCGAACCGGGGTCGTACCCCTTCACGCGGGGCGTCTACCCGTCGATGTACACCGGCCGCCCGTGGACGATGCGCCAGTACGCCGGCTTCGGCACGGCCGTGGAGTCCAACGCCCGCTACAAGCAGCTGATCGCCAACGGCACCATGGGCCTGTCCGTCGCCTTCGACCTGCCGACCCAGATGGGCCACGACTCGGACGCGCCCATCGCGAGCGGCGAGGTCGGCAAGGTGGGCGTGGCGATCGACTCGATCGACGACATGCGGGTGCTGTTCGGCGGGATCCCACTGGACAAGGTGTCGACGTCGATGACGATCAACGCCCCGGCGGCCCTGCTGCTGCTGATGTACCAGCTGGTCGGCGAGGAGCAGGGGGTGCCCGCCGCCCAGCTCACGGGCACCATCCAGAACGACGTCCTGAAGGAGTACATCGCGCGCGGGACGTACATCTTCCCGCCGAAGCCGTCCCTGCGCCTGATCGCGGACATCTTCAAGTACTGCCGGACCGAGATCCCGAAGTGGAACACCATCTCGATCTCCGGCTACCACATGGCGGAGGCCGGCGCCTCGCCCGCGCAGGAGATCGCCTTCACGCTGGCCGACGGCATCGAGTACGTCCGCACGGCGGTGGCCGCGGGCATGGACGTCGACGACTTCGCGCCCCGGCTGTCCTTCTTCTTCGTGGCCCGTACGACGATCCTGGAGGAGGTGGCGAAGTTCCGCGCCGCCCGCCGGATCTGGGCCCGGGTGATGCGGGAGGAGTTCGGCGCGAAGAACCCCAAGTCCCTCATGCTGCGCTTCCACACCCAGACGGCGGGCGTGCAGCTGACGGCCCAGCAGCCCGAGGTGAACCTGGTGCGGGTCGCGGTCCAGGGCCTGGGCGCGGTGCTCGGCGGCACGCAGTCGCTGCACACCAACTCCTTCGACGAGGCGATCGCGCTGCCCACCGACAAGAGCGCCCGCCTGGCCCTGCGCACCCAGCAGGTCCTCGCCTACGAGACGGACGTGACGGCGACGGTGGACCCCTTCGCGGGCTCCTACGTCGTGGAGAAGATGACCGACGACGTGGAGGCGGCGGCCGTCGAGCTGATGGTGAAGGTGGAGGAGCTCGGCGGCGCCGTCAGCGCGATCGAGCACGGCTTCCAGAAGGGCGAGATCGAGCGCTCCGCCTACCGGATCGCGCAGGAGACCGACTCCGGCGAGCGGGTCGTGGTCGGCGTCAACCGCTTCAAGCTGGACGCGGAGGAGCCGTACGAGCCGCTGCGGGTCGACCCGGCCATCGAGGCCCAGCAGGCCGAGCGTCTCGCGAAGCTCCGCGCGGAGCGCGACCAGCAGGCGGTGGACTCCGCGCTCGCGGCCCTGAAGAAGGCCGCCGAGGGCGAGGACAACGTGCTGTACCCGATGAAGGACGCGCTGCGGGCCCGGGCCACGGTGGGCGAGGTGTGCAACGCGCTGCGGGGCGTGTGGGGGACCTACGTCCCGTCGGACGCCTTCTGAACCCGGCCGCTTTCCCGGCCGGTTCACCGGCGGGGCTCCGCGCACGCCGGCCGGGGACGGCCGGCCTGCCGCTGTCGGCCCGGGCGGGCGCGGAACTCCTCCAGGGCTTCGGCCGGCACTTCGAGGAGGGGCCGGCGCCGGTGGTCGCGGGGGATCGAGGCGCGCTGAGGGCCCGGCCGGCCGCCGGGGTCAGGCGCCCGGTGGCGCGGTGTCCGCGAGCCGGATGTCCAGGTAGTCCTGGTCGATGTTGATGGTGGTGCCGCCCCAGGTCTCCTGGTGGCCCCCGGAGTACTGGTGGACGCGCCGGTGGTCGCCCCACATGCCGGCGGGCACCACCGGGTCGTTGGTGTCGGCCGCCCCGTTCCACAGTCCGTCGTAGATCACGTCGGGCATGGTGTGGCCGTCGTAGTCGTCGACCAGGTCGCGGATGCCCGAACTGCTGCTGCTGTACCAGCCGGAGCGGTAGCCCTGGGAGTGCAGTTCCTCCGTCCACGCCTCCTCGAAGGCCAGCACGTCCGAGGTGTACGACGAGGAGTACGCCTCCATGTCGTAGTACAGCGTCGAACCGGGCCCGAAGCCGAGGGCGGCGGCGCGCTCGACGGCGTCCTCGGCCGCGTCGGCGCCCTGCGTCTCCGGTGAGCTGATGCCGGACGCCTGGGTGCCGACGTACAGCGGCACGAACCGCCAGCCGTCGGCGGCCTGCTGCTTCACCCAGGAGGCCGTCAGGTTGGGCTGGCTGCAGGCGCGCTTGGAGCCGCCGAAGTAGACGCCGACCGCGCTGTAGGGCGAGCTGTCCTGCCAGGTGCTCATGGCCTTGGCGGAGGGCGCGGTGCAGGTGTCGAAGCCCTTGCCCGTGTGGTCGGTGGCGGAGGCCGGCAGGGCGGTCGCCGGGGCCGGTGGCGCGGGCGGCTCCACCGGGGCGCGGGGCGCGGTCGCCGGCACCTTCGCGTCGGTCAGGATGGTGCGGACGAGGGCCGCGTCCGCGTCGTAGGTGGCGGTGACGGTGACCTTCTCCGCCCGCGCGCGGTACTCGCGCTGGGCGGGCTCGGCCACGGTGCCCTGCTGGGCCGCCGGGTTGTCGTCGGGTTCGATGAGCAGGGCCTCGGTGCGGCCCACCGCGTGGCTGGGGCAGTCCTGGTCGGCGCCGGGGTGCCCGAGGTACACCGCGTGCCGGTCGAACCGGACACAGGCGGTCGGGTTCTCGGTGAGGTCCACCACCGGCCAGGAGTCCGGCACGGTGAACCGGTGTCCGCCGTAGTCGACCTGCTTGGTCGCCGCCGGTCCGTCGGCCTGCGCCGGCGGGCCGGCGAGGGCGAGGAGGCCGAGAGCCGGAAGTGCGGTGGTGACCGCGGTCCTTCTCCAATGTGATCGCATTAGCGCATTTTTGACCACATACGGCGAGTTTCCGTCCTGCCGCGCCTGGGGAGCCGAACACCTCACGCCCATGGGCGGCCGAACGGCCCCCGGAGCCTTCCCGGCGGGCCCGGCGCCCCTCGCCCCTCAGCGGGCCTTGGCCAGTGCCGCGCGCAGCCTCGGTGTCAGCGGCTTCTCGACGAACCGGTTCATCAGCCAGGCCAGCAGCAGCATCGACGCGACCGTCAGCCCGAAGGTCGCCGCCGACGGCAGGCCCAGGGTGTTGTGCAGGGTGTGGATCACCACCCAGCCGAGGTGCTCGTGGACCAGGTAGAACGGGTACGTCAGCGCCCCGGCCACCGTCAGCCAGCGCCAGTCCGCCCGGTTCAGCAGGCCCAGCGCGATCGCGGCGACCGCGACGAAACCGAAGGCGACCACCAGCACGATGCCGGTCGAGGAGCGGTGCGCGAAGGCGTGCGGGTCCGAGGCGTTCCACAGGCTGCGCACCGCGTAGTGCTGCCCGATCAGGAAGCTCACGGCCACGATGCCCCACGCGTACACGTCCCGCCGGTCACGGTGGACCAGGTAGAGGCCGACACCGCCGACGAAGAACGGCGCGTACTCCGGCATCAGCACGATGTCGAGCAGCGGCGTCCGAGCGCCCTGGGCGATGGCCGCCGCCAGCGTCCAGCCCGCGCAGAAGAGGATGACGCGCCGCCGGCTCGCCCCGGGCAGGACCACGCACAGCGCGAACAGCGCGTAGAAGCGGACCTCCGCCCACAGCGTCCAGCACACCCCGAGCACCCGGTCCACGCCCAGCGGTTGCTGGAGCATCGTCAGGTTCACCAGGGTGTCGCTCGGCGAGAGGGCCTTGTAGGCGACCATCGGCAGCGCGAACACCGCCGAGACGAGCAGGACCGCCGCCCAGTACGCCGGCAGCAGCCGGGCGGCGCGCGAGGCGAAGAACGACGTCAGGGGCCTGCCCCAGCCGCTCATGCAGATCACGAAGCCGCTGATGACGAAGAAGACCTGGACACCGAGACACCCGTAGGCGAAATACGAGTGCAGGGTGGGGAACTGACGCGCCGCCGAACTCCCCCATGCCCCGGTGACCTCGCCGCCCCGGCCGCCGTAGTGATAGCCCGCGACCATCAGGGCCGCGACCAGCCGCAGTCCGTCCAGGGCGCGCAGCCGGTTCTTCGGGGGGGCCGTCGCTTCCGGGCGCCGGGATACGTCGGTCACCGGCCGCACGGTCATGCTGGTCACGAATGTCCCCTCGACGGGCCGTTCCTGTGGGTACTTCCCAGCACGTTAGTCCGAATCACAGGGATGTCTTCCGGGGCGAGCCAACGATTGGCCCTGTGGTCCCGGCGAGTTCACCTGAATGTCGTTTTGGCTTCCTAATTTTCTTCAACATCCCCCCACGGGCCAGTAAACGGCAACGAACTCAGCATTTGCCTGGCAAAAACAGGAGCGTCATGACGAGGGTGCAGAACAGACGGGCACGTGCACGCGGGGGGGAGCTGGACGACTGCCTGCGCGCCTGCGCCGTGCACAGCGGCAAACTCGTCGGCAGTATCGACCGCCGCCGCGTCGAACTCGCCGAGCAGCTCAGAAAGCTGCTCGTCGTGTGGGGCACGACCTCGACGGTCACCGCCGCACCCGCCCCGGCCGGCGCGACCGCCCTGCTCAAGCGCGCCGTCAAGGGCGCCGCGGCCCCCGCCTCGGGCATCGGCAACGAACTCCTCGACGCCCTGCTCGCCGTCGCCAACAAGGCGCTGGAGTGCGGCTACGACGACGAGCTGAACCTCGCCCTGATCATCAGCGACACGGTGCTGGCCCAGCGCAAGAACTCCCGCGCCGGCTGGCGGCTGCGCGCCCGTCTCCTGGAGGCGCTCGGCGACGAGGCCGAGGCCCTGGAAGCCTACGAGCGCTACCTCGGCCTGACCGACGAGGACGGCTTCGGCGTCCGCGCCCGCATCGCCGGACTGCGCGCCGCACGCGACAGGGAACGGGAACTGCTCGGCCTGCTCGGCCGGCAGTGCCCGCGCGCCGAGCGGTTCGCCGGCGGCCCCGCCACCGACGTGTGGGCCGAGGGCCTCGCCGCGCTCGCCGTCGGCGACTGGACGGAGGCCGAGCCCCGGCTCGTCGGCGCGCTGCTCGCGCTGGCCGCCGAGGACGCCCCGGTCGGCGACCGGCAGGAACTGCTCAGCCAGTACCTCGACCTGCGCTCGGACCGCGCCGGCGGCACGGACCTGCCCGCGTTCACCGAGGCCGTCACCCTCTACGCCGAACAGCGCCGGCACCGCATGCGCGGCCCCGTCGCCGACCCCACCATCGGCGGGGTGCAGTGGATCACCCTCGGCGAGTTCCGCAACCAGATCGCCGGCAAGTCCATCTGCCTGATCGCCAACTCCGGCCGGGTCGGCAGCAGTTCCATGGGCGCCGAGATCGACGCCTACGACCTGGTGGTCCGCTTCAACTCGTACAGGATCGAGCCGAAGCACACCGGCGGCCGTACCGACATCCACGCCACCATCCACAAGCACGGCTTCAACTGGGACCAGCAGGTCACCACCCGGCTCGTGTTCGGCGGCATCTCCGGCGACTGGAAGTACTCGCTGCGCAACCGCCTGGTGCCCGGCGCCCAGACCTACCTCGGCGACGAGTCGCTGCGCTGGCCCCTGCGCAACATCGGCAGGCTCGGCACCGACGCCTGGTCGGGCATCCCGACCACCGGCTTCAACATGCTGTGGCTGCTGGACTTCCTGGACGTCAGCCCGACCCTCGACCTGATCGGCTTCGACTTCTACGAGAGCGGTGCCTACCGCGTGCAGGAAGCGATGAAGCTGGCCATCACCTCCGTGCACGAATACACCAGCGAGAAGGCGTGGGTCATGCAGCGGGCCCAGAGCGTGAGCGACATGAGGATATCCCTGCGATGACCACGACCTCCCTGAATCCGGCCGCGCCCCAGGCCCCGGCGACCGACGCGCACGCGCTCACCGGCAAGCGGCGCATCGCCTTCGCGAGCTTCGTCGACGAGAACTACCTGCCCGGCTTCCTCGTCCTGCTCAAGAGCCTCGCCCTGTCCAACCCGAGCGTGTGCGAGGACTTCGTCGTCCTCCACGACGACCTGCGCCCCGGCTCGATCGCGAAGATCCGCGACCTGCACCCGCGCATCGTGCTGCGCCGCGTCGACGCCGACCGCTACGACTCGTACAAGAAGGGCGACCAGGACAACTACCTGGTCCGCAAGGCGTACTTCATCCTCGACGTCTTCCGTCTGCGCGAGTACGACACCGTCATCACCCTCGACACCGACATGGTCGTCCTCGGCGGGCTGGGCGAACTGCTGGAACTGCGCGAGGGCCTCGCGGCCGTGCCGCAGTTCTTCTACGGGCAGCACAAGCTCAACTCGGGCCTGCTGGTGATCCAGCGCGAGTACCTGAGCGACGAGTTCTGCGCGAGGATCGACGCCTGCGGACGCAGCGGCGACTACGAACTCGACAAGCACGACCAGGGCATCCTCAACAGCGTGCTGGCCGGCGACTTCGTGCGCCTCGACCCGCGCTACAACTTCGTCAAACGGCGGCTGTCGGGTGACCTGCCCGTCCCCGAGGACACCGCCATCCTGCACTTCACCGGGCGCCACAAGCCCTGGCAGGGCGGCGAGGCGGGCTACAGCCAGGCCGAGGAGCGCTGGCGCGAGTTCGAGCTGTCCGACGCCGACTTCCACGCCGCCTACCTCGCCTCCTCCGGCGGCCTCCACCACGACCTGCTGGTCCACTACGGCACCCCGCACGTCCGCCGCACCGGTGACGTCGAGGTCGCCCGCAAGGTGGCCGCCGCGCACATCGGGGCCGGCGACTACCAGGACGCCGTCGACGTCCTCGCCGGCGTCCGCATCCCGCTCGACGCGGCCTGGCCGCACGAGGTCTACGGCCACGCCCTGATGAGCGTCTCCCGCTACGAGGAGGCCAGGACCCAGCTGCTGCTGGCCACCGCCGCCCCCAACCGGGCCGCCACCGCCTACGCCCGTCTCGCCCAGATGGCCTGGGTGCGTGGCGACAACGCCGAGGCGCTGCGGCACGCCACCGCCGGCCTGTCCGTCGACCCCACCCACCGCTCCAGCCGCCTGTGGGCCCAGCGCGCCGCCAGCGTGCCCGTCCAGGAGCTGGGCAGCCCCGAGGACCAGCTCGCGCACGTCGCGTTCTACATGGACCGCCAGGGCAACGCCGGCGACAAGCTGCTGCCGGAGAGCGTCCGTCTCGCCTTCGGGCCGGACACCACCTCCCGCCGCTGGCACCCGGTGCACGCCCACCGCCTGTTCGACGAGGCCGCCCTGAAACGGGTCAACTCCCGGCGCGGCATGGTCATCGGCGGCGGCGGCCTGTTCATCCCGGACACCATGCCCAACGGCAACAGCGCCTGGCAGTGGAACGTCCCCGACGAACTGCTCAACCGCATCGACGTGCCCATCGCGGTCTTCGCCGTCGGCTTCAACGCCTTCGACGGCCAGTCCTACCGCGCCGGCCGCTTCCGCTCCTCGCTGCGCCAACTGGTCGAGCGGTCCTCGTTCTTCGGGCTGCGCAACCACGGCTCGATCGAGAAGGTGCGGGCCATGCTGCCGGCCCACCTGCACGACAAGGTGCGCTTCCAGCCCTGCCCGACCACGGTCACCCGCCAGCTCGTCGCCGGCTGGCAGGACCCGGCCGAACGCGAGGACACCATCCTGATCAACGCGGCCTACGACCGCGCGGGACTGCGCTTCGGCCACGACTACGACTACTTCCTGGCCCAGATGGCCCAGGCCGTACGGGACCTGGGCGACCTCGCCGAGGTGCGGTGCGCGGCCCACTCGCTCGACGACGAGAAGATCGCCTTCGACCTGCGCCGGGTGCACGGCATCTCGCTCCCGGTCATCCCGATGTACGACTTCGACAACGACGAGATCCGCGACCTGTACGCCCGCACCAAGCTGGTGATCGGCATGCGCGGCCACGCCGGAATGATCCCCTTCGGCTGCGGCACGCCCATCATCAGCCTCATCTCGCACCCGAAGATGGCGTACTTCCTGCGGGACATCGAACGGCCGGAGTGGGGCGTGTCCGTGCACGACCGCCACCTCGCCGCCCGGCTCGTCGAACGCGCGAAGGACCTGCTCGCCGACCACGACCGCACCGTCGCCGACGTGCACGGCCGGCAGCAGGAACTGTGGAAGACCACCGAGGCGAACGCGGCCGACCTGCGGGTCATCCTGGGCGGCTGAGCATGGCGACCGCCCTGACCGACGAGGCCTCCCCGCAGGCACGGCCGCGTCAGGGCGGCCGCCGTTCACCCCTGTGGTGGCCGGTCGTCGCCCTGCCCGCCACCGCGGCCGTGGTGTACACCGTGGTCACCCGCCGGCTCACCGGCGACCTGCACTACGTCCTCGGCGCCCTGCGCACCGGCGGCGCGGCCGGCTACTCGCCGTCCGAGGTCTTCACCCACCGGCCCTACTTCTACCGGTGGTTCGTCGCCGGTCTGGACCGCCTCACCTTCGGCGGCACCGCCCTGCGCGAGACGCTGATGGGAGCGGCGGGCGCCCTGCTCGCCGCCGCGGCCGCGAGCGCCCTGTACGCGGCCCTGCGACGCCGGGTCAGCGGCCGGGAGGCGGCTCTCACGGCGGGTGCCACCGGCCTGGCGCTGGCACTCGCCCCCCGCAACGACTTCCTCCAGCCGGAGTGGGCGGCCGTGGTGCTCACGGTCGTGGGCGTCGCGGCCGCGATCGGCCCCGACCGGGCCTGGCGGGCCGCGCTCCTCGCCGCGCCGCCGCTGGGCCTGGCCGTGATGATGAAGTACTCCACCGCCGCCACGGCCGCGATCGGCGTGCTGCTGGTGTACGCCGTCGACCGGGGCCGCGGCGTCCGGGGCGCGCTGGTCGCGGTGCCCGCGGCTGGCGCCCTGTTCGGGCTGAGCGTGCTCGGCGGGTCCCACGAGTGGCAGTGGACCGAGGACATGCCGCGGATCAACCAGTCGGCGCTGAGCCGTACCGGCCTCCACCCGCGGTTCGTCCTCGACCGCACCGTGGAGTTCCTGGCCGACCGCGCCCTGGCCACGCCGGTGCTCCTGCTGCTGCCCGGGGCGCTGCTGCTCCTGCTGTGCCGGGTGCGCGGTCGGGGCCGGCGGGCCGAACTCCTGCTGGTCGCCCTGGCCGCCGGGCTCGGCGCGCAGGCGGTCGTGGTGGTGCAGGGCAACTGGTTCCTCTACCACGCCGCCCAGATGCCGGTGCTGGCCGCCGCGCTGTGGGGCCTGGCCGTGGGGGGGGGGGGGGGGGCCCCCCCCCCCCCCTCCCTCCCCCCTTTCCCTTTCTCCCGCCTGCTTCTGTTTGTTTTCGTCCCCAACGCCAAACGCTACCCACTAACCCGAGCGAGTAGGGG